>JANJVG010000028.1 GCA_024710165.1 Burkholderiaceae bacterium
ATCTCGCAAGGCCGCATGGAGGCGCTGGTCAACTTCCAGACCATGGTGTGCGACCTGACCGGCATGCCGATCGCCAACGCCTCCATGCTCGACGAGGCCACCGCCGCCGCCGAGGCCATGACGCTGGCCAAGCGCTCGGTCAAGGCCAAGGGCAATACGATCATCGTCAGCGGCGACTGCCACCCGCAGACCATCGAGGTCATCCAAACGCGCGCCGCGCCGCTGGGCCTGTCGGTCAAGGTGATCCGCTCGGGCGACGAATGGATGGCCGCCATCGGCCAGGACGACTACTTCGCCGCCATCAACCAGTACCCCGGCTCCAGCGGCTGGCTGGCCGACTGGCAGATGAGCGCCGACATCATCCACGGCAAGGGCGCCGCGCTGATCCTGGCCGCCGACCTGCTGGCGCTCACGCTGCTCAAGACCCCGGGTGAGATGGGCGCCGACATCGTGGTCGGCACCACCCAACGCTTTGGCATGCCCATGGGCGCGGGCGGCCCGCACGCCGCCTACATGGCCTGCCGCGACGAATTCAAGCGCTCCATGCCCGGCCGGCTGGTGGGCGTGAGCGTGGACGTGCACGGCAAGCCGGCCTACCGCCTGGCACTGCAAACGCGCGAGCAACACATCCGCCGCGAGAAGGCCACCTCCAACATCTGCACCGCGCAGGTGCTGCCCGCCGTGATCGCGAGCATGTACGCCGTGTACCACGGCCCTGAAGGCCTGCAGCGCATCGCACTGCGCGTGGCGCGCTTCACCGCCATCCTGGCGGCAGGCCTCAAGCAACTGGGCTTCACGCCGCTGCACGCCACGGCCTTCGACACCCTGACCGTAGACCTGGGCAGCAGCGACGCCGCCCGCGCCGTGGTGCAGCGCGCGCTGGACGCCGGCGCCAACCTGCGCCTGCTGCGCGGCCAGTGCGTGGCCCTGTCGCTCGACGAAACCACCACGCGCGACGACCTCGCCCTGCTCTGGCGCGCCTTCGCGCCCACGGCCGTGCAACCCACCGTGGAAGCCCTGGACGCCAGCGCGCCCGACCTCATCCCGGCCAGCCTGCGCCGCACGAGCAGCTACCTCACGCACCCGGTGTTCAACACCCACCACTCGGAGACCGGCATGCTGCGCTACATCCGCCAGCTGTCCGACAAAGACCTGGCGCTCGACCGCACCATGATCCCGCTGGGCTCGTGCACCATGAAGCTCAACGCGACGAGCGAGATGATCCCGATCACCTGGCCCGAGTTTGCCCACGTGCACCCGTTCGCACCGGCCGGCCAACTTGAAGGCTACCGCCTGCTCGACGAGCAACTGCGCGCCTGGCTGTGCCAGGCCACGGGCTACGCGGGCATCAGCCTGCAGCCCAACGCAGGAAGCCAGGGCGAATACGCCGGCCTGCTGGCCATCAAGGCCTACCACGAAGCGCAGGGGCACGGGCACCGCAACATCTGCCTGATCCCGAGCAGCGCGCACGGCACCAACCCCGCCAGCGCCCAGATGGTGGGCATGCAGGTGGTGGTGACCAAGTGCGACGAAAACGGCAACGTCGACATGGCGGACCTGCAGGCCCAGTGCGAGAAGCACAGCGCCAACCTCGCCTGCGTGATGATCACCTACCCCAGCACGCACGGCGTGTTCGAAACCCAGGTCAAGGAGCTGTGCCAGCTCGTGCACAGCCATGGCGGCCGCGTGTACGTGGACGGTGCCAACATGAACGCCCTGGTGGGCGTGGCCGCGCCCGGCGAATTTGGCGGCGACGTGAGCCACCTGAACCTGCACAAGACCTTCTGCATCCCGCACGGCGGAGGCGGCCCCGGCGTCGGCCCCGTGTGTGTGGTGGAAGACCTCGTGCCCTACCTGCCCGGCCATGCCACGGCAGGCCAGAGCGCCACGGTGGGCGCCGTTTCGGCCGCACCGCTGGGCAACGCCGCCGTGCTGCCCATCAGCTGGATGTACATCCGCATGATGGGCGCCGAAGGCCTGCAGGCCGCCACCGAAGCCGCCATCCTCAGCGCCAACTACATCAGCGCGCGCCTGAAAGACCACTACCCCACGCTGTACGCATCGGCCAACGGCCATGTGGCGCACGAGTGCATTCTGGATCTGCGCGGCTTGAAGGACACCAGCGGCGTGATGGCCGAAGACGTGGCCAAGCGTCTGATTGACTACGGCTTTCACGCACCCACGCTCAGCTTCCCCGTGGCCAACACCCTGATGGTGGAGCCCACCGAAAGCGAGACACTGTTCGAGCTGGACCGCTTCATCAACGCGATGATTGCCATCCGCGAAGAAATCCGCCAGATCGAATCCGGTGCCTTGCCTCAGGACAACAACCCGCTGAAGAACGCCCCGCACACCGCCGAAAGCCTGCTGGCCAGCGAGTGGACCCACCCCTACACCCGCGAAGCCGCCGCCTACCCCGTAGCCGCCCTGCGCAGCAACAAATACTGGTCCCCCGTGGGCCGCGTAGACAACGTGTATGGCGACCGCAACCTGTTCTGCAGCTGCGTGCCGGTGAGCGAACTGGCGTAAAGCGCGCTGATGCGGCGCTGTGATGGCGCTGCCTGATGAAAACAAAGGCCCGGTGACGGGCCTTTGTGCTTTACAGCGCATCGAGCGGGCTGAGCACGCCGCGCCCGCCTTTGTTGAGCACATGCGTATAAATCATGGTGGTGCTCACATCGGCATGGCCCAGCAGCTCTTGCACCGTGCGAATGTCGTAGCCCGCTTGCAGCAAATGCGTGGCAAATGAATGGCGCAACACATGCGGACTGACCGGCTTGTCAATCTGCGCCAGCCGGGCTGCCTCGCGCACTGCGCGCTGCACCGACTCCGGGTACACATGGTGGCGCCGCTCCAGCAAAGCGCCCGTCACAGCGTCGGGGCGCGGATCCACAGAGCGCACCGGCGACGGAAACACCCATTGCCAAGCCCAGCTGCGGTCCGCATGGGCGTACTTCACCGCCAGCGCATGCGGCAAATGCACACGGCCAAAACCCGCCTCCACGTCCTTTTCGTGCAACGCCCGCGCCTTCTGCAATTGCTGCTGCAAAGGGCCGATCAGGTTTTCGGGCAACACGGTGATGCGGTCTTTATTCCCTTTGCCTTCGCGAATCACAATCTCGCGCCGGGCAAACCCCACCTCCTTGACGCGCAGGCGCAGGGCTTCGAGCAAGCGAATGCCCGTGCCATACAGCAACTGCGCAATCAGCCCGGTGGTGCCCTGCATGTGCAGCAGCAAAGTGCGCACCTCGGTAGCCGTCAACACCACCGGCAGGCGTCTGGGCGTTTTGGCCTGCACCACATCGTCCAGCCAGGGCAAATCCACACCCAGCACCTGCTTGTACAAATACAAAATCGCCGCCTTGGCCTGGTTCTGGGATGGCGGGCGGCTTACCTTGATCGTTAGTCCCCCGAAAAAATCCGCATTATTCAGGCCCACGATTATCAAAACGGGGCATTTCTCACCTCTCAGGCGCGGCTCAGCACTGGGGTTGCCGTTTCTCCGGGCTTCGCCTGGTGTGCTGCCCAGGTTTGCTGTCTTTTTGGCCTATAGCCCTTGTGCAGCAGGCACAAGCAGCTATCTTTTTGAAAGCACGGTATGCACTGGGCAGCATCGACTGCCCACCCTGCAGGCGGCAGCCACCCATTCAGTACGGCTCTGCCTCCGGTACTCCCCCCAAAGGCCCTACCATCGGGCCTTTGTTTTTTCCGGAGCTTTCTTCATGCGCGTTCTTTTCGCCCTGCTCACTTCGCTGGCCCTGGCGCCCGCCGCCCTGGCGCAGTTTGCGGGGGTCTCCACGCCCAGCGGCCTGGTGTTCCAGTCGGTCAAGGAAGGGGTGGGCATTTCGCCCGCCGCCACAGACACGGTCAAGGTGCACTACCGTGGCACTTTCCCCGATGGCAGGGAGTTCGACAGCTCCCACAAGCGCGGCCAGCCCACCGAGTTTCCGCTGAACCGCGTGATCTCCTGCTGGACCGAGGGCGTGCAGCGCATGAAGCCCGGTGGCAAGGCCAGGCTGACCTGCCCGCCTTCCATTGCCTATGGCGAACGCGGTGTCGGTGGCGTGATCCCGCCCAACGCCACGCTGCATTTCGAGATCGAGCTGGTGTCGGTCAAACGCTGACCCGCACACCCACGTGGCAAGGCCACACCCCCGCCCGGCGGGCGGACGGGCGTACACTCCGGCGCACCGGCACCGGCCCCGCTGCGCACCGGGCGCAGCGGCCATCGCCCTCAGCCCATGAGTCTTCCCGACCTGTCTTTTTTGCTGCGTGAGCCGCCGCCCGATCCCGGGCCGCAGGCGCCCACACCGCAGCCCACGTCCGCGCCAGAGCCTCCCGAGGGGCCGCTGCCCGCGCTGGTAGCCGAACTGCGCGCCTACCAGGCCGAGCTGGAGGCGCAAAACAAAGTGCTGCAGTACAGCCAGGCAGCGGCCGAAAGCGCCTCCGAGCGCTTCGAGGCCTTGTTCTCCAGCGTTCCGCTGGCGCTGATGGTGCTGGATGAATACGACATGGTGGTGCAGGCCAACGCCATGGCACACCGCTCGTTTCAGCCCACCGAGCACGACCGCCCGCTCACCGAACTGATGCCCTTCGTGTCCGAACACGACGCGGCCCGGGTGCGCCAGGCCTTTGCCACGGCCCGGGACGAAGGCCACAGCGAGGTCACCGAGGTGGTGTTTCCAATCGGCAGCGATGCGCGCATCACGGGCGACCTGCACGTTGCCTGCATCGAGGTGGCGCAGAACGGCGCGCCGCCTCTGCGGCAGTTTTTGTGCGCCGTGATCGATCAGGGCCCCCTGCTGGCCGAGCGCCAGGCACTGCAGCAGCGCAACGAGCAGCTCCACGCCAGCGAAAAGCGGCTGGAGGCCATCATCAACTCGGCGCTGGACGCCATCGTGTGCGTGGACCAGCACCAGCGCATCACCGTGTTCAACCCCACGGCTGCAGCGCTGTTCCAGTGCAGCACCAGCGATGCACTGGGCAGCCCGCTCGAACGCTTTCTGCCCGATGCTGCGCAGGCCCTGGCTTTCGCCCAGCTTGCCACGCAGGCCCTGCTGGGCGAGATGACCGCGCTCACCGCCGCAGGCAAGGAGCTGGCGGTAGAGGTCAGCGTGTCGTTCGAGCGGCGTGCCGAGGGCGAAACCACCACCGTCTTTGCACGCGACCTCACCGGCCGCAAGAAGGCCGAGGCGCACCGCAGCGAACTCGAAGCGCAACTGCGCGAGTCGCACAAGATGCAGGCCGTGGGCACCATGGCCGGCGGCATTGCGCACGACTTCAACAACATCCTGGGCGCCATCCTGGGCAACGTCGAGCTGGCCAAGGCCGACTGCGGCGCGGGCTCGCCCGCCATGGAGAGCCTGCTGGAGATCGAGAAGGCCGGGCGCCGCGCGCGCGACCTGGTGCGCCAGATCCTCACCTTCAGCCGCAACGAGCCGCCCCGGCGCACCGCCGTGCCCGTGGCCGAGGTCATGCACGACACCGAGCGGCTGCTGCGCGTCACGATGCCGCCCACCATCGACCTGCACATGCACCAACCCCGGGGCCTGCCCCCCGTGCTCGCCGACCCCACCCAGGTCGAGCAGGCCCTGCTCAACTTGTGCACCAACGCCATCCATGCCATCGGGGAGGCCCGGGGCACAGTGCAGGTCGATGCGGCACTCGCCAACCCCGACCCGCGCCAGTGTGAACGCCTGGGCTTGAGCGCAGGCAACTATGTGGCCATCAGCGTGCAGGACAACGGCCCGGGCATGGACGCAGCCACGCAGGCGCGCATCTTCGAGCCGTTCTTCACCACCAAGCCCGTGGGCCAGGGCACTGGGCTGGGCCTGTCCGTGGTGCATGGCGTGATGCGCACGCACGACGGTGCGGTGGATGTGCACAGCAACACCGGCCACGGTAGCCGCTTTACGCTGTACTTCCCGGTGGCGGGGGCCGCGGTGCCCGCCGCCGAAATGCACGCCCCCGCCCCTCCGCCAACGCCCCCCCACGCTGCGCAAGGGCATGGCTACCACGTGATGTATGTCGATGACGACCAGGCGCTGGTCTTTCTGGTGCAACGCCTCCTGCGCCGGCGTGGCTACCAGGTGAGCGGTTTCAACGACCCCCACGCCGCTGCCGACGCCCTGCGCGCCGCACCGCACAGCTACCACCTGCTGGTGACCGACTACAACATGCCTGGCTACTCGGGCGTCGACCTGTTGAACGAAGTGCGCACCATCCGCCCCGACCTGCCCGTGGCGCTGGCCTCGGGCCATGTCACGGCCGAAATCGAGCAGGCGGCCCTGGCGGCCGGCGCACGCGCGCTGATCCACAAACCCAACGACGTACAGGAGCTGTGCGACACCGTCGACCGGCTGGTCAATGCGGCCCCCTGATGCCAGCGCAGCAGTTGGTGCCGGCCCGGTGCAGTGCCTGTACGCCGACGACGACCTGCTCGTGCTGGCCAAACCCCCGGGCCTGCTGTGCGTGCCCGGGCGCGGCCCGGACAAGCAGGACTGTCTGAGCGCACGCGCCCAGCAGCGCTGGCCCGGGGCGCTGGTGGTGCACCGGCTGGACCAGGCCACCTCGGGCCTGGTGCTGATGGCACGTACCCCCGAAGTGCAGCGCCGCCTGGGCCGGGCTTTCGAGTTGCGCACGGTGCACAAGCGCTACCACGCCATCGTGAGCGGCCGCATGGCGGCCCCGGACGCCAGCACCTGGGCCGATATCGACCTGCCAATTGCGGCCGACTGGGAGCGCCGCCCCCTGCGCGTCATCGACCCCGGGCACGGCAAGCCCAGCCTGACCCGCTGGCGGGCGCTGGCCTACGACCCGGCCACCCACACCACCCACATCGAACTGGAACCGGTCACCGGCCGCACCCACCAGCTGCGCGTGCACCTTGCGGCCGTGGGCCACGCCATTCTGGGCGATGCGCTGTATGCGGACAGCGCCACCCGCACCCGCGCCTCCCGGCTGCTGCTGCATGCCGCCTGGCTGGCCTTCGAGCATCCGGGCACGGGCCTGCCGGTGGAATTTGCCCTGCCAGCGCCGTTCTGACCGGAATCACGGCGCGGCCAGGCGACAGAGACATTGCCATCGCCCCCTCGCAGGCGGGTACCATGCGAACATGCCTCAACACCTCACCATTCTGACCGGTGCCTCGCGCGGCATGGGTCTGGCCATGGCGCGCCAGCTGCTGCGCCCCGGCCACACGCTGCTGTGCCTGTCGCGCCATTCCCACCCCGCCCTGGCCGCAGAAGCCTCCGCCCAGGGCGCCACGTTGCTGCAATGGGAGCAGGACCTGGCCCACACCGAGCAAGCTGCGCAGCGCCTGCGCGAATGGCTGCAGGCGCTGGCGCCCGACAGCCATGCCAGCGCCACCCTGATCAACAACGCCGGGGTGATTCCGCCCATTGCGCCGCTCTCGGGCAGTGCCCCGGCCGACCTGGCCCTGGCGCTGCGCGTGGGGCTGGAAGCGCCCCTGCTGCTGTGCGCCGCCTTTCTGGGCGCTACCGAGGGCTGGAGCGTGCCGCGCAAGGTGCTCAACATCTCCTCGGGCCTGGGCCGCCGCCCCATGGCATCGCAAGCGCCCTATTGCGCGGCCAAGGCCGGCATGGACCATTTCACGCGCTGCATGGCGCTGGACGAGGCGCACAAGCCGCACGGTGCGCGCGTGTGCTCGCTGGCACCGGGAGTGATCGACACCGACATGCAGACCCAGCTGCGCAGCGCCACACCCGAGGCCTTCCCGGATGTGCAGAATTTCGCCCAGCTCCAGAGCAGCGGCATGCTCAGCAGCGCCACCGATGCGGCGGCCCGCGTGCTGGCCTGGCTGGAGCGCCCCGACTTTGGCGCCCTGCCCGTGGCCGATGTGCGCGACGCCTGAATAACTCCTTTTTTGATAGCTACCAGCGCTTATCAAACAAGAGCTAGACCCGTTTTTTACCTCGAAAGGATCGATCCATGACCCGTGAAGTTGTTGTTGTCAGCGCCGTGCGTACCGCCATTGGCACCTTTGGTGGCAGCCTGAAAGACATCCCCCCCACCGAGCTGGGCGCCCTGGTGGTGCGCGAGTCGCTCGCCCGCGCCAACGTGCAGGGCAAGGACGTGGGCCACGTGGTGTTCGGTCACGTGGTCAATACCGAGCCGCGCGACATGTACCTCTCGCGCGTGGCGGCCATCAATGGCGGCTGCGCCGAAGCCACGCCCGCCTTCAACGTCAACCGCCTGTGCGGCTCGGGCCTGCAGGCCATCGTGTCGGCGGCGCAGAGCATCCAGCTGGGCGACGCCGACGTGGCCATTGGCGCTGGTGCCGAAGTCATGAGCCGTGTGCCCTTTGCCAGCCTGAACATGCGCTGGGGCGCCCGCATGGGCGACACCAAGATGGTGGACATGATGATCGGTGCGCTGCACGACCCCTTCCACAACATCCACATGGGTGTGACGGCCGAGAACATCGCCGCCAAATGGGGCATCACCCGCGAAGACCAGGACCGCCTGGCCGTTGAAAGCCACAACCGCGCCGAGCGCGCCACGCAGGCCGGGGTGTTCAAGGACCAGATCGTGCCCGTCACCCTCAAGAGCAAAAAGGGCGATGTGCAGTACGCCACCGACGAGCACTTCCGCCCCGGCTGCACCCTGGACGACCTGGCCAAGCTCAAGCCCGTGTTCATCAAGGAAAACGGCACGGTGACGGCCGGCAACGCCTCGGGTATCAACGACGCCGCTGCCGCCGTGGTGCTGATGGACGCCCAGGCCGCCCAGGCCCGTGGCGCCAAGCCGCTGGCCCGCCTGGTGGCCTACGCCCACGCGGGCGTGGACCCCAAATACATGGGCATCGGCCCGGTGCCGGCCACGCAGCTGGCGCTGAAAAAGGCCGGGCTCACCATCAACGACCTGGACGTGATCGAGGCCAACGAGGCCTTCGCCGCACAGGCCTGCGCCGTCACCAAAGACCTGGGCCTGGACCCGGCCAAGGTCAACCCGAATGGCTCGGGCATTTCGCTCGGCCACCCGGTGGGCGCCACGGGCGCCATCATCACCACCAAGGCGATTGCCGAGCTGCACCGCACCGGCGGGCGCTACGCGCTGGTGACCATGTGCATCGGCGGCGGTCAGGGCATCGCAGCCATTTACGAGCGGGTGTGATCAATATTTGAGTATTTTTGACCTCCAGCGCTTGTGTATCAAGCACTGGTAGCTCTTATTTTTATAGCAATATTACCGCCATGCTGCCCAATCATTTCATCAGCGCCGAAGAACAGGCCGAACTGCAACTCTTCACCGAGTCGCTGGAGCGCTTTTGCGACGCCGAGATCGAACCCCATTACCGCACCTGGGAAAAGGCGGGCCGCGTGCCGCGCGACTTGCTGCGCAAGATGGGCGAGAACGGCTACCTCTGCGCCGACGTGCCCGACGCCTACGGCGGCCCGGGCGCCAGCGTGCCCTTCTCGTTCGCCGTGGTCGAGGTGCTCTCGCGCCGGGGCTACGGCGGCTTTGTCGGCGGGCTGCAGGTGCACAACGACATCATCCCGCCCTACCTGCTGCACTGCGGCACCGAGGCGCAGCGCCAGTACTGGCTGCCGCGCATGGCCAGCGGCGAGGCCATCGCCGCCATCGGCATGACCGAGCCCGGCGCGGGCAGCGACCTCAAGGCCATCCGCACCACAGCGCGCAAGGACGGCGACCACTACGTCATCAACGGCAGCAAGATCTTCATCAGCAACGGCCAGAACTGCGACCTGCTGGTGCTCGCCGCCAAGACCGACCCGGCGCTTGGGGCCAAGGGCGTAAGCCTGTTCCTGGTCGATGCATCCACACCCGGCTTCACGCGCGGCCAGAACCTGGAAAAAATCGGCCAGCACGCGGGCGACACCTCCGAGCTGTTCTTCAACGACATGCGCGTGCCACTCGACGCGCTGCTGGGCGGCGTGGAAGGCCAAGGCTTCGTGCAGATGATGCGCGAGCTGCCGCGCGAGCGCCTCATCATCGGCGTGCAGGCGGTGCATGGCGCCAAGGGCGCGCTCGACGCCACGCTGAAATACGTGCAGGAGCGCCAGGCCTTCGGCCAGCCCATCGGCCAGTTTCAGAACACGCGTTTCACGCTGGCCCAATGCGCCAGCGATATCGCCGCCGCCGAGGCCTTCCTCAACGCCAGCGTGGCCGCTTACCAGCGCGGCGAACTCACGCCCGAGGCGGTGAGCGCGCTCAAGCTGCACACCACTGAGGTTTTCGGCCGCGTGGCCGACGCCTGCCTGCAATTGTTCGGCGGCTACGGCTACATGGCCGAGTACCCGATCTCGCGCTTCTGGACCGACGCGCGCGTGCTGCGCATCTACGGCGGCACGTCGGAGATCATGAAGGAACTCGTCGCCCGTTCAATCCTGGGGCGCACCCCCTGAGTCGCCTGCGGCGCCTTCCCCCTCCAGGGGGACGCCTCCAGTGCGGCGGGGCGGCCCTTGCACGGAGGCTGCTGGCCCGGGCCGCGCCCGGTTCAAAGTGCCAGGGCAACGCACAGCACGGGCATTACTTGTAGAAAACCTCCACCGCGCCCTTGAGCGTGATCATCAAGGGCCGGCCCTTGCGGTCCACCGTCTTGGGCGAGGGCACTTTCACCCAGCCTTCGCTGACGCAGTATTCCTCGACATCGGTGCGTTCCTTGCCGTTGATGCGGATGCCGATGTCGTGGTCGAACACGGCGCGGACATGGTGGGGACTGCGCGGGTCCACCGAGAGGCGGTCGGGCAATGCGGGACGCTCGGTGGCTGGGGTCGTGGCTTCGGTCACGGAAATTTTCCTGTCGGTCAACGGTTTAGAACGGGGCTGAATCGGGGTCGGTGTCCACCGGCGCCGTGGCCGGTCCGGTGACCACACCGCCAGAGGCGCTCGCGGCCACCGCAGCGGCGGCGCTGGCAATGCCGCTCTCGGCCTCGCCGCCCAGCGCCTCGATGAGGTCGGGGATGAGCTTGCTCAATTCGCCCGTGGCAATGGCCACGTCGGTGTCAAAACCGCCGTCGTCTGCGGCCTTGTCCTCGAACACGGTGTCCAGAAAAGACACCTTCTTGAGCTGCAGCCCCTCGGTGAGCATGAACGACACGCGGTCGTCCCAGGTCAGTGCCAGCTTGGTGGGCAGCTTGCCCCCCGCAATGTGCGCCTGCACTTCCTCGATGTCGAGCGGGTGGCGCGCATAGCGCACCACGGCCTTTTCCTCGTCGGCGGCCTTGAGCTCGCATTCGCGGTCAACCGTGAAGCCCACGGGCGGCTCCTGCTCCTTGAGCCAGTGCGACATGGCGGCCTGCGGCGAGGTCTGGGTGCTGAGCAGCGCCACTGCAAAGCCCGTTGGCAGCAGCTCGACCAGCGTGCTCACCACCTCGTCGGCACGCGCCTGGCTGGAGGTGTCGAGCACCAGGGTGCGCGCCTGCGGATCCATCCACACCCAGGTCGAGCCCTGCTTGGTGAAGGCCATGGGCAGCAGGTCGAGCTTGGCCTCGTCCTTGAGGTCGCGCTTTTCCTTCTTGCCGGGCTTGCGGCCGGTTTCCTGCTCGATGCGTTCGGCTTTTTCATTCACACGGCGCGCCAGCACCGAGCCGGGCAGCACCTTGGCCTCGACCATGAAACGCAGTATCCACTGCCCCCCCACCGACTCGGCCAGCGGGCCATGCGCCTCGCCGCGCGGCGGCACAAAACCGAAAGAGCGCTCCTGCGTGGCACCACACTCCATGAAAACGGCTTTGTTCAAAGCCTCTTCCACCTGCTCCAGCCCCACCTGCCACTGCGGCGCGATGCGGTACACGATCATGTTCTTGAACAACGGAAACCCTTTTCGTTAAATCCGGAAATGCCAACGGGCCAACATGCCCCCTTGTGCAAGCTGCCCGGTGTATCAACCTTGAAATGCTACTTATTTAATAGCTATCAGCGCTTGTCAATAAAGCGCAGGAACCTATTTTTATTCAAAATCAGGAAGGCGCCTGCTGCGCCTTTGTTATCGCAACTTTACACACTCTCACCCAACGTGTACGCCAGCGATACAGCACGCGAGCACACTGAAACCCTGCCGCCTCCAACAACCGGCGGATTCCTCCGTAACGAAAGGACCTCATCATGGCATTCACTTCCCGTCGTCTGGCCACCGCCGCTTTCATCGCCGCACTGGCCCTGCCCGTGCTGGCCCAGAACTCCAGCACCGTTCCAGCTGGAGAAAACAACGCCACCAGTGCCACCGCTGCCCAGCAACGTCAGGCGGGTACACCCGCCCGCATGCAGGAGCGCATGGCCAAGCGCATGGCCCGGCACCTGGCCGACTTCAAGGCCCAGTTGCAAATCACACCTGCCCAGGAAGCTGCCTGGGCGACCTTTGCCGACACCATGCAGTCGGCCCGCCGGGGCCCGGGGATGAACCGCCAGGACATGGCAGCACTGACCACCCCCGAGCGCATCGACCGCATGCGTGAGCTGCGCGCGCAGCGCATGGCCGAGGCCGATCGCCATGGCGATGCCACCAAGGCGCTCTACAACACCCTGAGCCCGGCGCAGCAGAAAACCTTTGACGAACACAGCCTTCGCCACCACCGAAAGGGCTTTGGCAAGGGCGATGGCAAGCAGATGGGCCGGGGAGATCACGGCGCAATGCACGGAATGCACCGCATGCAGTAACGCAAGCCGACAGGCCACCCGCGGCATTGCCGCGGGTATGCCTTGCAAGGATTGCCCTTGGACCCGGGCACGCGCGCAGCATCTACACTGGCCGCTTTATTGCTTTTTTGCCAGTGCGATTCTGCCCACCATGATATTCACGCACCACATCCTTACCGCCTGTGTGCTGGCGTTGGCCGCCAGTACCCCCCTGCAGGCACAGACTCTCCCTGCACCCTTGACGGACAAACCCAGCCTGTATGTCCAGGTGGAAGGCGCCCGCGAAGATAGCCAGTCGGTCAGCCTGGGCGCCACCGTGCCCTGGAACCATGGCTGGCAAAAGGAATGGTGGGGTGGCCTGGTGCGCGGGCACTGGGATGTATACCTCAGCCACTGGATGACCGACGGCACCGCTGGCCGGGTGCACAGCACCGTCCTGGGCATCACCCCGACGCTGCGGCTGCGCTTTGACGGCGGGCGCAGCCCCTGGTTCACCGAAGGCGGCATCGGCATCAACTACGCCAGCCCGCTGTACGTGACCCGGACCAAGGCCTTCAGCACCCGCTTCAATTTCGCCAGCCATCTGGCCCTTGGCTACAGCCATGGCGCGCAACGCCAGCACGAATGGCAGTTGCGCATCCAGCACAGTTCCAACGGCGGCCTCAAAAAGCCCAACCCGGGCCAGAACTTCGTGCAAGTGCGCTACGCACGGCACTTCTGACAGCGCGGCGCCTGGGGCGCGCCCTCCGCCCCCCCTTTTATTCCCGTCTGATTCGGCAACCGTCCACCCGCCTGAACCCCAGGTGGCGCTGCGGCGTGGGCGCACCTACCCCCCAAGTCACACCCCGGGCTGCACGTGAGTGCCAGCCCTGTGGATAAACACCTGTGAGGGCAGTTGGCACAACTGGACACTTATCCACAGAAATGCGCCTGTGCGCCAGCTTGTTCATTTCATGGCGCATCGGCAACAGCCCTCCACCCACACCCTTTGACTGCATGCAACTGCTTGTCAGCGCTGCAAAAAATCAACTTATCCCCATAAAACCGGTGCCTCTACTACTACTGCTATTGAATAAGATAGTCTTAAAAGAATAAGTCCGGAACAGCCGGCCGGGGCCAATCGAGGGCTGGGAGCGGACTTTGCGGCAGGTTTGGGCGCCATCCGGCGGGGTGCCTGCAAGTTTTGGCTGACCACAGGCTTGCCATCGGCCCCCCGCCCTTCACAGGGCATGCCCACAGGACCGGGAACCCGTGGGGTACCCAGGCGCCGCCGAGCCGCTCTGGCGGGCTTTCTGGCCGTTTGGGCAACAGGGGTGACAGGGGCGGCCTGTGCCGGCCATTGCGGTGTTGCCCATGGGATCCGGGATAAGCCAGTGGACAAAGCTGGCACAAGTGGGCACTTGTCCACAGATTTGCACCGTATGTCGGTGTTATCCCTCAGAGGGTGACAGCACGCAACCGGGGTTGCGCACAGCATCGGCGCTGGCGCAAGTGCCTGTCAGACAAAGCCAAAAGCGGCTTTTCCACAGCGCAGGGCGGTGCTTACTACTACTACTATGGATTCATAGAAAGAAAAGAAGAATACAGGTGCAACCCCGGGTGCCCGCGATCAGGCATGGCCAGGCCGTGGCGCGCCACGGCCTGCGGTGCAATAAAGTCGGAATGGGAAGCCGGTCAGGCCCGGGACTGGCGCAGCAGGTGTTCCAGCGGGTCTACGGGCAGGGGTTTGCTGAACAGATAGCCCTGGAAGGCGTTACAGCCCGCCTTGAGCAGCAGCGCATGCTGCTCGGGGGTCTCCACCCCTTCGGCGATCACTTCCAGCCCCAGGCTGCGGCTCAGGGCAATGATGGTGTCGACAATGGCCGCGTCGTTGGCGTCGGTCAGAAGGTCGCGCACAAAGCTCTGGTCCACCTTGAGCTGGTGCAGGGGCAGGCGTTTGAGGTAACTCAGGCTCGAATACCCGGTGCCGAAGTCGTCCAGTGCAAAACACACCCCCAGCCGGCGCAGGGCCGTCATGGTGGCAATGGCGGCATCCATGTCTTCCACCAGCAGGCTTTCGGTCAATTCCAACTTGAGCAGGTGGGCCGGTGCATCATGGACTGCCAGTGCGTGCGCCACGTCTTCCACAAAACGGTTGTTGCGAAACTGGCGTGAGCTGACGTTGACTGCCATGGTCAGGCCGCGCAGCTGGGGGTCGGACTTCCAGCGCGCCAGTGTCTGGCAGGCCGTGTCCAGCACCCAGCGCCCGATCATCAGGATCAGGCCGGTTTCTTCGGCCAGCGGGATGAATTGCGCGGGCGAGACCAGGCCGCGCCCGGGATGCTGCCAGCGCACCAGCGCCTCCACCCCGATGTAGCGGCTCGAAGCGTTGATCTGGGGCTGAAAGTGCAGCAAAAACTGCTGTTGGGTCAGGGCGCTGCGCAGGTCCGCCTCGAGTGCGGCGCGGGCCGACACCACGGCCTGCATGTGGGGGTCGAAAAACCGCAGGGTGCTGCGTCCAGCGGTCTTGGCCTGGTACATCGCCAGGTCGGCCTGCTTGAGCAGGTCCAGCATGCGGGTCTGGCTGCCCCGGAAGGGCGCCACGCCAATGCTGGGCGTGCTGCGATAGTGGCGGCCCTCCAGGTCGTAGGGCATCGACAGGGCGGCAAGCACTTTTTCAGCCACGCTGCGGGCCTCGTTGGCCAGGGCATCGGCTTCGGGGCTCAGGCCTTCGAGCATCACCACAAACTCGTCGCCTCCCAGGCGAGCCACGGTATCCACCACCCGGACACAGCCATTGAGCCGCTGGGCGACCAGCTGCAGCAGCAGGTCGCCCTGGTCGTGGCCCAGGGTGTCGTTGAGCTGTTTGAAGTTGTCCAGATCGATGAACAGCAGCGCACCACCCTGGTGCTGGCGTTCGGCATGGTCCAGTGCATGCTGCATCCGGTCCAGCAGCAGCATGCGGTTGGGAAGGCCGGTGAGGGTGTCGTAGAAAGCCAGGCGCTGGATTTCGCGGTCGGTGGCCTTGCGCTGACGGATGTCGGTGTTGATTTCCAGAATCGATTCGGGCTGTCCGGCCTCGTCACGCACCAGCGTCCAGCGTCCTTCCATGTCGATGGCCTGGCCGCCCTGGTGGTGCTGCACGATCTCGCCGGCCCACTCGCCGTGGGCCAGCACCGCTTCGGTGGCGCGCTCGAAGCTGGTGGTGTCGGGGTAGAGCAGTCCATCGATAGGCTGGCCCAGCGCCTGCTGCTGCGTCCAGCCATAGACGCGTTCGGCACTCCGGTTCCAGTAGGTCACGCGCCGCTGCAGGTCGCGCACCACAATGGCGTCCTGCGCCTTGTCCAGCAGCGATGCCTGGTGGCGGATGCGCGCATCGGTCACCTGGCGTTCGATTTCTGCCGAAGCGCGGGTGGCAAAAATCTGCAGTGTGGTGGAAACGAACTCGACGTTTTTCAGTGGCTGGCGAAACAGCACGAAAATCAGCCCGGTGGGTTCGCCCGTGCTGTTGCACAGCTGCTGGCCGGCATAGCCCTGGGCCTGCGCGTGGCCCACCACAGGCGAATGCGGGTAGCGCAGTGCCAGATCGTGGGTGACCACATACTGGCGCTGCGTCAGCAGCTGCAGGCTGGGCGTGGGCGCCAGGTCGTATTCGATGTTGGGCAGCAGCTGGCCGTTCATCACCACGGCCAGCGATACGGCGCGTGGCCCGTGACCCGGCTGGGCAGGCAGCAGGCGGGCCACTGCGCCCACCTGGGCGCCCAGTGCCTCGGCCATGTTGCGCGCCAGCTGTACAAAAAAAGCGGTGCCGGTGGCGGCTGAAACGGCCGCCGCCATTTTGAGCACCGAGGCTTGCAGTTGCTGCTGCTCCTTGCGGGCGCGCAGGCTCATGATGCCGAAAGCCAGGTCGCCGGCCAGCTCCTGCAGCAACTCGCTTTCTTCGGGGCCGATGTGCAGCACCTCGGGCGCGTAAAGGTAGAGCAGGCCGAAGGTGTTCCCGGCAGCTTTCAGCGGCAAGCTGATCACGCCATGGAAATGATGGCTTTGCATGCGCCCGGAAAGCCCGGCATAGGCGGGATCGGTGCGCACATCGCGCACGATCACGGGCTGGCCCGAACGGATGGTGGTGCCTGCAGGGCCCTGACCTTCGGGTTCGGTGTCCGACCAGGACAGGCGCAGGGTGTCGACATAGTCGCGGTGGGTTCCTGCATGGGCGGCCACCGAAATGGTTTTGCCGGCATTGTCGTTGGCAAAGCCCACCCAGGCCAGGCGGTAACCGCCGATTTCCACCACGATGCGGCACACGGCCTGCAGCAAGCTGGCTTCGCTGGTGGCTCGCACCAGGGTTTCGTTGCAGCTGCTGAGCATGTGGCGCGCCCGGGCCAGGCGGGCCAGTTCGTGCTGGGTGCGCAGCCGCTCGGTCACGTTCGTGGCCATGACCTGGCGCGCCTGCACGCCATTGAAGACGATGCTGCGTGAGGACATTTCCATGTCCATCACCGTGCCATCCTTGCGCCGGTGGCGGCCCATCACGTTGTCCCGCCGGGCCTCTTGTGCAATGGCCAGGATTTCCCCGCGCAGCCGATCGCGATCATGGGGCAGCCACAGATCAAAGACGCTCATCTGCAACAGCTCTTGTTCGCTGTAGCCATAGAGCTCCTGCGTGGCCTGGTTGACGGCCATAAAACGCAGGCTGTCGTCGTGGGCATACACCCACATCGGCTGCGGATGGGCGTCGAACAGGAGTTTGTATTGCTGCTCGGAGGCCCGCAGGCGTGCGGCCACCTGGCGCAATTGCACCATGGCACCGAGCGATTCGGCCAGGATTTGCAGGTGTGCAAGGGTGCGCTGATCAAAAACGCCTGTGCGCTCGGACATGAGCTTGATGGCGCCCACCACTGTGCCTTCCACACGCAGCGGAACGGCCAGCACGGCGCGCACGCCCTCGCGCTGGTAATTGCTGCCCAACTCCAGACCCTGGCCCTGTGTGTCGTTGCACAGCACGGTGCGGCCTTCACGCAGATCGGACCAGAGCAGGCTGTCCTGCAGGGGCAGTGCAGCGCCTGCGGGGCGCACCCGATTGCCTGCTGAAGCCTGGGAGACCAGCCGGTCGCCGTCGAGCATCTCCACCATGGAACCTGTGGCATCGCCTGCCCGCAGCGCCGTCTGTGCCACCAGGGTGAGGACCTCGTCCATCGTCATCGACAGCGATGAGATGCGCTGCTGCACGTGTACCAGTTCGGCATGGATCTGCGCCTCCTGGTGTGCTTCGATCTCGGCCTGCTTGCGCTCGCTGATGTCGGTCATGCCACCCACCATGCGCAGTGCTTTGCCGGCAGGGTCGCGAATGACAAAACCGCGGTCGTGAATCCAGAGGTACTGGCCATCGTCGCGCCGCATCCGGTATTCGGATTGCCAGGTGCTTTCTTTGCCCTGACTGGCCTGCAGCATGGATTTGACGACGCGTTTGCGGTCCTCGGGGTGCAGGCGTTCGACAAAGGCTTCGGGGTTCGGGATGTCGGCCTGCGGGGGCATGCGCAGCATCTCGCGGAAGGTGCCACCCCACCACAGGGCGTTGGTCTGCACGTCCCAGTCCCACACGGTATCGGTGGTGGCACGCGAGATCTGCTCAAAGCGCTCCTCGCTGCGGCGCAGGGTGGCGGCCTGCTGCTGCAGCTGCGCCTGAATGCGCTCGTGCTCTAGCGCCAGGCGGGCCAGATGCGTTTGCTGGTGGCGCAGTTCGATCTGGTCCATGGTCTGGCGCGCCAGCATCTGCAGGGCTTGCAACTGGCCGGGCTCGGGTGTGCGGGGCTGCGTATCCATCACCGCCAGCGTGCCCAGGCTCAAGCCATCCGCAGTGACCAGCGGCGCACAGGCATAAAACCGGATATGGGGCGGACCCTGCACCAGCGGACTGGCGGCAAACAGCGGGTGTTGCCGGGCATCGGGCACCATCACCGGGCTGCGCCGGCCATCGAGCCAGTGGGCGCACAGCGAGACCGAGCGTTCGGTCTCGCCCATGGGCATGCCGATGTGGGCCTTGAACCACTGGCGCTGCGCGTCCACCAGGTTGACCACCGCCATGGGCACACCAAAAATGAGCGCCGCCAGCTGCACCAGCTGGTCAAAGGCCTCTTCAGGCGGAGTGTCGAGGATGGCGCGCGCATGCAGCGCCTGCAACCGCATCTGTTCTGACGGGCTGGACAGGGCTTGCATGGTTACCCACCCACCAGGGTCGGTTGGCAAGAACAGCTGCGCCGCAACAGAAGAAACCGCCGGATGTGCATCGGTCTGTGGTGGGTAAGCTGCGTGGAGGCCCTCGGGCCTATGGGTGTCGTAACCCGGAAATCCTACACCCTTGGTCCGGGCGCTGCCAGCGTGGTTTGCCCCAAGACGCTGCCGGCGCCAGGCGCTCAGACCCGCGCGCGGCGCTGGCGCACGGCGGCGGCCAGGGTTTCGAGCACGGGCACGGTTTGCGCCAGGCTGATACAGGCGTCCGTCACCGACACGCCGTGCGCCAGTGGCTGGCCGGGCACGATGTCCTGGCGGCCCTCGTTCAGGTGGCTTTCGATCATCAGCCCGGTGATGCGCGCATCGCCCCCGGCAACCTGCCTGGCTACGTCCTGGGCCACCTCGATCTGGCGCTGGTGCTGCTTGCTGCTGTTGGCATGGCTCACGTCAATCATCACCTGCTCGCGCAGGCCGGCGGCTTTCAGCACCGCACAGGTGGCATCCACATCGGCGGCGCCGTAGTTGGGCTGCTTGCCGCCGCGCAGGATGACGTGGCAGTCCTGGTTGCCGCGCGTCTCGAAAATCGCGGCCTGGCCCATCTTGGTCATGCCCATGAAGGCGTGCGCGGCCTGCGCGGCCTGGATGGCGTCGCTGGCCACCTTCACGCCGCCGTCGGTGCCGTTCTTGAAGCCGACGGGGCAGCTCAGCCCGCTGGCGAGCTGGCGGTGGCTCTGGCTCTCGGTGGTGCGCGCGCCAATGGCGCCCCAGCTCACCAGGTCGCTGATGAACTGCGGCGAAAGCAGGTCGAGGAATTCAGTACCCACGGGCAGGCCCAGCGCCAGCACGTCGAGCAGCAGCTCGCGTGCCATCTCCAGCCCCTCGTTGATGGCAAAGCTGCCGTCCAGGTGCGGGTCGTTGATATAGCCCTTCCAGCCCACGGTGGTGCGCGGCTTTTCAAAATACACGCGCATCACGATGAGCAGATCGTCTTGCAGCGCGTCGGCCTGCGCCTTGAGCTGGCGGGCGTACTCCATGGCCTGGCCATGATCGTGGATGGAGCACGGCCCCACCACCACGATGAGCCGGTCGTCCTGGCCGTGCAGCACGCGCGAGAGGGCGGCGCGGCTCTCCTCCACCAGTGCCTGGGCGGCGTCGGGTGCGGGCAGCCACTCTTGCAGCAGCGCGGGGGTGATCAGGGGACGCACGGCCTTGATGCGGGTGTCGTCAATGCGGGTGGTGTCGTGCGTGGAGAGCGCGGCGGCAGAGCGGTGGGCATGGGTCATGATGCCCCGATTGTCGCCCGATTGACCGGCCAGGCCGTGTCGCAGCAAGGTCAGGGTCGACGGAAAGCCGGGTTCTGGCGCGCCCAGTGGCGCGACTGCAAATGGTCCATGCGCACCGTGCCGCCGGTCGATGGCGCATGTACAAAGCGCCCCTCCCCCACGTAAATACCTGCGTGCGATGGCGCGCGCCCCGAGCCAAACACCACCAGATCGCCGGTGCGCAGCGCGCTGGTGTCGATAGGCTGGCCCCAGCCGCTCAGCTGCGCCACCGTGCGTGGCGGCGCCGTACCCACGCGGTGGCGGTACACATAGCCAATCAGGCCGCTGCAGTCAAAGCCGCTTTCGGGGGTGTTGCCGCCGTAGCGGTAGGGCGTGCCCACCAGCCCGAGCGCATGGATGGCAATGTCATGGGCCTGCTCGTCTGACAGCCGGGAGGCCACCGGGCGTGCCGAACCACCCGAGGGCGGCGTGGTGCTGCAGCCCGCCAGCAGCAACGCGCACGCCAGGGCAGCGCCCCACCCGCAGCGCGGCAGCCGCAAAGACAAAGTCCGCACCAACGGCCAGGAACTGAAAATTTGAATAAAAAGTGGCTTCACCGCTTGCCTGATATGCGTTATCAGCTATAAATAATATAGCAGAAGCAAAAACCAGTGGCTACTTTTTGATGCGCTCGGGCGTCAGGAACAGGCCGACACCCACCACGACAAGGATGAGCGGCCACCAGGTGCGCAACAACTCGCGCAGGCTGATGTCAATCACCCCCAGGTTCGTCAGCAGCATGAAGCTGCCAGCCAGGATCAGCACGATGGCTGCTACGTTGCCTCGCATGGGAACCTCCTTCGAAAATTAACGCCCCATGGGCGAAATGCCGATGAGCAGCGCATGGGCCCAGAAGGCAAAAGCCGCCCAGGCCACCAGCCCCAACACCACAGCAATGCCCGTGCCCGCCAGCGTGCCGCTGGGGTAGCTGGTGCCGAGCGCGCGGTCGCGCTGGCGCGCCGCACGAAAATCCAGCACCGCCCACAGCAAAAACGCACCAAACAGCAGCACATCGGCCAGATTTCCGTTGGAAATCAGGTGCGCCAGCGCCCACGCCTTCACGCCCAGCACCATGGGGTGGTGCAGTTTGGCCTTGAGTGCGTTGCGCGGCACGTAAGCGGCCGCCAACAGGATGAAAGCCACCAGTGTCACCAACGAGGCCGCATGGCGCATGGCCACGGGCGGGTTCCACAGAACCACAGGCTCCTGGCGCGCCAGGCCATAGCCCCACACCACCAGCACCAGGCCCACCAGCGACACCACCGAATACAGACCCTTCCAGGTGCCCTCTCCCAGGCGGACCAGCATCTGCGAACGCCAGCCATCGGCCACGATGCGCACCGAGTGCACGCCCAGAAAAAGAACCAGTCCGACAATCAGCAGCGACATGTGCAAAAGCCTGTTTTGAAGAAGAACGCAGCACATTATCAGCCGTTGATGAAAGTCTGCAGCCCCCGGGGAACACCATCCAGTCTGCGCGCAGGGGTACGGCGCATAATGCCCACCCTACCTGCACCCTTCCCGAAGTCACTCAAGCAGACTTCGCGCCCCCCGACGATGCCCGGCTATGAAACCAAGCAAGAGCGCATCGCCGTGGCCGGTGTTGAGGCGCTGCACATCCGCTCGCTGCTCGACCGCCAGCAGTTTGCTGACCCTCTGGGCCTGGCACTGAGCCTTGGCATCTCGTCGGCCACCTGGCCGCTGTTCGGCCTGCTCTGGCCGTCGGGCGCGCAACTGGCGGCGCGCATGGCACATCGGCCCGTGCACGCGGGCGAGCGTGTGTTGGAGATCGGCTGCGGCCTGGCCCTGCCCAGCCTGGTGGGCCACCGCCGGGGCATGGACATGACGGCCAGCGACTGCCATCCGCTCGCGTCGCGCTTTCTGCGCAACAACCTGCACCTGAACCACCTGGCCCCCATGAAATACCGGCACGGCGCCTGGGACGCCCCGCAGCCCGCCGCCGCCACAGCCGCCACCGCGCACTCGACCACCGTGCGCGAGCGCTACGACCTGCTCATCGGCAGCGACCTGCTGTACGACCGCGACGCCAGCGTGGCGCTGGCCGGGTTCATTGGCCGCCACGCCAAGGCCGCCGCCGAGGTGTGGATCGTGGACCCCGACCGCGGCAACCGGCCAGTGTTCACGCGCCTGATGGCCGACAGCGGCTTCGGCCTGACCCAGCAGCGGCTTGACACTGCCGCCACGGCCACCGCCCCGCTGTACAAGGGGCGGCTACTGGTCTACCAGCGTGCAGCCTGACGGGTGGGCTGCGGCAGCAAGGCCGCACCGTGCTTTTGCAAAAAGGTGGGCAGTTTGGCCTTGGCGCAGGCTTGCAACGCCATCAGAAAATCGTGCCCTGTATCGGTCACGCCCCAGCGCTCCGCCAAATCGTGCTGCATGCGAAGCAGCAGTGCCGCCGTCACCTGCGCATCGGCCAGCGCCCGGTGTGCGCGGCCCGCGCTGGGCAACTGGTGAAAGCGCGCCAGCGTGCCGAGCTGGTGGTTGGGCGCCTCGGGGTACAGGCGGCGCGAAAGCCGCACCGTGCAGGCAAAGGGCTGCGGCGCTTCGCAACCGGCACGCGCCAATTCGGCCTGCCAGAAGCCCCGGTCGAACGGCGCGTTGTGCGCTACCAGCGGCACATCGCCCACAAACTGCCGCGCCTGCGCCATGACCTCGGCCGCAGGCGGCGCATCGGCCACCATGGCATTGGTGATGCCGGTGAGCTGCGTGATGAACGGCGGAATGCGCACCCCGGCATTCATCAGGCTCTGGAACTGCCCCACCACCTGCCCGCCCTCCACCAACACGATGGCCACCTCGGTGGCGCGCGCGCCCTGGGCGGGCGTGCTGCCGGTGGTCTCGAAGTCGATGACGGCGATGGGCGCGGGCATGAATCAAAAACGGCTTAAACGCTTACTGGTTGTGCTCTAACAGCTATATAAAAAATAGCAAATATTGCCCACCTTGCGGTTCGGTGCATTCCAGGGCTTGGGTGATGGCACGTTCCAGTGTCGGCAGGTCGTCTGTGATGGTCTTGAGCAGAATTTCGTGTGCCACCTGCTCGTAGCCATGGGCCAGAATGTTGCGCAGGCCGATCACGCGCCGCTACGGAATGTCAGGCCATTGGCCGACGGATTTGCTGTCCACGCGATAGGCCGCTTCCCCGAGGTTGATGAACAGCTTTTCCACGGCCAGGCATAGCACCCGGTTGGACGTGAAGCTTTCAAGGGTGTGCCCTTTGGCCAGCGAGCGCAGTTCCTGGGTGAACCGCAGCATGTTGGCCATATGCGCGGGCGTGCGGTCCATGGTCACTGGAACAAGGGGCGCAACTGGGGCTCTATGGCACGGCGGCGGTAGGGGTTTTCCAGCACCGACGGGAACGCCAGATCAATCTTGCGGCCGTTGAAGGCGGCAGAGAGTTCGTCCTGCATGTCCACCAAGGCGAAACCGCTGGGGGCTTCCCCTGGGACAAACTCTACCAACAGATCCACATCGCTGTCCGGTCGCTCATGCCCAACAGCCGCAGAGCCAAACATCTGCAGGCGGCGCACATGGTAGCGCTGGCAGATGTCTGCGATGCGTGATTGTTGGTCCGAAGCGATGTGCATGGCGCAATGATACGGGCACCCCCCGGATTTTGGCCATCAGGCCTTCTTGAGAAACTCGGACTTGAGCAGCATGCTGCCCAGGTCGGTCTTGCAGTCCACGTTGTGGCCGTCGGCACCGTCCACCAGGCGGATGCTCTTGATCTTGGTGCCCTTCTTCAGTGTGGACGACGAGCCCTTGACCTTGAGGTCCTTTACCAGGATCACGGCGTCGCCGTCCTGAAGCGGGTTGCCGTTGGCGTCGCGCACCACGCCGTCGCTGGCGGTGTCATCCTCTGCCAGGGCGGCGGACTGCGGCCACTCGTGCCCGCAGTCGGGGCAGATGTAGTTTTCGCCGTCGGGGTAGGTGTTCTCCTGGCCGCATTGCGGACAGGCGGGCACGGTGTGGGGCATGGGGATTTCCTCCGCTGTGTTGTTGTGGTGCAGGTCCGCTATTGTCCGCGCGCCCCGCGCCGCTCCAGCGTGAACGGCGGCAGGCCCTTGAGCAGGCGCTGGCCGTAGGCGGTGCGCGTGAGGCGCTTGTCGTAGCAGTACACATGCGCCTGGTCTTCCTCGGTGCGGATGGCGCGGCCCGCCCACTGCGCCAGGCGGATGGCGGTGGCCGGCACCACCAGCTCGCTGAACGGGTCGCGCCCCACGGCGCGCAGCCATTCGGCGCGGGCTTCGCCCACGGGGTCGTCGGGCGGGGCGAAGGGCAGTTTGGTGATGAACACCGATTCGCACAGCCGCCCGGGCAGATCCAGCCCCTCACCGAAGGACTGCATGCCGAAGATGATGGAGGGCTCGCCCGCTGCGACGCGCTCGCGGTGGCGCGTCAGCAACTGCGTGCGCGGCAGCTGGTTCTGCACCAGCACCAGCGGGCGCATCACGGTGGCCAGCGCGTCCACTGCCTGGCGCATTTGCTCGCGCGAGGTGAACAGCACCAGCGCGCCGTACTCCACGCGCGCCAGGTCGTGCAGCAGGGCATCGACCATTTCGGTGGTGAACTGCGCGGCGTTCTTCGGGTCGGCCTGTGTTTCGGCGGCGATCAAGGTGCCCTGGGCGGCGTAGTTGAACGGGCTGGGCACTTCGAGCGTGGTGGCGGCGTCATCACCATGCAGGCCCGACTCGCGCAGGAAGAAGTCGAACTGCCCGCAGCTGGTGAGCGTGGCCGAGGTCAGCACGGCGCCGCGCACGCTGCTCCACAGGTGGCTGCGCAGCGTGCTGCCCGGCAGGATGGGGCTGGCGTGCGCCTTGACCACGATGAAGTCGCCGTCGGTCTCCAGCGTGAACCATTTTGCGTTGGGCACGAAGGCCTGCACATGGCCTTCAGGCGCCTCCTGCAGCAGCAGCTGCGCGGTGGCGTGCACCTCTTCGAGCCGGGGCGCCAGCGTGCCGATTTGTGCATAGAGCTGCGACAGGCGGCGCGACTCGTCGGGCTTGTCGCGCATCTCGGCGCGTAGCGCCTTGGAAATGGCGCGCAGGCATTCCAGAAAGCCCTCCGCGTGGTGCGCCAGCTGGCCCAGCGGCTCGTGCAGCGCGTCGGGCAGCACACCGCGTGGCACGCGCATGCGCGCCGGGCCCCAGGCGCTGTTCTGGCCCTTGAGCGCCTCGCCATACAGGTCCATTACCAGCCGGGCCAGGTCTTGCAGGTGCTGGCGCAACTGGCTGGCGTGGCGCGGAATGTCGGCCACCTCGGTCACCTCCACCAGCGTGCCGATGCGCAGGGCGCGGCTGGAGAGCCGGTCGATCCAGGTGAGGCGGCTCAGGTCCGCGCTGCAGGCGAATTGCTGCAGCGCCGTGGCGGGCAGGTGGTGCGCCTCGTCGAGCACCAGCAGGCAGTTGTCCAGCTCGGGCAGCACGCGCGCACCCAAGGACGACAGCAGCAGGTCGTGGTTGGCCACAATCACCTGCGCGCCCACCAGCGCTTTGCGCTGGTCGTAGTAGACGCACTGGCTGAAGGCCGGGCAGTGCCGCCCGGTGCACGAGCTGCCCTCGGCCGCCACGGGGCTCCAGGCCTCGGGCTCGGGCGGGGTGTCCAGGCTGTCGCGGTCGCCGTCCCAGGCGCCCTGGGCCAGGGTCTGCGCCATGCTGGCGTAGAACTGCATGCGCGCTTCTGTTTCTTGGTGCGAGCGCCTGGGGCGCGCGGCAGCGGCTTCTTCGGGGAACAGGTCGTCATCGTCCTCGGCGTGCGCCTCGCCGGTGCCTGCCAGGCGCTCGAGCTTGAGCTTGCACACATAGCGCCCACGCCCCTTGGCCAGCACGAACCTGAAGGGCTGCTCCATCTGCGCGGCAAGCCGGGGCAAGTCCTTGTTCACCAATTGCTCTTGCAGTGCCACGGTGGCGGTGGAGATCAGCACGCGCGTGCCGCGCGCCAGCGCAATGGCAATGGCCGGTGCGCAATAGGCCAGCGACTTGCCCACGCCCGTGCCCGCCTGGATGACGGCAATGGCGCGTTGTGGCTCGCCCTCTTCCTCGTCCGCTTTGCCCAGTTGCGCCTGGCTGAAGGTGCGCGCCACCTGCTCGGCCATGCCGCGCTGCCCCGCGCGGCCACGGAAGCCCTCGGTGGACTGCACCACCGCATCAAACGCCTGCAGGCCCGCCTGGGCCCATTCTGTGGATGACATAGGGGTGGGAGTGTGGCACAGGGGATATGCCAAGAAAAAATAGAAGCAAAAATGGGCTACAGCGATTACTGGATAAGCGCTAATAGCTGCAAATTAGATAGCAAATGAACTGCGTACACCGGGCCCACCATGTCGCATGTTGGTTCTGCATGGGCTTGTGAATACTGTTAATTCGCACAGTATATTTGGTGTCCTGGGTACAGCAAACTCCATCGTCCGAGCGTTCTGCTTCGAATCCTTTTTCCAAAAGTCTGCCCACCGAGTTCGACGGCCACCTCATCCGCCGTGTGTTCGATGAAGCGACCAAAACCTGGTGGTTTTCCGTCATTGACGTGGTGCAGGTGCTGGCGCAGCAGCCCGACAGCCAGACGGCGCGCAAATACTGGAACAAGCCCAAAGAGCGTTTGAGCAAGTAAGGCAGTGAGTCGGTGACAAGCTGTCACCGACTGGAATCACCTGCTGCCGATGGCAAGAATTACCTCACCGGCGCAGCCACCCATCGCACAGACGCTGCGGTGTGCGACTGAAACCCCCAGTGCATGGCCGCCATGGCCAGCAGGCTTTCTTCGGCACCCGAGAGGTGTGCATCGGCATGCGCCACTTCCATGCACAGCGCGAGGGTGGTGGCGCGCAGTTCGGGGTCGTCCACCTCGTCCAGCAGGGCCAGCAGAAGTTCTTCGCTGATGTGGCACGAGCTGCCCCAGGGTGCAAAGGCGCTGCACATCAGGTCTTCGGTGAGCCCGCGCAGCACCCGCGCGGTGTCGGCGGGGGCCAGGCCGAGCCGGGTGCTCGCGTGCAGCCGGTCCAGGGTAGTGATCTCGCTGCGGCTGACGTGGCCATCGGCCACCATGATGAGCGCCACGATACGGGCGGCGGCTTCGGGGCTGTTGCGGGGGTAGTTGCGCATGGGGGGTCTCCGGTTGAATCAAGTTGCAGTGGGAAAAAGGCAAACCATCAGTCAAACAGCTCGCCAAGCCACGAGGACTTGCGCCGCTTGCCGGCAGGGGGTCGTTCGAATCCGTTGTTGCCGTGGGCGGGGGCGTATTCGTGGTGCGATCGCTCGACCAGTTTGTCGAGCTCGCCGCGGTCAAGCCAGACGCCTCGGCACTGGGGGCAGTAGTCGATCTCGATGTTGCTGCGCTCGGTGATGACCAGCGCGGATCCGGGGCAGTGCGGGCATTTCATGGGGTGTGATCTCCTGGGGTTTGAACTGCGATGGAGGTACTGTAGATTTCAAACCATCAGATAAAAATCAGAAAATAGTGACAATGCTTCGTGATATACGAAATGTTGGTTTTGCGGATTTTTTCAAACCCACTTCCCGGGAGGCGCATGAACTACAAGCACCTGCACTATTTCTGGACCGTGCTGCGCGCGGGCGGCATCGTGCGCGCCAGTGAGCAACTGCACCTCACGCCGCAAACACTCAGCGGCCAGATCAAGCAGCTGGAAGAGCGCATCGGCCAGCCCCTGCTGCGCAAGGTGGGGCGCGGCGTTGAGCCCACCGACGCGGGCCGGCTGGTGATGCGCTATGCCGACGACATCTTTGCCCTGGGCGCTTCCATGCAGGAGGCCTTGGCCACAGGGCGCGATGCGCGCCGCACGGCGGTGCTGCGGGTGGGCATTGCCGACTCTGTTCCCAAGGCCGTGGCCTTTCATGTGCTGGAGCCCGCCATGGCCTTGCCCGAGCCACCCCGGCTCGTCTGCCACGAAGGCGGGCTGACCGGCCTGCTGGGCGAGCTGGCGGTACACCGGCTGGACCTGGTGGTGTCTGACGTGCCCGCGCCTGTCAGCCTGAGCGTGCGCGTTTACACCCACCTGCTGGGGCGCACGGGCGTGGCCTTTTTTGCGGCGCCCCGGCTGCTACAGGCCACGGGCTGGACGCTGCGGCGCGCGCGCAGCGCCTTTCCGGCCTGCCTTGCCGACATGCCGCTGCTGCTGCCCAGCGCGCAGACGGCATTGCGCCCCAGGCTCGATGCCTGGCTGCGCCAGCATGCTCTGGCACCGCTGGTAGCGGCCGAGTTTGACGACAGCGCACTGCTCAAGGCCTTTGGCCGCGAGGGCCAGGGCGTGTTCGCCGCACCTTCCGTGCTGGCCGACGAAATTGCGCAGCAGCACCGGGTGCAGTGCCTGGGAACACCGGGCGACCTGGCCGAGGAGTTCTATGCCATCTCGGTGGAGCGCCGCATCACGCACCCGGCCGTGGCGGCCATCACGGCAGCGGCACGCAGCAAGCTGTTTGCGGCCCCGGCGGCGTGAACCTAGTCTTTCTACGTTTTTAGTTTTGAAAACCTTCGGCCTCTGCGGCGCACTCCGCCATCGGCCGGTTGCGGGCCCGGCGCATTCCCGTAGCCGAAGCATGCGCGTGTGCCCGTCGCCTGGCACCTCGGACGCCACCCCAGGGGGGTCAACTTCCCGGGGGCAGTGCGGGGTACTTCTGCGCGTTCAGGGCCATCTTGGCGTGCGCTGCGTCCAGCAGGTCGATGCCCAGCACGGTGGAGAGCTGCACCAGGTAGAGCAGCACGTCGGCCATTTCGTGCGCCACGGCCTGCTTCGCACCGGGTGCGAGCTGGCGACTCTGGTCCTCGGTGAGCCACTGGAAATGCTCCAGCAGCTCGCCGGCCTCGACGACCAGCGCCGAGGCCAGGTTCTTGGGCGAATGGAACGGACCCCATTCGCGCGCGTCGGCGAACTGCTGCAGCGCCCGGGCCAGGGCCTGCATGCGGTCTTCGGGAGGCGTGGTGTCGGTCATGGCGCCGACTGTAGCGGCATGGCGCCGTGCACAGTCTGGCCCGATGCCTGGCCCGCCGCGCCCAGCAGGTGGGCGCGAAAGACCTGCGCAATCGGCGAGAGCTGCTTGGCGCGCGGGTGCACCACATGCCATTGCGAGGGAATGGGCATGCCCTGCACCGGCAACACGCACAGGTCGGCTTCCAGCTCGCTGTCGCGCAGGGCGTGCCTGGACAGCACGGCCAGCCCCAGGCGGCCCGCCACGGCCTCCTTGATGGCCTCGTTGCTCCCCAACTCCAGCCGCGTCGGCGCCTCGAAGCCCTGGGCCGCAAAGAAGCGGTCCGTGGCCAGCCGGGTACCGGAGCCGCGCTCGCGCAGCACGAAGCGCTCGTGGGCCAGGTCCGCCAGGGCAATGCGGCGGCGCTTGGCGAGGCGATGGCCCTGCCAGGCGACGAGCACCAGCGGGTTGGAGAGAAAGACATGGTCCTCCAGGTCCAGATCCGCCGGGGGCATGGACATCACGTAGAGGTCGTCCAGGTTTTCGCGCAGGCGCTGCACCACGCCGTCGCGGTTGAGCACCTCCAGCGCGATCTCGATGTCCGGGTACTGCGCGCAAAAGCTGCCCAGCAGGCGCGGCACAAAGTACTTGGCCGTGCTGACCACGGCCACGCGCAGGCGCCCGCGCGTGAGCCCGTGCATGGCGTTGACCCGCTGGCCGAAGTTCTCCCACGCATCGACGATGGCGCGTGCCGTGGCGGCCAGGTCGCGCCCGGCATCGGTGAGGTGCACGCGCCGCCCGATCACCTCGTACAGCGGCAGGCCCACGGCCTCGGTCACTTCGCGCAACTGCATGGACGCGGTGGGCTGCGTCACATGCAGGGCCCGCGCCGCGCCGCTGACGCTGCCCGTATCGGCCAGCGCCAGGAACAGGCGCATCTGACGGAAGGTGATATGCATAGATAAAAATCTATTGTTATCTATTTAAATATCGATTTTACTTTATTCATTTGGGTCCCTACAGTCGCGCTCAGTCTGTGAAAGCCCTGCCATGCACACCCTGATCGACCCCGCCATCCTGTTCTTCGTTTTCGGCGTCTTTGCCGGACTCATCAAATCCAATCTCGAAATTCCCGCGCCCATTTCGCGCTTCCTGTCGCTGTACCTGCTGATGGCGCTGGGCCTCAAGGGGGGCTTTGCGCTGGCGCAGTCGGGCCTCACGGCGCAGGTGGCCACGGGCCTGGGGCTGGCGGTGGCGTTGGCCGTGGTGGTGCCCATCGCCAGCTACCTGCTGTTAAGCCGCTTCATTCCCCGCTTCGACGCCGCAGCCGTGGCCGCCACCTATGGCTCGGTCAGCGCCGTCACCTTCATCACGGCCACGGCCTACCTCGATGCCCAGGGCATCGCCTACGGCGGCCACATGGCCGCTGCCATGGCCCTGATGGAGTCACCCGCCATCATCCTGGCCGTGCTCATGGCCAACGCCCTGCGTCGCAGCCAGGCCGCCGCGCCCGTCGCCGTGCGGATCGCAGGCGGTGGCACGCTGGCGCTGGGTGGCGGGCAGGGGGGGCCGGGGTTCTCGCTCTCCAAGGTGCTGCACGAATCCTTCACCGACGGCGCCCAGTTGCTGCTGCTTGGCGCCATGGCCGTGGGTCTGCTCACGGGCGAGGCAGGCCAGCAGGCCATGCAGCCCTTTGCCGGCGATCTGTTCAAGGGCATGCTGGCCTTCTTTCTGCTCGACATGGGCCTGAGCGCCGCACGCAACCTGCCCGGCCTGCGCAACCAGCCCCCCCTGCTCATCGCCTACGGCCTGCTGGCGCCCCCCGTGCATGCCGGTCTGGCGCTGCTGCTGGCGCAGGCGGTCGGCCTGCCGTTGGGCGACACGGTGCTGCTCATGGTGCTGGCCGCCAGCGCGTCCTACATCGCCGTGCCCGCCGTGGTGCGTTACGCCATCCCCGAGGCCAATCCGTCGCTCTATGTGGGCCTCTCGCTCGGGCTGACGTTTCCGCTCAACATTCTGGTGGGCATCACGTGCTACACCCAGGTGGCGGCGTGGGCGCTGGGCTGAGGTGGGTCGCACTGCCCCTGCTGCAGCAAAAAACCCGCCGGGCCTTGTAAGGACGGGCGGGTTGGTGCGGCGCTGAAAACGGCGCGCAGTGATCAGGCCAATTGGGTGCGCATGCGGTCGGCGCGGTCCTTGGGTGCCGGATGCGTGGACAGGAAGCTGCTGGAGTTGTCGCCCGACAGGGCGGCCAGTTTCTCCAGCGCGGTCACACATGCCTGGGGTGCGTACTTGCGGGCCTTCATGAACTTGAGCGCGTAGTCGTCGGCCTCGCGCTCGTTCGATTGCGAGTGCTGGGCGTTGACGACTTTCTCGAACAGGTTGCCCAGTTCGGTGCTGGCCAATACGCCCGCGCGGGTGTTGCTGGACTCCACGCCCTTGCGTAGCGCGCTGGTGCGTAGCGCTGCCTGCATGCGCGACTTGGAATGGCCGCTTTTCACGTGACCAATCTCGTGGCCGATTACATAGCGCACTTCGTCGTCAGTGAATTGGTCCATCAGGCCCGAATACACGCGGATAGTGCCATTGGCCATGGCAAAAGCGTTGATTTGGGGTGTGAGATACACCTTGAAATTCAGCCGCAGGCCGTCGTAATTCTGAAGGCCCGTCACCATTTTTGTCAGGCGCTTGGAATAGGCATTGCTGGCCGGAGCGACAGAGCTTTGACCGTCCATTTGCTTGGACACCTGGTCAAAGTATTTCTTGAGCTCTTCGTCGGTGATGGATTCTGCCTTGACCAGATCCTGGCCAGCTTCCAAGGCCTTGCCCAAATTGAATTGGGCCCACACGGGGGAAACGGCACTGATGCCCGAGGCCAGCGCTGTGAGGGTAATCAGGTCACGACGGTTCATGTGAATCAAAGTAGAGTGGGTTGAAACAAATGCAAAGAGCGCGCAATGTACACAACCACGCAGAAACCGTCACCACCGCAAAATGTGCCTTCAGCGTGATGTGTGAACTATTTCATGCGGCCTTTCCCTTTGAGCGCTATTGAATTGCAGGCTTTTATGAAAACCATAACAATTTCGCCTTGATTCAAATTTACCGAAACATTTACAAATAAATGCATTCAAGATGCCGTGTGATGGAGGAATTCATGCTTTTACCGTCGCAGTGCACTCCCAAAAAAATGAAAAAGCACGGCCATCGTGTCGGTGCATGGGGGCCTGTCTTGGTCCTGTGGTTGGCGGGCATGGGCGTTGCGTACGCACAGGATGCCGCCACGCTCAAGCGCCCCACGCATCTGCGTGCCGCCCCGGGCGACAGTGCGGCCAGCGTGGCCGAACTGGCCGCCAATGCCTCGGTCACGCGCACCTCCCAGCGGCAAGGCGCCTGGGTGCAGGTGCGCTCTGAATCGGGAGCGACCGGTTGGGTGCACATGTTCGACATCGGAACCCCTGCCCGTGAAAACACCGCTGCGCAGGCCTTGCGCAACCTGGGGAACCAGGCGAGCAGCGGCTCCTCCGTCAGCGCGGCCACGGCCACGGCCACGGTAGGCATCCGTGGCCTGGGTGAAGGCGATGTATCGCGCTCCCCGGTGGGCGGGCACAGGGCCTCCCATGCAGAGCCGCTGAACCATGCAGACCGCTTGCGCGCAAGCGCAGACAGCGCGAGGGCTTTTGCTCGCACAGCAGCGCTTCAGTCCCGCACCGTCGAGCCGCTTCCTGTTCCCGCGCTGCCCCCATCCATACCGGCCAGCAGCACCGAGGCTGTTGCAGCCGCACTTCCACAGGCTGGCGTTGCAGGCGACGCCGCCATGGCCCGCCTGCTGCAATCGGTAGAGAGCATGACCGACGTGCAGGAAGCCGACCTCGGTCGCCAGATGGCGGCACTGCTGCTGCAGGGCAAGCCGCTGGACCCCACGCCGGAGCTGCAGCGCTATGTCAACCTGTTGGGGCGCTGGCTCAGCCTGCAGTCCAGCCGCCCGGAGTTGCCCTGGACCTTTGTGGTGGTGGACGAGTCCGACTTCAATGCCTACAGCGCCCCCGGCGGCCATGTTTTTGTCACCCGGGGCTTGGTGGACCGCTGTACCGACGAAGCCGAACTCGCAGGCATCCTGGCGCACGAAATTGCCCATGTTGCCCAAAGGCACCACCTGCACGCCATGCGCACCGCCCTGCGCCTGGGCACGCCCGCAGGCCTGTCGGCCCTGGTGCGGCAGGTGCACACCCTGGGTGTTGGCGCCGAGGCTGAGCATGCCGCCGACCGCGAGGCCGTCACCCTGGCCGCACGGGCCGGGCTCGACCCCTACGGCCTGGTCTCAGCGCTGGTGCAGCTCAATGCGCTGGGCGACAGCGACCTGCAGTTTGCCGACGCGCACCCCCAAAGCCGCCTGCGGCTGGACCACCTGGAACAGGCCATGGCCCGGCGCTTCGACCCGCTGGTCGGCACCAAGGCGTCAGTCACCGTGGATGCACGGCTGGAAATGGCAGGCATCAAGTGATGGACGCATCCGCTCCTGAGCCCAGCGCGGCGTCCACGGCCACCCGCTACCTGCGCATCACCGGCCACGTGCAAGGCGTGGGCTACCGCTACCACATGGCCCAGGAGGCCCGCCGCCTGGGCGTGGCGGGCTGGGTGCGCAACCGCAGTGATGGCAGTGTCGAAGCGCTGATGCACGGCCCCGCGGCCGACGTGCAGGCACTCGTTACCTGGGCGCACCACGGCCCGCCCCTGGCGCGGGTGGCGGGTGTTGCGGTGTCCGATCCGCCAGAAGCTGCGCCCATGGGCACGGGGTTTGAGCAGCGGGATACGGTATAGGCTTAACCCGCCGCGGCCCAGGCGCGCACGGCGTGCTGCACGACGTCCGGCGGCAAAAATTCCTGCTCCAGCCGCCCTTTCTCCAGGGTGCGCAAATGGCCATCGAGCAGGGTCTCATCGGAGTGCAATGCCAGGCGGGCGGGCACACTTGCATGCACTGGCTCGGTCACGGCCGAATGCTGGTGGGCGTCAAATGTGGCGCGATCCATCAGCAGCGCCTGCAGATGCGGCAGATGGCTGCGCGCGCTGGCCAGCATGTGCAGGCCCCAGGTGTCCAGGTCGCCCCAGTAAGCGACGCTACGCCCGCGCAGCCAGGGCGCTGCCAGCCAACCCAGGTTCAACCCCGCGCCCAGCACGGCGATGGTGTCCGGCACAGGTCGCGGCAGTTGGTGCAGGCAGCGTTCGTTTTCGACCAGCAGGATGCGCTGGGCGGGCAGCGGCGTGGTCTGCAGTTCGCTGGCGCGCACGCGCTGCTGGGCAAAGGGCAGCAGGCCCTGCGCGAGCGGGGCGATGAGCAGCCAGTGGTCGTCCTCCGGCAGCGCGCCCAGAAAGCCGACCAGCCCCTGGCGGCTGGCCTCGCCGTCGAAGCGCTCGTCCAGCAGGGCGGTGAGCAAACCGGCGTGGCGCTCGAAGAATTTGCTGTCGTTACCCTGCACGGCCAGTGCGCGCAGGGGCTTGCCCTGGGCGCAGCCGGGCTCCAGTTGCAGCGCCATGTGCGCAGCGGCGATGACGGCATCGGCGGGCGTGTCGCGCCACTGCACCAGGCGGCGCACCAGCAGGCGCTGAAAGCCAGGGCGCTCCACCCCAGCGATGAGGGCGCCGAGCCGGGTGTAGTCGCTTTTGACTTGCGCATGCCCCGGCACCTTGAAGTGAACGATGGCCGCCACGCACTGTGATGGCTTGGTCAGTTGCCAGTGGGTGGGCACGGCAATGGCATCACTGCTGCCCCGGTAGCGCCGCTCCTGCCACTGCACACTGCCCAGGCCCTGCTGCTCCACGGCGCGCCATTGCTGCAAATGGCTGCGCAGCGCAGCGGCGTCGTTCAGGAACACGGCGGTGTCGGGCTGGCCGATGGACAGGGTCAGCGGCCACGCTGCGGCGGTTCCCAGCAGCTGGCGCTCACGCCAGTCGGCACTGTTCCATTGCTGGGCCATCCGTGCGGCCAGCGCCTGGGGCGACTTCATGCCTCTATGCCAGTAGAGGCCGCTGGCGTGCTGGGAGCGCTGCGGCGGAATGCGTCGATCTCTTCCCAGCGCAGCGACGCCAGCGTGGCCTGCGCGCCGCGCCGGTGCACCACCACCGCGCTGCGTGTGTGGTTGCGCAGCAGGCGCACTTCCTTGTTGGGCGTGACGAACAGCGCGTGCAGACCGAACTCGCGCAGCGCCTGGATGATGCGCGCCGCCACGGCCTGCGAGCTTTTGGAAAACGCTTCATCCAGCACGATGGTGCCGAACACCGGGCGGCTGGCGCCATCGGGGCACAGCGCGTAGCTCAGCGATGCCGTCAGCACGTAGCTGGCGATGATCTCCTTCTCGCCCCCGCTGCCGCCTTGCGATCCGGTGCGCCGCTCCAGCATCTGGCCGCTGGCCCGGTCCCGCACCAGCACGGCAAACTGCAGGCGGTAGCGGGCGTCCAGCAGCGCCTGGGCGGCTTTGCTGCGGCGGTTGCTGGCGTGGGTGTGCAGAATCTCCACGATGGCGCGCAACGCGCGGTAGTGGCTTTGGCCGCCATCGTCGCGCAGGCTTTCGGTGCGCAACTGGGCCTGGGCACGGTTCAGCTCTTGCAGACTTTGGTGGACGACGGCGCGGGGCTCCAGCTGCAGGTAGCGGCCGGGCTGAAAGTCCACGCGCTGCAGCGTGTGGTTGAGCTGGGCAATGCGCTCCTCTATGTCGGCCACCTGTGCGGCGATGCCATTGAGCAGCGTGTCCACGCCCTGCTGCGAGGTGTTGTTGAGGTATTCCTGAAACCGCTGGCGTTTGTGCGGCAGGGCTTCTTCCTCCAGCACCTGCAGGCGCTGCAGGTAGTGGGGCAGCGCGTCCACCTCTTGCGCATGGTCGGCCAGTGCGCCCCGGTCATCGCCTTTGGCCTTGCCCATCTGGCGCACGATGTCGGTGTGCAGGGTGCCCAGCTTTTTGCTGGCCTCGGTGGTTTTGGCTTGTACCGCAGTGCCTGCGTCGCGCTCCTGGGCTTCGAGGTTGTCGCCATCGAGCGGAGGCAGGCGGTGGCCGGTGCGGGCCAGTTGCGCGGCAAAGTCGGCGTCGATGACGAGCGTGTCGGTGCTGCGCGCTTGGTACGCGCCGTGTTGCTTCTGTGCCGCCGCCCGCAAGGTCTCGTCTTGCGTCTGTGCCGTTTGCAGATCGCGCAGTTGCGCCTCTGCCGCGCGGGTCTGGGTTTGCGCGGCCTCCCAGCGCTGCTGGGCCTGTGCGGTATCGGAGTCGGGGTGGAGCAGCGCCTGCAGCTGCTGCTCTTTGTGCTGCAACTGCGTTTGGGCGGCGGTGGTGTCCAGGTCTTCGTACCGCAGTGCCTGGAGCGCGGCCCACAGCTGGCGCTGCTCTTGCGCGCGCCGCTGGGTGTGCAAAGTTTGGGTCTTTTTGGCCTCCAGCGCTTGGTATTCAAGCGCTAGCAGCTCCTTTTGTTGTAGCAAATGCACCAACCGGTCACGGTT
>JANJVG010000034.1 GCA_024710165.1 Burkholderiaceae bacterium
AGCTTCTCCACCACTTGCTCCATGCTGCGTCCGCCCGAGCGGCGCGTGAGCTGTCGGATGCGGGCCTTGAAGTTGTCCAGTGCCTTGTGGGCCACTGCACATTTGACTTCCCGGCCTTTGGCCACCCATAGCGCGTACCCCAGGAACTTGCGCCCGAAGGCGCTGGCCACCGCGCTTTTGGCTTCGTTGATCTGAAGCTTCAAACCCGCGTACAGCTTCCTGAGGTAGGCCATCACCCGTTCACCTGCGCGTTGGCTGCCCACATAGACGTTGCAGTCGTCGGCGTAGCGCGCGAAGCTGTAACCTCGCGCCTCCAGCGCCTTGTCCACTTCGTCGAGCAGCACGTTGGCCAGCAATGGGGACAGTGGCCCGCCTTGCGGTGTTCCCAGGTGGCGATCGACCACCACCCCGCCATCCATGATCCCGGCGTTCAGGTACGCACGCACCAGCCGGATCACTCCAGCGTCGTCTGTGCGTTTCTTGAGCCTGTCGATCAGGATGTCGTGGTTGACCCGGTCAAAGAATTGGGCCAGGTCTACGTCCACCACCACGCGTTTACCCGATTGGACGAACTTGCGTGCGGCTTTGACCGCGTCGTGGGCTCGTCTGCCGGGCCGAAACCCGTGGCTGTGCTCGCTGAAGGTGGGGTCGATCAGGGGCTGCAGCACTTGCAGCAGTGCTTGCTGGATCAGTCTATCTGTCACCGTGGGGATGCCCAGCTCGCGCTGGCTCCCGTCGGGTTTGGGAATCATCACTTTGCGTACCGGACTGGGCCGGTAGCGTCCTGTCAGCAGCGCTTGGCGGGTGTCCGGCCAACTCTGGCGAATCCGTTGGGCAGTCTGCTCGATGTCGAGCCCGTCCACCCCGGCGCCTCCTTTGTTGGCCTTGACCCGCTTCCACGCCAGTTGCAGGTTCTGTCTCGTCAGCGCTGCCTGCAGCAGGCCACCTGTGCCTGCTATCGGCTTTGCCGACCCTGTGGATGGGTGTTCGTGCAACGTTCCTCGGGTTTCGTCGCTGGCAGTGTCTGGCCCGGCTTCACCGTGCCGCCTTCCTGTCCGCCCGGATTGCTCCGGCATCTGACGCATGACCTTGTGGCTTTGCATGTCCTCAGTCACTCACTCTCGTTCAGTCCTTCGCTTTTGCCTTATGGCCTCATCAGCCCCGGCGTCAGCTACTATGACCTCTGCTGACTTCTCGCTCCAGCAATGCCGTCGCCCTTTCAGGCGTGAGGCGAGATCTCCCCAGGTAAGAACGCACACCTTCATCGCACAACCGCCGCATCTACGCCACCCAAGCCTTGGTCACAAGAGCTTCATGGTTTCATGCCCACTCGCCCTGCTCGGCAACGCCTTCTATGCGGTTCTTGTTCATCGGCTCACGATTTACGCTCCGCGCTTCCTTCCCACGCTCGGTCGCCCTTGCGCAGTTGCGCTTCACTTTGCTCACTGTGACCAGCTTGCAGCGGGACTTGCACCCGCAGGTGTGCGCCCATGCTGGGCGCACATAAAAAAACCCCGCCCCCCTTGTGAGGGGACGGGGTTGCTATTGGATGACAGAGGAGGCGTAAACCCCCTCAGGTCAATCAGATGAAACCAACAAAGTTAGCGACATCAAGCTGGGTGGCGTCAGCCACGCCGGTCAGGGTTGCGATCAGAGTTGCGGAATCCTCAGCTTCCGTGAACTCCGTATTACCACCCATACCACCCAGTTCCTGGATCAGCCAGATGTAGGTGTTGGCACCGTCGTCTGCCACCAAGTACAGATCGTCGCCAGCTGTATTAAAAGCCAAATTGGCGGTTGTACCGTCAAACAGGTCTTCAATGCCCGCCTCGTCGACCGATGCGATGTTTCCGGTGTAAACCAGTACACCCGTTGTTGCACCAATCGCTCCCCCGCCCAGCTCTTCGTATTCGTTGCCTGCGGTAACGAATGCTGCATTGAGTTCCAGCGTGTGGCGACCGATAACGTCTGCGGTGTAAACGAAACCGCCGTTGAGCAGATTGACCGCTTCAAAGTCAGTGATCGTCACATTCGCATCCGCACCTTCGAAGATCACATTCGTATAACGGATTTCGTCCGTGATCGTGATGCTCTTTCCATCGTCAGCGATGATTTCCAGCGTACCAGCACCCGTGACGTGCGTTGGATCAATGATGCTATCGGTGTCGACGTTGGCAAAGTCAGATACCAGTGTGGCGCCAGCGTTGACCACGAAGTCAGTCGTAGCCACATCGGCACCATCACCTGCTGCAGGCGCAGACTCGTCAGCCACGTTCAGGGTACCCGTACCCGAAACGGTGACCTGCGAGCCGCTGTTCAGCCCCGAGAGATCAGCACCGGCCAGGATGACCAGGTTGGCCCCGGTGGTGTCCACCTGGACGTCCGTGTCGTAGCCGCCACTGACGAGGCCCGTCAGATCGGCACCGAGGTTGTCCTCGAAAGCCGTCACGACGACATCATCCAAGTCCCCGCCGTCTGTCACCGTGATGCCGTCCGCTTGGTCAGCGGTCAGCGTCAGCGTGTTGGCGGTGGTGCCCGAGTTGATATCGAAGCCACCAAGATCGGTGGTCGGATCCAGTGTGACCGAATCCGTGGCGGTGTCGGGGGCTGCCACCACCAAGGTAGCAATGCGGGTACCGACCGTCGTTACAACACCCGACAGATCCACCGCATCACTGCCCAAGGCGGTGACCGCAACGTTGCCTGTCCCGGTGACATCGACGCCGTCCAACTGAGCGGCAGTGGCCGTCAGGTTGAATGCGCCAATGGCGACAGCAAAGCTGCCCAGGTTGGTCAGTGCGTTCAGCACAGAGTGCTCGCTGAGGGTAGCGGTACCGGCGATGGCTGCAGCAATGTTCTCCAGGTGGATTTCATCGCCGTTGAAGTCATCGTCGGCGCTGGCCACATCGGTGATGTTGACCGTTGCCGTGGTGCCGGTGATGGTTTCACCGTTGGCCACTGTGACGTCCATCGTGACCGTGCCGTTGCCAGCCAGAGCCAGCGTTGCACCGTTGAGGTCGCCAGTCACGGTGTAGTTGCCGTCGATCTGGGTGACGCCGTCGAGCGGATCGATGGTCGTGGTCAGCAAGCCAACCGTCACCGCATCCACCGTGACGTGGGCCAGGTCGATGTCGATGGTGGTGCCGGCATCGATGAAGCCGTCAGCCGGTGTGGTGTCCGCACCCAGCAACTCGGCATTGGTGACCGACAGGCTGTAGGTCGCCAACGGGTCGTCCATGGTGATGGTGCCATTTTCCGCAGCGATCGCAGCCACCTGCTCAGCCGTCAACGTGGTGTTGCCCGTGATGATGATGCTGGTGATGCCGGTGAGGTCTTCAGCCGACAGGTCGCCTGCAGCGATCAAGATGACCGGATCGGTACCAGCCTGCTTGACAATGTTGGCGCCGCCGCCGATGGCATTGAACTGGGCAAGGTTGATGATCGTGCCATCGTCGTCCTCGACGTACAGCGTGTCCACTTCCGACAGGTCGTAAGCGGGTTCGCTGCCATCACCGGCCGGGTCGGTCAGGTCGACCGGATCGCCATCACCGCTGTCGCCCGCTTCAGCGGTCACGGTGTTGCCGTTCTTGGTGATGTTGCCCACCAGGCTGTCGGCTTGTGCCACGGTCATCGTCACGGTGTAGCCCAGTTGCAGACCGGGTGTAACCAGATCATTGTCGGTGGTATCGGCTTCGATCACCAGAGCAGCGACGTCGGTCAGGTCCGTGATGTCACGGTCACCAAAGCCGGTTTCCTGCACGAACACGGTGACGTTGGCACCGGTAAGCACACCGGGGTTACCGTCATCGCCATCGACATAGGCCACACCGGCCTGGTCTTCACGCAGGGTGACCGTCACGCCCGGATCAATGTCGTAGGCGCTGTAGCCACGGACCAGGGTCAGGTCGCCACCCAGGGAGGCGGCCAGGGCCGAAGTCACGCGCAGCACAGCCGGATCGCCGTTGGCATCGACAAACGTCTTGCCAGTCAAGCCACCGGTCAGCCACAGCTCGTCGGTAACCAGCAACACGGCATCGGCTGTGTTGAGAACGATATCGCCAGCACCAGAGATCGTCAGGCTGGTCAGCGCGGTCATGTCGACTTCGCCGTTGATGACCAATTCGGCATCGTCCATCGTCAGCGTGAGGTCGCCAGCACCGAACACCACCTCTTCGTTGATGGTCAAGCTGCTGTCAGTGTTCGAATCTGTGAAGGTGAACACCCAGTCGCTGCCTGCGGCCAGTGTGGGCACGTTGGCACCGACCTGAGCCAGGGTGATGTCGTTGGTACCGGTTCCGGCCGTGAAGGTGAACGCTGCATCGCCGGCGTCGGTGGTGTCACCGTCTTCATTGCGGTCATCGTTGGTGGAATCGATCTGCGAGATCACCATGGTGATGTCGGCAGCGGAGTCCGCCGTGTTGATGAAGCTCAGTTCGTTGCCTTCGACTTCCGTGAAGATCAGTTCGGCAGCGCCGTCGGTCGGGTTGACAGTCGCGTCTGCTGTCTTATCACCGTCAATCGTGAACGACTCGGTGTTGTCCATGTTCATCACCGGATCCAGCACGCCCGTGAAGTCGGCCGTGTCGATGACCAGTGCCGTGATGTCGGCATCGGTGGTGTCGATGGCGGTGATCGTGACGTCCTGTGCACCGTTGAGTTCCAGGGTGGCGGTGTTGACCGGAGTCCCGTCCAGATCCTCTTCCTCGAAGGTGATGGTGCCGATGGTGATGTCCACATCGGTAGCGTTGATGACGACCGTGTGCAGTTGCTCACGGGTCGCACCGGCACCGATATCGCCAATCACGTTGCCGCCGGTGGTAGCCGGGTTCTTTGTCGCGTCCCACGATTCTGGGTAGAGGTAGTCACGACCCGTCGCGCTTGCCGAGAAGGAGTTGATGGTCAGGGTGTTGAACTCAGCTGCCCCTGGGTTGGCCACTACCGGTGCCAGCAGGTTGTCGAGTTCGAGGTTGCCCATGTTCACATCACCACCCAGGGTGATGGTGAGGCTGGTCACCCCTTCGAGCAGGTCTTCGTCGTTGAAGACGAGACCACCCGGCAGCTGGGTGAAGGCTTCCACTTCCACCGTGCGGCTCACGCCCACGGTGGTCGGCAGCAGCTCATCGAGATCGGCGGTGTTGACCACACGAACGATGATGCCGGAACCCAACGAGGTCCAGAGCTCTTCGACGTTGACGCCATCGACCAGCTGGTCGTTTACCCACAGGCGGCCCAGGGTGCCTTCGTATTCGCTGGTGTCCACCTTGCCGGCTTCTGCCGTGCCCGTGATGGTGTTGAACAGCCACACCACGTTGGTGTCCTGGTCTGCGTTATTGGCTTCATCACCAATCACGATCACTGCACGCTCCGCTTGCACTGCCGTGGCGAAACGGATGGTTTCACCAGAGAGCAGATCGACGGTACCCGCATTACCAATGTCGTTCAGGGTAACGGAGAAGTTGCCCAGGTCGGCCGAGGCGGCCAGTTCAACATCACCATTGCCATCCGTGACGATGGAGTCGGTGGTGTTGGCGCTGATGCGAACCGTGTTGGCACCCGTGGTGTTGACCGTGGACAGGTCGATGTTGACCAAGCCGGTGGTCGCGTTCTCAATGCCTTCGAGCTCGTCGATGATGACTGTGGCGCGGTCGTCGTTCTCAACGGCGTCGGCAGACAGGTTCTGCTCGATGGTGCCATCAATGGTCTGGAACTGCGCAGCGGTCATTTCCACCGAGCTGGAGACCGTGTCCACCTCGATCACCACCTGATCGGCCCCACCGAATGTGGTGGCAGCGTTGATCTCGGTTGTGCCTTCGGTGATGCTGACGGTGCCGATATTGAAACCAGCCGCTTGAATGGCATTCAGATTCAGAGCTTGTGTACTCAGACCAACAATGTTCAGCGTGACAGTAACACCCGGTGCCACTGACCAGGCATCTGCAGCGGTACCTGCATCTGTACCGTCAGCGGTACCAATCGCAGCCACCTGATCGGCGGTCAGGGTCAGCGTGCCGTTGGCAGTGACATGAACTTGCGACAGGTTGAATTGATATCCGCCAGTTCCACCATCTGCGTCGGGTGACACAGTGAAGTCGTTGTTTCCACCAGCAACAACCAACAGGTTGTTACCTGCGACACCAAAGGCTGTCGCCGCCGGTGCGGTGTAGCCATCGACCACATAGATGTGCGCGAAGCTACCCAGATCGTTGGTTCCAGCATCGCCTCCCGTCGGGACAATGCCACCGATGGTGAGACCTGCATCTGCACCGGTGTAACCGACTGCGTTGATGTCCAGCAGGCTGATGTCGCTGTCGGAAATATCCACACCAGCGATGGTGATGGCGTTATCACCGGTCAGGGTCAGGGTCGCAGACTTGGCGGTGTTGGCACCGAAGGTGATGGTGCCGACTTCGACGGCCAGACCGTCACGTGTCGCCTGTGCACCGTTGACATTGACTGCATCAATGAAATCACCAGTACCGATGGTGACATTGACCAGCTCATCCAGCGAACCAGCGTTGAGGCTGATGTTGCCGATGGTGTTGGTTTCGATCACGCGACCAGAGGTATCCGGATCTTGCCCGGCCAACTCGGGGTTGTTGCTCAGATCCAGGTAGGAGTTGATGGTCAACGTGGTGAAGAAACCGCGGCCGTCGATGTTCGGGGTCGAACCGTTGCCGTTGTTGGTGTCACCCAGCAGGATGTTGCCCAGGTTGACCTCGCCTTCCAGGTTCATGGTCAGCTTGCTCAGCGTGCTGAAGTCAGCGTCGTCGTCGTAGTTGATGCCTGCCGGGATGTTGGTGAAGGCTTCGAACGTGTTGACGCGGTCGTACTTGATCAGCTCGGGGATCACGGAACCGTTGATCTTCTCGACCACGATGGTACCGGGCAGCTCTGACCACAGGTCTTCTTCACGCGGCTGGCTGACGAGCAGGGCTTCGTCGATGAACAGCGTGGTGATGTCCTTGTCGTAACCGGAGGTATTGACTTCGGCGCCGAAGGTGGTCCACAGCCATTGCACGCCGGTCGGGCTCACAGGAGAGTTATCACCGTACACCGTGATGGTGGCAGCAGCTTGCGCTTCTGTCGCAAAGCGGATCAGGTCACCCTCTTTCAGCACGATTTCGAAACCACCCAGGCTTGCGCCGCTGGTCAGCGTCACGAAGTGCTGGGTACCCGCACCCACACCCGCAGTAGCGTTGACCGTGTCGTCTGCGAACGTGATGGTGCCTGCGTTGGCAATGCCGCTCAGGTCGAAGTTGGCGCTGTCGGGGATGAAGTCGCCGTTGGTGTCAACGTTGTTGTACAGGCCGGTCAGGTTGACCTGCGAGTCGCCGCTGATGACACCGCCGCTGGAGGCGAACTGGTCCACCGTCATGGTGACGGAGGTGCGTTCGGTGCCCCACTCGGGTGCTGCCACATCGGCGGTCGGGGTGATGATCTCAGCTGCACCGCCGAAGGTGGTGGCAGGGTTGATCGCAATCGCACCGTTGGTGTTGGCGATGGTCACGGTGCCAATGGTGATGCCTGCGGCAGCGACGGCGTCGAGGTTCAGCACTTGATCGGACAGACCCACGATGTTCAGCGTGGCGCCCGCCAAACCTGCCCAGGCGTCGGCGAAACCGATGTCAGCGGCTTGTTGAGCCGTCAGCGTCAGGGTGGCACCTGCAGCAATCATGACGGCGTCAATGTCGTCGTTCAGAGTGGCCTTGCTCAGATCCACCACACCGGAAACTTCCAGTTTGATGGACTGCACCTGATTGTCTTCGGTGATGACCATGTCAGCGGTGGCAACCAGGTCGGACACTTGCAGAACGACGTCGGCAGCTGCTGCAACGTTGTCGAGGTTCAAGGTCTTGTTGTTGGCCAGGCTGTTGAGCACCAGGGTGGCATCGTTGGCGTTGGCTTCGGTCACGAGCACGGTACCGTTGGTGATGGTGCCGAACTGTTCGGCAGTCATCTTCACGGAGGTGTCGGACGTTTGGGCCAGGATGGTCACCGACACAGCGTCGCCAAAGTTGGTGGCTGCGTTGACTTCGATGGTGCCGTCCACGTCTGCGAAGGTGACGGTGCCGATGGCATCGACATCGATGGCAGACAGGTCCAGGGCTTGGTCGGACAGTTCAACGACGTTGAGCTTGGTGTTGGCACCGCCGTCAACGATCTTGTCGGCCAGTTCCAGGAGCTGGGTGGCGGACAGGGTGACGTTGGCGTTTGCTTGCAGCACCAGTTGGTCGACACCCAGCAGGTCGACGTCGGACAGGTCTACCGTGCCAGTGACGGTGATGTTGAAGTCACCAGCAACGCCCGTGCCATCGACCACTTCGGTGGTGCTATTGATGAAGGCGACTTCTACCGTCAGGTCGGCGTCGGCGGTGAAGGTGTAGGACTCGACGTCGGCTCCGGACAGCGATTCGATCACGGTGTTGCCACCGGTCACGTTGATGACGGCCGTGTCGGCGTTGACCAGGGTGATACCTGCCACGTTTTGCACTTCACCGGCGGGCAGGGCTTGCAGGCCGACGACGTTGACGACTGCATCAGCGCCAGGACGGGCAAAGCGACCCTCCAGGGTACCCACGGCGTAGCCGTCGAACTTGTCGTAGGCGACTTCCATCAGGAAGTCCACACCACGCTCGGTGTTGCCGAAGATGACGGTCTTGTCGTAGTTGCCACGCAGACCCAGGGTCTGCAGGTCTTCGGTGACGCGCGAGGTCCAGAATTGTGCCGCCTGGCCCAACTGGGTCAGTTCGTTGGCATAGGCCACGTCGAACTCGGTACTGTCAAAGTAAGCAATGACAGTTGCAGCCGTGTTCAAGGTCGGAGCGAAGTCCAGCAGAGGACGGAGAACACCGTAGGCTGACACTACTAGGGCATCAACTTCTGCTTGGGTCGTGCCATTGATGGACGTGACGTTATTGTTGCCACCCGGAGTTCCACCAAAAGCAACCGTCAAGTCTGCACCGTTGGCACGGGTGAAGACGATGTTATCGTTGGCAAACGAACCTGTGTAGCTGATGCCTGCAGTGCTCAATGCGGTGGCCACCGTGACCAGTGCCGCATCCAGATTTGCGCCGGTCACGGTTGTATTTGCAGATGCCAGGTTCAAGACCGTGACACCACCCACTGTCAGGCTGAAACTTTGGTTTGTCAACACAACGTCGTTGAATGCGATCGGAGATGTTGTTGTTGGAACAACATCAGCATCTATGGCAGCTTGCAAGGCATTGACGGCGTTGTTCAGTGTCCCGACGGCTGCGACCTGTGTTTCGCTGTTGATGGCGGTGACGACGTACTCTTGAACGTCACGCGACACCAGACCGGCGGTTGCGCTGGCCACAATGCCGTCGCCATCGATTTCGACGTTGACACGCACCGGAGCAGCTGCCGTGCCGTTGCCGTAGATGGCATCGGCATTCTGGAAGTGCGCCAGAGTCAGGTTGGTGATTTCGCCAGTGGCGCTGGAGAAGTCGACCATGAAGGTGTTGAACGTGTCGGGGTCGCCGGCACTGTCCACACCCAAAGCGATGGCGGTGCCGCCTTTGATCTCACGGCCCCACTCATCAATACCGCCCTTCATGGGCGTGAATTCCATGTCGGCCTCGCCCACGATGCGCAGGAAGGTCTCAATGGTCTGGAACGGGCCTACCACGCCATCTTGCTCATCGGTGCTGATGGTCAGACGGCTGTATGAAGGCGCATCGGCCGGACGGTTGTAGCCGTTCAGCGTGCGATCGATCAGGACGTTGTTGCCCCATTCGTTGCGCTGGATGCCATCCGCAGGAGTGTCTGCATCTGTTGCAAAACCCAGAGCACCGGTACCCAGCGAACCACCCAGCAGCGCACGGCCGTCGATGGTGGTACGTACGGAATCCAGGCTGTTGAACGGATCGAAGTCGGTGCCAGCGCCGGTGATGTACACCTTGCCGGACACTTCGTCGGTGTTGCCGTCGTTGGCGATGGTGATCCCACCCACGGCCACCTTGGTGTGCAGTTGCTGGGCGGTCAGCTTGAGTGTGGCGCCGTCGTTGATGACGAACTGGAAGTCCACGCTGGCCGGCAGGCTGCTCAGCAGGTTGGCCCAGGCACCGGTGGTGATGTCCAGGTCGTCGGTGACGATGATCTGGATGTGGGCACTGGTGTTGAAGATGCTGCCTTCAACGCTGATGCTCACGCCAGCAGTGACCAGCTGGGTCATCTGGGTGTCCAGCAGGGTCAGCAGTGCCTTGTCGCCATCGGTGTTGGACGGGTTGCTGTTGATGTAGGTCGCGTTGTCATCGTCGAGGATGATCTTGCTGATGCCCGACAGCGTGGCTGCACGCAGGTCGGCGACGGTGTCGACGTACAGCGTCAGGCCGGTACCGGTGATGCTGGAGCCTTCCTTGGCGATCAGGTCGCCGACGCCGGGGAAGTCGTCACCGTTCTGGTTTTGCGGGTTGGTGGCGGCGGACTGCGGGTCTTGGCCGCTGCCGAGCTTGACCACCGAATCACTGCCGGCGTTGATCTTGATCAGCGCGCTATTGCTGCCGTCAGTGTAGTCGTTGTCTTTGCCGACGACGGTGATGGTATTGCCTGCGCCACCGGCGTTGACGGTGACGTCACGGCCTTCAACGCGGATGTCGTCGGCGCCGGTGCCAGCCGTCACGCTGATGGTGGCGGCCTGCACGTTGATGTCGTTGCCGCCGTTGCCTGCGGTGACGCTGACCACGCCGATGTTGGCGTCGGCGTCGATGTCGATGCTGTTGACGCCGTTGCCCACCTCGACGGTGATGTTGCTGGTGTATTCGAAGCTGTCGTCCACCACCCAGTCGTAGGAGTTGAAGGATTCGACGTCGATGCGGTTGTCACCGTCGCCGGCCTTCAGCACGGCCTTGGCCACGCGGTCGATTTCGAAGTGGTTGTCTCCGTTGCCGGCCGTGATGTTCAGCAGGTTGGTGACGGAGTTGGCGTTTGACCCACTCGTCTCACGCGTGATTTCGTAGTTGTTGTTGCCGTCACCGTTGGTGATGGTGACCTGGTCGGCGCCAATGACTTCGTAGTAGTTGTTGCCCACACCGCCCGCAATGTTGACGACTTCGTCGTTGCCGGGGTTGGTTTCCACCTCGTAGGTCTGGATGCTGAAGCGATCGTTAGCTTGCGAGCCAACCACGTTGACGATTTGCGAGCCGGAGAGCGTGAGGTTGACGCCGCCGGTGTTGGCGGATGCGTCGATCAGGACACTCTCGTTGTTGAAGCCAGCGCCCATGTCTTGTTCGACCACGAAGGCGCCGGTGCCTTCGACGATCAGGCGCGAGATGGAGCCGCCGGCGAAGAACTGGTGCAGGTGGTTTTCGACGCCCTGGCTGTCGATGACCATGGTGGAGGCGTTCTGCAGGATGTTGATGGCTGCATTGACATCGCCCACAGCCAGCTCGACGTTGAGCGTGCCGGTCTGGCCCTGGCCATACTGGATGGTGGTGGCGCCGCTGTTGAAGCCGCCTTCCAGGCGCAGGGTGGCACCGTTGCGCACGCCGACGATGGTGAGGTCGCCGCTGCTGGAGTCGCCGCTGCTACCTTGATCGGTGACGACGAGCTTGTCGAGGTGGATGGCGCGGTTGAGGTCGATCCAGGTGTTGTCGGAGTAGGTGCCGGTGGGCGAGGGGAAGGGCGTCGAGGGGACGTCGGTGGTCAGGCCCGGGGTTTCCGCACCGGTGAAATCGGTGTTGCCCAGGTTGCCGTCGCCCGAGCCATAGTTGGTGGAGTACCAGTTGGGCAGGTCGTTGACGCGGATTTCCTGGATGTTGAGCAGGGCGGTGGGCTGGGCATAGGTGCCCTTGGCGTCGATTTCGAGGACGTTGCGGCCGGCGCCGGCGTCGATGTAGGCCTGGTGCAGCAGTTCCACACGTTCGGCGACGATGAGGTCGTCGCCCGCGGTGGTGTAGCCCTGTTCAATGGTGCCGCCGTTGTTGACGGAAGGCGTGAGCTTGATGGGCTGCAGGGTGTCTGCGGAACCCGAGGAGCCACCCACTTCGACCTCAAACAGGCGGCTGTTGCCGTTTGCATCGAAGAGCAGGTCGTTCAGGAACTTGAAGTAGGACTCGGCAATTTGAGCTTCGATGTTGAATTCGCGGAAGCTGCCATCGGCGTATTCAATCTCCAGGGAGGGAGACTGGGCACCCGCGCTGTCATTGCTGCCCGAACCCGCCACGCTTTGCGCGTTTTCGGCAGAGTTGGTCATGCTCAGCGCGTTGCTGATGGTCAGGTTGGTGACGTTGTCGAAGGGGCCGACGCCGTCGTCGTCGATCAGGCCCAGCTCGGCCAGGTCCAGACCGGTGATGCTGGTCAGGAACTTGAGCATTTCGGCAACGGGCACGCCGCCGTCGGCAGGAACGCCGGAGGGATCTTCGATGTCGTCGTGCACATTGTGCGGGTTGTAACCCCAGTAAACCACCTTTTGGCCGGCCACCTCGGGCTCGCCTTCGATCACGGCCTCTTTCAGGGTGAAGGTGGTGTTGGCAACGATGTCGCCAAAGCCGTTGAGGATCTGGGCCTTGACCTGGTTGACGGAGGCCGGATCGGCGGTGACCAGGGCGATGGGCTTGGTGGAGTTGTCTGCACCGCCGTTTTCTGCCGCCCAGAAGTTGGCCACTTCGATCTTGTTGGCGAACAGTTGTGCCGATGCAGCGCCTTCAGGCGTGTTGCCCTGGTAGTTGGCAACGATGCTGATGATTTCGGTAACGACCTGACCCACTGCGTTGGGGTTGCCAATTTCTTTGAGGGCGTCGAGGCGGGCGACCCAGAAGGCCAGGCCTTCGGGGTCCGGCTGGCGGCCCAGCACGTTCACATAGAACGATTGGACGACTTGCTCGCTGCTGGAACCGGCGGGAAAGTAGGCCCGGGCTGGCGTTGTGCCAAACATGGCTTGGGCGACTTGGGCCACGGATTGACCCGCATCCAACGCACCTCCCCAGAAGTTCAAGCCCTCCATGTCGGGGGCGCGGCCAAACATTGCGACGTAAAGCTGGGTGACTTTCGTCGTGGCGTTGGTTGAGAGTGCCATTAAAGAAGCTCCTTGTGATGAAAAGAAAAAGCCCAGACCATTACCTATGCTCGGACTTGGCAACAGTATAGGGCCTTTCATTGACGGTTTGACAAGGCCTTTACGGGTGAAATCCGGGCATTGCGCCAGGTGCCTCTGGGCACCCGTGTGCCTTGGCGTTGTGGCCGGCCCTGTTGCGCACCAGCACCCTTTTGGTGCCCGGACATTGGCAGATGCTGCAGACATGGCCCACCCCCACTGGGTGTGGGCTGGCAGGATATGGCCCATGGCGAAAGGTGCTGGACGTGCAGGACCAGAATAAGCAAAAAAACGCCTGTTTTGCGCGCCAGTTACAGGGAAATGTGCGCAATTTCACGCAAGCGACCCATTTGTGCGTGGATGGGGGCGGGATGGGCAGACCCCGTGCCCCTACCGTGCCCCTACCGTGCCACACACGGTCCTGATCGGTACGGCACGGCCTGGTGCAGGGGGTGCGTTGGCGGATTGCACCCGCTGGAACGGGGTTCAGTGGCCTGGTAACAGCGGTGCGGCCGTGTGGCTTTGGCACAACGCTGGCGGCATGGCCCCGGTTTTCGCCCCCCTGCTTCCAGCGGGTTTGTGCATATGGATATGCGTTTAATGTTGCCGCAAAGTGCGGCGCCAACGCAACACCGGTTTTTCTATGCAGTGGTATGTGCAGAAGCTGAGCAGGGTGCTGCATGCCACCAGACCGAGCAGCTGCCCGGCACCCAGCGGGGCCTGCCAGGACCATAGCCACATGAGCAGGAAGTGGTTGAGGAACACGCCGTAGCTGATGTTGCCCAGGCGGCTGTCCAGCGTGCGCCAGCTGGCGTTGCCCTGCCATTGGGTGAACACCTGGATGGCAGGTATGGCAAAGGCCACGCCCACCACCACTTCCAGGGTGTAATGCCGTACGAGCAGGCCGTTGGCTCCCAGGTACCACAGCGCCAGGCCGCAGAGTGCCGGTGCCGCCAGGGCCAGCAGGCACGCTGCCTTGTGTTGCTGCCCGGCGTGCAGGCGTTGCATGGCCATGCCGAGCACAAAGACCCAGAGTACGCCAGGCAGCAGGCGGTAGCCCCACCAGTCGGAGTGCAGCACGCCGTGCCAGGCGAGCACCTGCACACCGAGGCTGGCAACGGACAGGCCGATGGCGACCTTCCAGTGCCGCCAGAGCCAGGGGGCCAGCAGGTAGAAGAGCAGTTCGGCACCCAATGACCACGCAGGTGGGATGAGGGTGAACTGGTCGGCCCCGTTGACCATGTAGTAGTTGAGGGGGACGATGAGCAGGTTGTTGAGCGCGTCCTGCAGGCTGGGGGCGTGCTGCAGGAAGGCGGTGGGCTGCTGTGTGAGCCCGTACCAGAGGGCGGTGGCCAGTGCGTAGATGCCGTATTGCGGGTAAATACGCAGAAGGCGGTCGAGGTAGAACCGGGGGGTGGCGGCGGCCTGGCTGTAGTGGCGCTGTATGAGGGCCGACATGACGTAGCCCGAGATGGCATAGAACACGGCCACGGCCATGACGCCGGGGTGGTGCCCGGAGAGGTTGACGCCGGCGTGGCTGAGCAGGACGAGGACGGCCAGGAGGTAGCGCAGGGTGCCCATGGGTGGTGTGTGTCAGTGCGGTGGGGCGCCGTTCGATGCCGAAGGCGGTGTTTCAGCGCTCCAGGATGTCCTGGTAGAGCTGTGCGTAGGCTTGACCGAGCGCCGGCCCGGACAGTAGGGACTCGTAGCGCTGCCGGGCAGCCAGGCCGTACTGCTGTGCGAGTGGTTTGTCGGCCAGCAGGGTGTTGAGGGCTTGCGCCAGGGCTTGCGGCGCCTCGGGTGGCACGACGAGGCCGGTGGAGCCGTGCAGGTTGACGAAGGAGGTGCCGGTGCCGATTTCGCAGCTGACCATGGGTTTGGCGTGCATGGCGGCTTCGACGAGCGACATGCCGTAGGCTTCGGAGCGCAGGTGGGAGGGGAACACGAATGCGTGGCAATGCTGGAGCAAGGCTGCCTTTTCGGCGTCGGTCACCTGGCCCGCAAAGATCACATTGTGCAGGCCGAGTTGCCGGACCTGTTGTTGCAGGGTGTCGTGTTCGGGGCCGGAGCCTGCAATGACGATGCGGGCCTGGACGGCGCGGGCGGCCTGGACCAGGGTGTGCAGGCCTTTGTAGTAGCGCAGGACGCCGATGAAGAGGATGTAGGGCTCGCTGTTGTGCAGTGCCAGGCGTTGGAACACGGTGGGGTCGGGCACTGCGGTGCAGGAGGATTCTTCGATGCCCAGCGGTATCTGGCGCAGGCGTGGCTGGAGCGAGGGGTGGGATAGCACGGCGCTGCCCTGGGCATACGCGGGGGCGTTGTACACAATGGCCTCCATGCTGCGCAGGGTTTTCCACATGAGTGGTGCATAGGCAGCGCCCAGCCAGCGCTGGCGCACGATGTCGGAGATGTAGGTGAGCACCTTGGGCCGGCGGGGGGCGAACAGCGCCAGCATGTCGAGAAAGGGCCACGGGAACAGGTAGTGGATGAGGTCGGCTTGCTGCGCCAGTGCCCTGAAGGTCTGGATGCTGTGCAGGCTGCCCAGGTCGCAGGAGGCGGGCGCGGCCCATGAGCGGCTGCGCACCACGGTGGCTTCGGGCCGTTGTACGACTGGCGGCCAGGGTTGTGGCGAGAGGGTGAAGACGGTGTTTTCAACCCCCAGGGGCTGGGTGCTGATGCAGATTTGCCGGATGGCTTCTTGCAGGCCTCCGGGGGGGTCGGGGAAATAGCTGCGGTAAACGTGCAGGACTTTCATTTCGGTCAGGCGCTTGCCACGGCCTGGTAGACGGCCATGGTTTCACGTGTGCATTTTTCCCACGAGTATCGGGCGGCCTGCGCCAGGCCTGCTGCACGGGCTTTGGCGTGCCAGGTGGCGTCTTCGAGGCCGGCCTGGATGAGGGTGCGCAGCGCATCTGCATCCAGGGGGGGATGGTAGGCCGCGGCGGGGCCGGCGACTTCGGGCAGGGTGGAGGCATTGGAACATACCACCGGCACACCACTGGCCATGGCTTCGAGCACCGGCAGGCCAAAGCCTTCGTAGTGCGATGGATAGACAAACAGGCGTGCGCCGGCCATGAGCAGCGGGAGTGTGGCGTGCGGCACATACCCCAGGTAACGGAGCCAGCCTTGCTCCTGTGCGGTTTGCAGGCTTTGGTGCAGGCTGTCGCTGGCCCAGCCCCGGTAGCCTGCGATGACCAGCGGCCAGCGGCGGCGCAGGGCCGGTGGCAGGCTGCGGTAGGCGTTCAGGAGGGTGTCGAGGTTTTTCCGGGGCTCGACGGTGCCGGTGAACAGGACATAGGCGCCGGGCTGCAGGCCCATGGTGGCCAAGGCCGGCGCCAATGCCTCCGGGGGTCTTGGGCAGAACTCGGGCCCGTGGGCCAGGGGTACGGCATATACCCGCTCCAGGGGCCAGCCGAAATGGCGGGCGACCTCGAGCCGGGTGTGCCGGGTGTCGGTGATGATGGCGGCTGCCCGCTGGAGCGAGAGCTCGATTTCGGCACGCATGAAGCGCACCCGTTCAGGCGGATGGCCTTGCGGCCATACGTAGGGCGAGAGGTCGTGCACTGTGACCACACTGCGCCCGCCAAAGGGGGGCAGGTAGTAGTTGGGGCCATGGAAGATGTGGTCTTCGCTGCCTTTCAGCGCACGGGCCTTGAGCCAGGGGTTGAGTTGCCGGTATGCGGCCACCGCCAGGCGGTTTTGCTGGGCCCAGGTTTTCCAGGCGGGCATGCCCGCCATGGGCGGGGCGTCGTGCAGCGCTGGCATGGCTGCTGTGAGCTGGTAGCCACGCAAAAATTGCAGGCTGGCGAGTTTTTCGCGCTGGAGACCCCGGCCCAGTTCGTAGGTGTAACGGCCAATGCCCGTGAGAGGGTATTTGACGGGGTCGACCGAGAGCACGACCTTCAAGGTGCGACCTCTGCCTGCAGGGCGGTGAGCATGGACTGCAGGGTGTGTGCCAGGCTGTAGGCCGGCAAGGGGCCGATGGCTGCCTGCAGTTTGTCTGGGCTGCCACACAGGCGGTGCACTTCGTTGGCGCGCACCAATTCGGGGTTGACCCGCACTTCGAGGCGGTGGCCGGTGAGGCCGGTCAGGGTGTCCATGACCTGCTGCAGGGTGTAGGGCTGCCCGGTGCAGATGTTGTAGACCTCGCCTGCCTGGCCTTGGCTGAGCAGGGCGAGGTAGGCGTCGCAGACCAGGCGCACGTCGTTGAATTCGCGCTCGACGTGGATGTTGCCAAGGTCGATGTGGGGGGCTTTTCTGGCGTGGTGTTCGACCAGCTTGGGGATGACGAACTGCGGCGCCTGGCCCGGGCCGGTGTAGTTGAAGGGCCGGGTGATGATGATGGGCAGGCGGTCGGCCCAGGTTCTGGCCATGTGTTCCATGGCGAGTTTGCTCATGGCGTAATGGTTGACGGGCGCGGGGGCTTGCGTTTCGGCGATGGGCGAGTGGTTGCAGTTGCCGTAGACGTTGGCGGAGCTGGCGAGCAGGACGCAGCGGGGCGCGTGGCGCAGCGCGGCCACGGCATCGAGCAGGTGGGTGGTGCCCACGGTGTTGACGGCGTACAGGGCGGCTGCGTCGGCATGGGCCACGTAGCTGATGGCGGCCAGATGGACCACGGCGTCTGGCTGGGCCTGGGCCACTTCGGCCTCGATCTGCGCGGGGTTGGTCAGTTCAGCCAGCAAGGGGACCACGGTGTGCCCTGCCCGTGTGGCGGCTTCCATGAAATGCCGGCCGGTGAAGCCGCTGGTGCCGGTGAGCAGGATGTTCAAAATGAATGCCCCTGCTGGTTGCGCCGCAGGTCGGCGTCCACCATCATCTGGCAGAGTTGTTCGAGCGTGGTGCGGGGCGTCCAGCCGAGCTGGGCCTGGGCCTTGGCGGGGTTGCCGACCAGCAGGTCGACTTCGGCCGGGCGGTAGTAGCGGGGGTTGACCCGCATGACGGTGGCGCCAGTGGCGGTGTTGATGGCGCGCTCGTCTTCGGCGTGCCCCTGGAATTCGACCTGGATGCCTGCTGCCTTGAAGGCCATGTGGACGAAGTCGCGCACGGTTTCGGTGCGGTTGGTGGCGAGGACGTAGGTGTCGGGCTGGCCGGCCTGCAGCATGCGCCACATGCCTTCGACGTATTCTTTGGCGTAGCCCCAGTCGCGTTTGGCGTCAATGTTGCCGAGTTCGAGCATGTCGAGCGTGCCCAGTTTGATTTTGGCCACGCTGTCGGTGATTTTGCGGGTGACGAATTCGCGCCCGCGCAGGGGGCTTTCGTGGTTGAAGAGGATGCCGCTGCTGGCAAAGATGCCGTAGCTTTCGCGGTAGTTGACGGTCATCCAGTGGGCGTAGAGTTTGGCAACGCCGTAGGGGCTGCGGGGGTAGAAGGGGGTGTCTTCGGCCTGCGGTATGGCTTGTACCTTGCCGAACATTTCGGAGGTGCTGGCCTGGTAGAAGCGGATGCGGGGGTTGATGAGGCGAATGGCTTCGAGCAGGTTCAAGGCGCCGATGCCGGTGATTTGCGCGGTGGTGGTGGGTTGCTCGAAGCTGACGCCGACGAAGCTTTGGGCGGCCAGGTTGTAGATTTCGTCGGGCTGGATTTTCTGCACGAGTGCGATGCTGGCGCCCAGGTCGGTGAGGTCGTATTCGACCAGATGAAGCTGGGGGTGGGCCTGGATGGCGAGCTCTTCAATGCGCCAGAAATTGACGGAACTGGTGCGGCGGTAGGTGCCATAGACGGCATAGCCTTTGTCGAGCAGCAGTTGGGCGAGGTAGGCGCCGTCTTGGCCGGTGATGCCGGTGATGATGGCTTTTTTTTCAGGGTTCTGCATTGGTGGGTGGCCGATTGGCTTTGAACGATGGTCTGTAACGCTATGGAGCTGGAGGGCGGGCGTGATGGTGCGGGGGCCGTGCGGACCCCGGGTGCGGGCGTTGCCCTTACCCGGGCTACGGCCTGCCACGGGGAAAATACTAGCCCACCTGCACCTGGTGCATGGCTGGTTTGAAGCCTTGGTGTTCAAACCAGCATATTCCCTCCTGGACCAGGGTCAGCATGAGCTGGTATTGGCCTTTGGCCGCAGGGGCCACCACGTTGACCTTTTCAGTGGCTGTTTGCCCTGCGTTCACTGTTTCGCATGTCAGGGGTGTGCGCAGGCCGTCGTGCTGGAAGGTGGCGCCACCCGCGTCCAGCCAGTGGTAGGACAGCAGGACGGGATGGCTTCCAACGCCATGCCATGGATGGGGGCTGGTGTTGGTGATGGATACCTGGATGCACAGCTCCTGCCCGGGTGACATTTTTTCCGGGCATGTGTCGGCGTTCAAATGACCACCGCACTCCCGCACTGGGGGGGTATTGAATTTTTGACCCTGCACGGGTTTTGCCATGGCCTGACTGACTGCCTTTTGCAATCGTGCACTCAGGGATGCTTCGGATGGGGCGCTGGCGTGCAGGGCGTCGAGCCTGGTTTTGATGGCCGGCGTGAAGCCACCGACGACATTCGGGAAGCGTTGCCGGACCACGTGCTCGTGCATGACGTAATAGGCTTTGTCTGGTTGGTGAAGGTCGATGACGGTGGCGTTGTCGGTGTCGATGGCGTAGAGCACCGGGAAGACAGTGCGCAGGAAATCAAGAAAGTCAGGCAGCGTGATGCGCTGGAGTACATCGAGGCAAAAATGGTTCATTTCCATGACCACGGTAGGTTGTTGCCTTGACAGATAGGCCCTGCCGCCCTTGACAACGCTTTGCTCGAAGCCTTCGACATCCATTTTCAGGAAGGTGGGGCACAGCTGGTGGATTGCGAAAAAATGGTCGATGGAGTCCACGCGAATTTCTTCGGTGATGTGCCCCTCGACCGGGCGGATTTTTTCGCTGATGAAGCCGCCTGCGCGGTTGGTGGCGTTGTAGGTGATGTTCAGTGTTTGCTGTTTTTCACCCAAACCCAGGTTGAATGCCTGGATGTTGCGCGCGCCATTGGTTTCAATGTTTTTCTGGAGCAGCTGGAATGTGGAGGGGCTGGGCTCGAAGGCATATACCTGGCGCGCGAGGTCGGCAAACAGGAGTGCGGTCATGCCGATGTTGGCGCCGATGTCTGCGACCACGTCGTCTTTGCCCAGCAGTGCACGGAACAGCTGCACCATGCAGGGCTCAAAGTTGTCACCCATTTCGGCCAAGTATTGATCGTCGGAGGTGATCTGGTGATTTTTTTCACCAATCCGGATATTTTTTGTCTGCATAAAGCTGCCTTGTATTTTCTGCTGGTTCAGATCGAATTTTTGGGCCCGGCGGGTTGGCGCGCGGGGCAACGGTGTTTTCAAGTGTCTGCATTTTTGTCCGGCGCCGATTGGTTTGGGTTGGAACGCTGTCCCGCGAAGGCCCAGAATTTGACAAGTGCGAAACTGAACAGGGGTACCGTGACGACAATGATGGCAAAGCCCATTTGGTAGTGCATGCCGATGCGGTTGGTCAGCCATGCGATGCCCAGTGTCAGACACAGGGCGACCAGCGAGGCCAGCAGAAACCGGAGGTAGCGCGCCACGCTCAGGGTGACCTTGAAGGTGTACCGGCTGTTGGCGAGGTAGGAGAAGATGTTGGCTACGCCAAAGGCGCACACATGGGCAAGCAGCAGGTGGAGCCGGAGTTTTTCGACCGCTGCCGTGAGCACCACACCATGCACCAGGGTGTTGAGGACACCGATGGTGCCAAAAACCACCAGGTCGGTGTGCCGGCGCCATGCGGCGAGGCTCATGGCCCGATGACCTCGCGGACGATGTACACGGGGCGGTTTTTGACTTCGGTGAAGATGCGCCCCAGGTATTCGCCCAGTATGCCGATGCCGATGAGTTGCACGCCGGAGGCGAGCAGGATGACGACCATGAGGGAGGCGTAGCCTGGTACTTCCACCCCCCATAGCACGGTCTTGATGATGAGGTAGGCGGCATACAGGAAGGCGCCGAAGGAGATCAGGCCGCCCAGGTAGGTCCAGACGCGCAATGGGATGGTGCTGAAGCTGGTGATGCCTTCGAGGGCGAAGTTCCAGAGTTTCCAGGTGTTGAAGCTGGATGTGCCATGGGCTCGGGGGGCGACCCGGTAGTCCACCACGGTGGTGCGGAAGCCCACCCAGGCAAACAGGCCTTTCATGAAGCGGCATTTTTCCTGCAGTGCGCCCAGGGCGTTGACGACTTTGCGGTCCATGAGGCGGTAGTCGCCTACGTCGGCCGGGATTTCTATGTGGGAGATGTAGCGGCTGACTTCGTAGAAGGCGCGGGCCGTGAGGCGCTGGAGCGGCTGGTCGGTTTCACGGCTGGTGCGGCGTGCCAGGACTACTTCGAAGCCGGATTCCCACTGTGCCAGCATTTCGAGGATGAGTTCAGGGGGGTGCTGCAGGTCGGAGTCGATGGGGATGACGGCGTCTCCGGTGGCATAGTCGAGCCCGGCGGTGATGGCGGCTTCTTTGCCGAAGTTGCGGGAGAAGTCGATCACCTTGACATAGGGGTGCTGTTGGCGCGCTGCCTTGAGGGCGTCCAGGGTGCCGTCGCGGCTGCCATCGTTGATGCAGATGATTTCGAGGTCGTAGGTTGCCAGCACGGGCGCCAGGGCTGCCTGGACCTGTTCGAGAAAGGGCCGCACGTTGCGTTCTTCGTTGTAGAAGGGGGCAACCAGCGAGATTTTTTTTCGGGTGTCCATGTTGTCAATGGCTTTCAGCGGGGGCCACACAGATGAAGGCGAAATCGACTTCATGGCATGCCGTGGAAGGGCTGGGCAGGAGGGGGCGAATGGCTTCAAGCCCGGCAAATTCCTTGCGCACGAAGACGTAGGCGGATTCGCGTGGGAGGGAGTTGGCAATCTCGGGGGCCATGTCGTTACACAGGGGGGTGTAGCGGGAGATATAGCCTGTGTTGAGGTTGTGTCCCCGCAGGGATGCGTAGTGCATGACGGGGAGCAGGCTTTCGTGCGCAGGCGTCTGACCACATTTGAATTTGGGATAGAAATAGAGGGTCTTGACGTGCGCAGGGATCGTGGCGTCCCAGGCGGCGCGCTGCAGGTGCTGGGCGGGCGGGCGCATCAGTGTGGCTTGCAGGCTGGCGTAAACAGCCGTCAGGTCGATGAGCTGGAGTAGCGTCAGCGCGGTTGCGACGTACAGGAAGCGGCGTTTGCCGTAGCGCTGGAACAGCAACCACCAGAGGCCAATCATGAGTGCATACGCAGTCGGCCAGAAAAAGCGCCCGGATACCCTGAATTGCGAGGTGAGTGCTGTGGTGATGCCGGGGTAGGACACCGTGGCGACCTGTGTGCTGCCGATGTAGATCTGGTTGGACAGGGCGTAAATGCTGTAGCCCAGGAGCAGCAGCGCGAGCGCCCAGTGCCTGCGCAGCGCGTTGTGTGCGTGCATACGGGTTGGCGTGCTGACATATGCCAGCCCGAGGGCGATGATGAGCCCCAGTCCGAGGTAGTTGAATCCTTCGTACTGGCCAGGCCCCACTTCGGCTGTCAACCGGATGACGCCCCCCCCAATGAGCGGCGAGAGGACGTTCATGGAGTAGTAGCCAAAGCCCCATTCGTGCGTGACACCGCCCGGAGGCAGGGGCATGAGTGTGAAGGGCAGGCTGATGAGCAGGGCCCACAGTGGCCCGGTGGCGTGCCACCAGTAGCGCATGCTGCGGGCCTGCATGACGGACACTGCAGCGGCTGCATGGATGCCGGCCGCCATGACGAACAGATAGATGTTGATGTAGAAGGCACTGACGAGCAGAAGCGCCCAGCCGACCACCGGCAGTGCCTGCAGCCGCCAGCCCCGCAGGTAGAGCGCTATGGCGAACACCACGATCCAGTGCGACATGAGCGATATGTGTCCGATGCGGCTGAGCAGTGCAGGCGTCATGAGCATCAGAGCCGCCAGGCCGAGCATGAATGCCCAGGAGTTGGCGCGCAGTTCGCGTGCCACCCACCAGGCGCCGACGGCCTGCAACACGAAACATCCGGCCACCCAGGCACCAAAGGGGTTGAAGGGTGCCCAGCTTGCGGGTGCAAGGAGTTTCAGCAGCAGCGCATAGAGGGGAATGATGTCGACAAAGGTGGCCCGGGTGCCTTCTGGGTAATTCAGGCTGTCGAATGCCAGCAGCGGGTATTGCCAGGGGGCCGAGAAGTACAGGTTGAATCCGGCCATGTACTGGGTGATGTCCTGGGCATCGGTTTGCCAGAAGGTGGATTGCCCGCGCACAAAGGATGCGCCGAAGGTGACCCAGACGAATACGGCTGATAGCAGCAGCACCACCACCAGTCCGCCCAGGCTGTGGGGCTGTGCATGCTGACGAACCGGTGGCTTCATGGGTTGCCCCTCTTTTCCAGTGGGCCGGCAGGTAGCTTGAGGCATGCCGAGGTAAGACGGGCGGCGCTTTCCGACCAGGTGCACCATGGCAGGCCTTCGGGGTGCGGGTGTTCTCCCCGTTCACCGGCCGCAAGCCACGCCTGAATGGCTGCGGCGAGTTCGGGGGCCGAGCGGGCCTGGAAGTAGCTGGCATGCGCTCCCGCCACTTCATGGAAGACGGGTATGTCGCGCGCCAATATGTGAAGACCGTGGCGGGCGGCCTCGATGAGTGGAAGGCCAAAGCCTTCTCCGTGCGAGGCGGCCAGCAAACAGGTGCTGGCGGCGTAGAGGTGTTCCAGGTATTCGTCGCTGCAGCCATCCACCCAGATCAACCGCCGGCCGAGCTCGGGGTGCGTGGCGAGTTGTTCGATGGTGGCGGGGATGTCGCGTCGGGACTGTGCGGGCAGGCCTTGCCAGCCTTCGCGCCCCACGATGAGGAGGTTGACGTCGATGCCTTGCTGCCAAAGGAGGCTGAAGGCGTCGATGGCTTGCCGGTAGGCTTTGCGCGGTTCGATGGTGCCCACCATGAGAAAGCTGGGGCGTGCGGCCAGCTGCGCGCGCACTTTCTCTGTGTTGCCGGGTAGTCCTTTGCTGGGGGCCGAGTTGTCGACATCCGCGCCGAGGTGCCACCAGCCTATCTGATAGGGACGCTCCCCTGCCCTGTCCATGCCAGCTTCTTTGCGCCATTGGGCCAGGTCGTCGGCGACGGCTTTGGATATGCACACTGCACCGTCGAATGCTGCGACGGTGTGCAGCCAGCTTGCATGGCCCTCGCTGGCCTGCGGGGGGAAGACTTCAGGCATCCGGACGGGCAGCAGGTCGTACACGATGGCGTGGAGGGAAACCCCGTTGTTGCGGTAGCTCTGGAACAGGCCCGCCTGTCCGGCCTGCACCAGCAGGTCGCCCGAGATGTCGAGCACGAGGAAGACATCGCCCGCCTCTGGGGTGATGCGCTCGTCGGGCAGGGCGTCGACCGGGCACCCCAGCAAGCCCAGCGTGTAGCCGCGTGCGTATCGGTGGTGCCATGCGCCGCCTTCTTGCGTGAGATATACGGGTTCGATGCGGTAACCGTCCGGCGGGGATTCCAGCAGTGCCATGACAAGGGCGCGGACCACGCGCTCGATGCCCGTTTTGAGGTCGTGGCGGCAGGTGGCACTGATGTCCAGAAACAGACTTTTGGCTGGCCTTGGCAATGGCAGGCTGTCTGCGATGGTTTGAGACAGATGAAGCAGCGCGGCATCGTCGCAGGGTGCGATGCCCGGTTGCGCGGCAATGGCTTCGAGCAGGGCTGGCAGGGCTGTTGCACTGCGCTGGTGGGCGCTTTCGATGGCTTGCGCGTAGCGACTGGCACATTCTTGCGGGGAATGGCGCTCATGGATGACAGCCTGCCCCCGTTCGCCCAGGGTTCGCCTGTGCTCGGGGTTGCGCCAGAGGGTTTCCAGTGCTTCAACGAGCGCTGTTTCGGTAAATTCGTCGGGCAGCATCCAGACAGCCTGGGGGTCGAGTTCTGCCATGGAACCGTTGGCGTTGACGATCAGCGGCAGGGCATGGTTCATGCAGTCCAGAACCGTGCCGGATGTTTCGCCGCGCGAGTTGGTGCGCAACTGCACGGCAAGATCTGCTGCCGCGAGGTGTTGCCGGAAGGCTTCTGACGCAGCGAAGCCGGTGATGCGGATGCGGTCGCCCAGACCGCTCTCGCGCATAGCCTGGAGGAGGCTGCGGCCATAGTCGCCGCCATTGTTCTCACCCACAAAAATCAGGCGGCAGCGTTTGTCGGCCGCCAGCGCGCTGTGGAGCCAAGCCTGGAGCAGGCGATGGTTCTGTTTGGTTTCGTCCAGAAAGCCAAAACTGCAAATCACATAATCGCGCACATCGATGCCGAGCTGTTGGCGCGCCACCTGTTTGTCGATGCCTTGTGCCGGAGAACGCAGGTGCGGGATCACGGTCCACTTGGCGGTGCCCTGCTGGCTATACCAGTGCTGCGCCAGGCTGTGCGAGTAGCCGGAGTGAACTATCACTCCTTGGGCATGCTGCAGGATGTGCCAGTTGACCGGGTAGCGGCGCTTGGCGTCTTCTGCATCCCGATAACGGTCTCGCATGGCGCCGTAGCCATGGCTTTGGTAGAGTGCACGTGTCCATGCGTGGGGCTCGCCACCATGGAGTTCCAGCCACGCCATCAGCCCGCTGAGATAGAAGTCGTGCAGCACCACCGTGCCGGGAATGTCCTGCAGCAGGGCAAGCATGTGCCGGTGGAAGGGGGAGTTGCCCACCTGGTACAGCACATGGTCAAACTCTGCGGCATGCGCGCGGAACCAGGCGACGTCGCGCACTTTGCTGTGCTGCTGGACCCAGGCGTCGGTGACCTGGTCTTGCGCCACCACGACTTCTATGGCGTAGTGTTCTGCCAGCGCGGGGAGCAGTTCGGCGCTGTAGTCGGCAATGCCGGTGCGTTCGGGCGGCATGGGGGAGACGAAGGCGAGTCTGGGCTTGCCCCCGGAGAGCGGCCTGACAGGTGTTGGCTGGGCCTTGCATTGGGGTAGCGATTCCCACGTCTCTGTGGCGCGTTGCGCCGTCTGGTCCCACGAAAACCGCTGCGCCTGCTGCAACCCGTGTTCACGCAGCGTCGTCCGGAAGGTTTCATCGGTCAGTGCCTGTGCGATTTTTGCGGTGATGGAGTCCACATCCAGCGGATCAAACAGCGCAGCATCCAGGCCGATGACTTCCGGCAGGCTTGATGTGTTGGCTCCAATCACCGGTGCGCCGCATGCCATTGCCTCGAGTGCCGGGAGGCCGAAGCCTTCGTGCCAGGAGGGGAAAACAAAGAGTTTGCACAGGTTGTAGAGCTGGACGAGTTCTTCGTCGGTCACATAGCCGGTGAAGCACAGGGCATCGGGCTGGACACCGAGCGTTCTTGCAAGGTGTTTGTATTCGGTAATCTGGAGTTCGGCCATCTTGCCCGCAAACAGCAACTGATGTTCGGCACGCACGGGCGCAGGCAGGGCCGCATAAGCCCGGATCAGACGGGGCAGGTTCTTGCGTTCGTCGGCTCCGCCGGTGTAGAGGATGAAAGGGCGGAGCAGGCCGAATTTCTGGCGCAGTTGCGCGGTGCCCGCATCATCAACACCTACAGGGCAAAACATGGGTTCGATCGCCGTTGACACATTGACGATGCTGCCCGCGGATGCCCCCAGATGCGCCAGCCCTTCCCTCTGCGTGGATTCCGAAATGGCCAGCAGGCATTCTGCTTTTTTCAGGTCGTCAATTTTGCGTTGGTAGCATTGGGCGTAGCCGGGGTTGGGCTTGAGGTACTGGTCGGGGTTGAGCAACGGAATGAGGTCATAAAGGGACGCACTCACTGGTGTGGCCCGGTCGAATCGGCCGATGCTGGTCACGGCATCGTCGATATAACCTTCAATCATGCTGCTGATATGGATGACATCCGGCACCAGGCTGGCCAAGAAGGCTTCGCGGATCCGTTCGGCCACCTCGCGCCGCGCATTGTTGCCGGGGGCATCTTCCTGCACCGGCCCTGGGGCGTGCCAGACGCGAATGTTTTCTTGCGGCAGCAGGCCCTCAAAGGCTGCCCGGATGGGTTCAATGGTGGCGGGGAACAGTCCGTTCAGGGCAAGAAGCACTTCATGCCCTCCCCGGTTGCGCGCAATGGCTTGGGCGAATGACAGTGTGTAGCGGCCAATGCCCCGGAACCTGCTTTCGGTCTGCGCACCTTGCATGTCGATGACGATGCGCATCAGCAGCGCTCCTTTGACCGGTGTTGCATCTTGTTTTTCAGTGCGGTGTAGATCTGTCGGGCGTGGGGCGTAAGGTTTTCCAGATTGGCCGGGACAGGTTGTCCGGGGTCTGGCTTTGGGGTACCGCGCATGGCGGCTGCTTTCAGGCGGTCCTTCACTGCTGGAAATTGGACCAAGATGGCCTGCACCGCCTGTCTGAGCCTGGGGCGCTGATGGACATGCTGGACAGCATGGGTCAGCAGCACTCCGATTTGCCTTTTGATCTGTGGCTTCAGTGTTTTGGCTTTCTGAACCCCTTCCCGTGCCAGGCGACCGGCCATTCGAAGTGATGCCGTCAGACGCCATGATCTGCTTTGGTGGATGGCCACCAAAGCCGCCTCCGCATTTGCCGCGCGTTCGCCCGCCTGTCGGGCCTGCGCCTGTGCCGCGGCGGCTTGCTCTCCCGCCTGCCGGGCCTGCGCTTGTGCCGCAATGGCCAGTTCACTGGCTTGCCGGGCCTGCTGATCCCATCTCCCCATCAGTGCGTCCAGGGTCAGACCGTACTCTTGCGCGAATGCTGTACCGGTGCCATCGAGCGTGGCTGCATCTGCGTCTTTTTGCGCCACCACAGCATAGTCGGGACTGACACCGCCCCAGACGTCACGCAGGGAAATCCATGCCCTGTCTGAAAGGGTTTTGTCTTCCTGAAGACGGATTGTCTTGACCCTGGCAAACCCATAGTATTCGGGCAGGAATGCAAGCAGTTGGGGCGGCAGGGGTTTCTGGTGCGTCGGGTCGAGATAGAAGTTGACGGTTCCGACCGTGATGTTTTCAGGATTGGGCGTTTCCAGTATCAGCAGCCCCGCGGGCTTCAAGACCCTGAGCGCTTGCTGGATCAGGAGGCGCAAATCGGAAAAGGCGATGTGCTCGGCGATGTGAAATCCGGTGACGATGGCCTGACTTGCATCAGGCAAGGCGCGGAGAGCAGACAGGGCGTCCTGCGCAGTCACATGCAGACCCGCCTCACGGCAGGCCGCAAGCATGCCTTCGTCAAGGTCCACTCCGTGGGCCTGGAAGCCGGATTCCGCGAGGAGTTCCAGCCACTCGCCGCGCCCGCACCCCAGGTCGATGGCGGTTGCGTTTTCATACAGCTGCAACAGGGGGCTGATGAACGGCAGGTAAACGCGCTGGCGCGCCTTGATCAGCTCGCGCGAACCGCGATGCCTTTCTTCAAATGCCCGGTAAAACTCGTCGCTCATTGGGTGATGACCAGCGTTGTCGGCAACCAGGCAACGCCAACGAAGGCCGGCTTGTCCAGATTGACGACCTGAAAGATCAGCGCCAAGTCGCGCCATTCATAGTTACTGGCGATATGGTTGTCGGATGTGTGGAGTGCCACCGCCACAGAATAGGTTCCAAAGCCCAGATTGGCATTGAAATTGAAGTCAAACGTGACGGTTTTTCCCTTGCGCACATTGACCAGCACCTGTTGAAGATGGTGGCTGTTGGTGCCGAAAATGGATTGCCCCAGCCGATCCTTGATGAGGCATCCGATCACCAATTCGGGCAGGTCCGCATGGGTACGGATGACGATTCGAAGTTGAACGGGCTGGGCCACACCGGCGCATTCGATGCGCTCGCCGTTTTCGTCGAGCAGCATGACGGCTTCAACCGTAGCGTCTCCATTGCCGGAGATGGTCTGGATTTTTCCGTCAGCCGCCTGCTGCTGACGCACCTGCTGGTTTTCTTTTTCTGCCAGCATGGCGTTGTAATAGTCCATGACCTCTTCGGGTCTGCCCTGCAGGGCCAATTGGCCTGCATTGAGAAGGATGGCGCGATCACAAATGCTCTGAATGGCGCTCTTGTCGTGTGAAACAAGCAGCAGCGTGGTGCCTTGTTGGCGAAATTCACGGATGCGATTGAAGCTTTTGTGCTGAAAGTATGCATCGCCCACGGACAATGCTTCATCCACAATCAGCACATCGGGGCGCTGCGCCGACGCCACACTGAAGGCCAGGCGCATTTGCATTCCGCTGCTATACACGCGCACGGGGTGGTCGATGTATTCACCGATTTCGGCGAAGGCCTCGATCTGCGGCATCAGCCCAGCCATCTGCTCCGCGCTGTACCCCAGCAGTTGCCCCGCCATGTGGGCGTTTTGGCGGCCGGTGAAGTCTGGATGAAAGCCCATGCCCAGTTCCAGCATGGCCGCCACACGGCCAGTGATCTGTACGGTTCCGGTGGTGGGCCGGGTGGTGCCAGTGATCATTTTGAGCAATGTGCTTTTACCCGCACCGTTGATGCCGATGATCGCCACGGCTTCACCCGGGTTCACGGTGAAGTTGATGTCCTGCAGCACCCAATGCAGTTGGTGGCGCGGTTTGCCGCGCGGGTCCAACCACTCCAGCAGGCGGGAACTGCGCGCAGGGTATTGGCGGTAGGCCTTGCCCAGGTGCGAAACGGTAATCTGGCCCATTACAGTTCATCCACCATTTCTGCCACCCTGCTACGAAACAGATGCAGGCCCAACAGGCACATGGCGATGGCGCATGCGGCCAGATAGGTCAGGCTGCTCCAGCGAGGCCATTCACCCCGGACAAGCACGCCCTGGACCGCCACCATGAAATTGCCCATGGGGTTGAGAGCCATCAGTGGCCGCACCTTCTCCGGCAAGATTTCAGGAGAGTACACGATAGGGGTGAGCCAGAACCAGAAGGTGATGAAAATTCCGAAGAAATGCCCCACGTCACGGAAGAATACATTCAATACGCCCAGCACCATGCCCAAACCGGTAGAAAAGACCAATAACAAGGCCAGCAATGGAATCAAGGCAGAAAATACCAATCCAGGAAAATTTCCAGAGACAATCAAAAATACAGAAAACAGCCCAAAAACAATCAAAAAATTCAACACGCCGTTTGCAACGACTGCCACAGGCAGACACAACCGGGGAAAATTCATCTTCTTGAGAAGATTGGCGTTGTCCAGAAACATGTTCTGAGATCGAGTGGTTATTTCTGTGAAAAGCCCCCATGTCAGAACGCCGGCGCACAGGTAAATGCTGTAGCCAAATGTATTTTCAACCCCCGGCAATCTGGCCCGCATCACCTGCGAAAATATGACGGTATAAACCAAGATCATGGCCAACGGGTTAATTATGTTCCATGCCGCTCCGAGCAAAGAATTACGATACTTTGTCTGGAATTCCCGCTTCACACTACCGAACACAAAACCACGGTAGTTCCAGACTGGGCGCAGGATAGCAAGCATCATACGCGCCCGTAATCATCCTGAAAGCGGATGATGTCATCTTCGCCCAAGTATTCTCCGCTTTGCACTTCAATGATTACCAGTTCGATTACACCAGGGTTTTCAAGCCGGTGCTTGTGGCCGGCAGGTATATAGGTGGATTCGTTGGTGGCAACAAAAATTTCCTTCTCGCCATTGATCACCTTGGCCACGCCTCGCACGACGATCCAGTGCTCGCTGCGATGATGGTGCATTTGCAAACTCAACGATGCCCCGGGCTTTACTTCGATGCGTTTGATTTTGAAGCGCGGGCCAGCTTCCAGCACGGTATATGCACCCCAGGGGCGTGCCACAGTGCGGTGAAGTTTGTAGGCGTCATGCTGCTGAATTTTCAGTTGGGCGACAACTTTTTTTACGTCCTGCGAGTTGTCGGGGTGCGCCACCAGGAGTGCATCGGGGGTGTCGATGATCATGAGATTGGCTACACCGACCGTCGCGACCAGGCGGTCTTCACTTTGCACGAAGGTGTTGTGACTGTCCACAAAAATGACTTCGCCCACTGCCCGGTTGTTGGCTTCATCGGGCGGAATCAGGTCGCTGACAGCACTCCATGAGCCGATGTCGCTCCAGCCAAAGCTCGATGGCACCACGGCCACATTTTCGGAGTGTTCCATGACAGCGTAGTCGATGGAGATATCGGGAATGCGATCAAACGGAGCCGCTGGTATTTCCAGCATGCCCGCGTTGGGTTGCTGGCTGGACCGGAGTGCTTGCCAGCAAGCTTCGGCTCCGGCGTAGACATCGGGGGCATGCCGTGCCATCTCGTCCAGTATGACACCCGCCTTGAAGCAAAACATGCCTGAGTTCCAGTAAAAATTCCCTGCCTCAACATATTCCCTTGCTTTGTCAAGCAAGGGTTTTTCAACAAACCTTTTTGCCGTGCGACCACCACCCATTGTTTCGCCCGCTTCGATATACCCAAACCCGGTCTCAGGCCCGGTAGGCACGATACCAAATGTCACCAATCGCCCCTGTTGCGCCAAGGAAACCGCATCGGCCACCGCGGCTGCAAAACGGGAGGGATCTTGAATGAGATGATCCGCCGGCAAAATAAGCATCAGGGCATCACGTCCATATTTTTCGGCCAGGTGCAGCGCCGCCATGGCTATGGCAGGAGCTGTGTTGCGCCCCACAGGCTCCAACATGAAAACACCGTGCCAACGCTCGCCAAACCGGGCATTGGCCAGCTCATCTTTGCTCATGAAATAATAGTCGCGATTAGTGACGGTCAAGATTTCCTGGGGGCATGAACCTATCACACCGGCCACGGTTGCCGCACGGGCATAGGTCTTGAGCAGTAAGCTTTCACCATCTGCTAGTTTCATGAAGGGCTTGGGGTATCCCTCACGCGAAACAGGCCAAAGGCGTGTTCCAGCACCCCCCGACAAAATGACGGGGATCACCATTGGCTTGGTCAAGGTTTGAATATCTTCCACAGGAGCACCTGGTTCATTTTAAATTACCACTCGGCACGACAGTTCATCCCGGCAAAAGTGCCCTTGATGCTGCACTCATTCATATAAATAGGCCATGTTCAAAAAATCTGCTGCAGCATCTTTCTCTGCCAACACTGGAGGCGCTGTCAGTGGCCAATCAATATTGATTACCGGATCATTCCAGCGAATGATGCGTTCATGCTCCGCACACCAATAATCTGTCGTCTTGTAAATAAACTCAGATATCTCACTCAGCGTGAGGAAGCCATGCGCAAAACCAGGAGGCACCCACATCAGCATTTTGTTGTCGGCACTCAGGACTTGACCCACCCACTTGCCGAAAGTGGGTGACGATTTGCGCAGGTCCACGGCCACATCGAAGACAGCTCCCTGCACCACCCGCACCAGCTTGCCCTGTGGCTGCTGGATCTGGTAATGCAGGCCGCGCAGTACGCCTTTGACACTGCAGCTTTGGTTGTCTTGCACGAATTGGTGGTTGGTGCCCGTGGCCTCATTGAAGTCGCGCTGGTTGAAGCTTTCGAAAAAAAAACCACGCGCATCGCTGAATACCTTGGGTTCGATCAGCATGACATCGGGAATGGACAGGCGGGTGGCTTGCATCGCGGTCAATCAATAAATTTTTGTCTGGAGCAGGCGCAGCAGGTACTGACCATAACCATTTTTGGACAATGGCTGGGCCAGGCGCTGCAGTTGCTCGTTGTCGATCCACTGGCTGCGCCAGGCGATTTCTTCGGGGCAGGCGATCTTGAGGCCCTGGCGGTGCTCCAGCGTGGCGATGAACTGGCTGGCCTCCAACAGGCTTTCGTGCGTGCCGGTATCGAGCCAGGCGTAACCCCGGCCCATGATCTCGACGTTGAGCTGGCCCTGCTCCAGGTAGAGGCGGTTGAGGTCGGTGATTTCGAGTTCGCCGCGCGCTGATGGCTTGAGGCTTTTGGCCAGATCGACGACCTGGTGGTCGTAGAAATACAGGCCGGTGACGGCGTAGCTGCTTTTGGGCGCAGCGGGTTTTTCTTCCAGACTCAGCACTTTGCCGCTGGCGTCGAACTCGGCCACGCCGTAACGCTCGGGGTCGTGCACATGGTAGGCAAAGACACTGGCGCCCTCGGTGCGCTGGGTGGCGTTGCCCAGCAGTTCGTGGAAGTCGTGGCCATGGAAAATGTTGTCGCCCAGCACCAGCGCGCTGGGCGAATCCCCCACGAACGACTCACCGATGATGAAGGCCTGCGCCAGACCGTCCGGGCTGGGCTGCACCGCATATTGCAGGTGGATGCCCCATTGGCTGCCGTCGCCCAGGAGCTGCTCGAAGCGTGGCGTGTCCTGGGGCGTGCTGATGACCAGGATGTCGCGGATACCCGCCAGCATGAGGGTGCTGAGCGGGTAGTAGATCATGGGTTTGTCGTACACCGGCAGCAGTTGCTTGCTGATGGCCAGCGTGGCCGGGTGCAGGCGGGTGCCGGAGCCTCCGGCGAGGATGATGCCTTTGCGGGTGGTGGCCGGGGTAGTTTGAACAGTGTTCATGGTGTGACGGGTGGCCTGGATTCAGTGTCGTTTTTCGGTGTGCGCCAAGCCTAATTCGGCGGCGATGGCATGCAGCCTTTTGTCCCGCGTCCAGAGCAAAGCCCCGCCCAGCCGGGCGGCTGCCAGCAGGTGTATGTCTACATAGCCTATGCCGCGCCCCATCAGTGCATGCGCATCCATAAAAAACAGCACCTCCTTGTCAGTGGCTACGGGGATCTGGGGCAGTGCCTGCAGCAGGCCCAGCACCTCAGTGCGCGCGCGCAAGTTTCCGCAGGCCAACTCTCCCACCACGAAGGGATGCATGCCCACCTGCCCAGCCTGAAGTGCCGCAGTCAGCCCAGCTTCACCGCGATGCAAATGGTCAATCCACACGGATGTGTCCACGAGCATCACGCCTGGTGCTCTCTGCGGCGGGGAATGGGCTGCAATTGGGGCTCGGTACCGCCGAGGCGGGCCAGACGGCGCGCGCTCTCGCGCTCCACCAGCGCCCGAAGCGCTTCGCGAATCAACTGGGTGCGTTCGGTCACCCCGCTGATTTGCTGCGCCTGCGCGAGCAATTCATCATCAAGAGTGAGTGTGGTACGCATGGGCTCCTCCTTTAGGCACCCGAGAAGGCGTCGAATGCAACATCAAGTGATGACCGATTTTATGCCAATACCTCTTGAAGCATGCGCGCCACGCCGGCTTGCCAGTGCGGCAAGGTCAGGCCAAAGGTGGATTGCAGTTTGGCCGTGTTCAGGCGCGAGTTGTGCGGGCGCGTGGCGGGCGTGGGGAAGGCGCTGGTGGGCACAGGCGCCACCTCGATCGCTTTGATTTTGATAGCTGATTGCGCTTTTGCAGCAAGGGCCAGGACCTCTTTTGCATACAAATGCCAGTTGGTCTCGCCACTGGCCACGCAGTGGAACAGGCCGCCATCTTCGGGGCGCTGCTGCAGGTGGCGGACGGCGTGGGCTGTGACGTCGGCCAGCAGGTCGGCGCCGGTGGGTGCGCCCCACTGGTCGTCGATGACGGTGAGCCGCTCGCGCTCGCTGCCTAAGCGCAGCATGGTCTTGGCGAAGTTGCCGCCGCGTGCGGCATAGACCCAGCTGCTGCGCAGGATCAGGTGCTTGCAGCCCGATTGCTGGATGTGTTGTTCGCCCTCCAGCTTGGTGGCGCCATACACCGACAGCGGTGCGGGCGTGTCGGTCTCCATCCAGGGCCGGGTGCCGCTGCCATCAAAAACATAGTCGGTGCTGTAGTGCACCAGCCAGGCGCCCAGGCGGGCGGCTTCTTCGGCCAGCACACCGGGGGTGGTGGCGTTGAGCAGGCGCGCGAATTCGGGTTCGCTCTCGGCCTTGTCCACAGCGGTGTGGGCGGCGGCGTTGACGATGATGTCGGGGCGAAGCTGGCGCACGGTGTCGCGGATGCCTTCGGGCTGGCTGAAATCGCCACAATGCTCCTGGCTATCGAAGTCCAGCGCCGTGACTTGGCCCAGCACGGCGAGGCTGCGCTGCAGTTCCCAGCCGACCTGGCCGCCCTTGCCCAGCAGCAGGATGTTCATGCGGCCACCCCGGTGGGTGCGTACTGGGTCTGCACCCAGTCGCGGTAGGCGCCGGTCTGCACGCCCGCCACCCATTCCGGGTTGTCCAGGTACCACTGCACGGTTTTGCGGATGCCGGTCTCAAACGTTTCGGCGGGGCGCCAAGCGAGTTCGCGCTCGATCTTGCGGGCGTCAATGGCGTAGCGCCGGTCGTGGCCGGGGCGGTCTTTGACGTAGGTGATCTGGCTGCGGTAGCTCTGGCCGTCGGCGCGCGGGCGCAGTTCGTCCAGCAGGGCGCAGACCGTGTTCACGATGTCGATGTTGGGTTTTTCGTTCCAGCCGCCGACGTTGTAGGTCTCGCCCACTTGCCCCGCCTCCAGCACGCGGCGGATGGCGCTGCAGTGGTCCTTGACGTAGAGCCAGTCGCGGATCTGCATGCCGTCGCCATACACCGGCAGGGGTTTGCCGGCCAGCGCGTTGACGATCATCAGCGGGATGAGCTTTTCCGGGAAGTGGTACGGCCCGTAGTTGTTGCTGCAGTTGGTCGTGAGGACCGGCATGCCATAGGTGTGGTGCCAGGCGCGCACGAGGTGGTCGCTGGCGGCTTTGCTGGCGCTGTAGGGGCTGTTGGGCTCGCAGTTGTGCGTTTCGGTGAACGCGGGCGCATCGAGTGCCAGGGTGCCGTACACCTCGTCGGTGCTCACGTGCAGGAAGCGAAATGCTTCTTTTTTTGTAGCATCCAGCGCTTGCCAGTAGTGCCTTGCGGCCTCCAAAAGCCTGAAAGTGCCGACCACGTTGGTCTGGATGAAGTCCTCGGGGCCGTGGATGGAGCGGTCCACATGCGACTCGGCTGCAAAATTGACGATGGCACGCGGCCGGTGCTCGGCCAGCAAGCGCCCGACCAACGCGCTGTCACCAATATCGCCCTGCACGAAGACATGGCGCGCGTCGCCTTGCACGCTGGCCAGGTTGTGCAGGTTGCCTGCGTAGGTCAACTTGTCGAGGTTGAGCACGGGCTCGCTGGAGCCGCCCAGCCAGTCGAGAACGAAATTGGCGCCGATGAAGCCGGCGCCGCCGGTGACGAGGATCATGGTGAGGACCCTCCGAAGGGCCTATGGGCAAAGCGTTGAATTATCCCACTGCCCCCGGACCCGTCCGTAACCATTCGCAGGCCTGCCAGGCAGACCCGGCGTTCAGAAATGAATGCCCCGCATCATCTGCTGCAGCGCAATCGCCTCGGCCGACAGCTGCGGCTTGCCGCTCTTGTCGCCCTTGGCAGCCGTTGAGTCGGGGAACATGCGGAAACTGGTGTTCATGGCGATCTGTGCCACGCGCGGCACCAGGGCGTGCAACACCTGCCCCACGGTGCCCAGGCGCGTGGCGATGCGCACGGGCTTGAAGATGCAGGCCTGCGCGATCATGTCGGCGGCCTCTTCGGGGCTGAGTGTGGGCACGTTGTTGTAGATCTGGGTGGGCGCGATCATGGGCGTGCGCACCAGCGGCATGTTGATGGTAGTGAAGGTGATCCCCTGGTCGGCAAATTCGCTCGATGCGCAGCGCGTCCATGCATCCAGTGCCGCCTTGCTGGCCACGTAGGCCGAGAAGCGCGGGGCATTGGTCAGCACGCCGATGGAACTGATGTTGACCACATGGCCCTTGCGCTTTTCCACCATGCCGGGCAAAAAGCCCATGGTGACCCGCAAGCAGCCAAAGTAGTTGAGCTGCATGGTGCGCTCGTAGTCGTGGAAACGGTCGTAGCTCGACTCGATGGCGCGGCGGATGGAGCGGCCCGCGTTGTTGATGAGGAAGTCCACCCCGCCGTGGTCTGCGATGAGCTGCTGCACGAAGCGGTCGCAGTCCTGCATGTCGGCGATGTCCGTCGCGTAGGCGATGAACTCGTAGCCCTTGTCCCTGGCTTCCTGGCAGGCGGCATCGAGCTTGTCCTGGTCGCGCCCGCAGATGATGGTGGTGGCCCCCGCCTCGGCGAACTTGTGCGCCGCCGCCAGGCCGATGCCCGAGGAGCCGCCGGTCACCAGCACCACCTTGCCCGCCACCGTACCCTTGAGGGTGCGGTCGATGAACAGCTCGGGGTCGAGGTGTCGCTCCCAGTAGTCCCAGAGGCGCCAGGCGTAGTCCTTGAGGTTGGGGCACTGCACGCCCGAGCCCTTGAGCGCCGCCAGCGTCTCGCGGCAATCGAAGCGCGTGGGGTAGTTCACGAAGGTGAGCATGTCTTCGGGCAGGCCCAGGTCTTTGAGGACGGCGTTGCGCACGCGGCGCACGGGGGCGATGGCCATGAGGCTTTTTTTGATGCCCTTGGGGATGAAGCCCAGCAGCGCTGCGTTGACGAACAGGTTCATGCGCGGTGCGTGGGCGGCGCGCGAGAAGATGTCGAGCACGTCGCCCACGCGGTAACCCACGGGGTCGACCAGGTGGAAGCATTTTTTGCCGATGGAGGGCTGGTGGCTGATGACGTGGATGGCGTTGACGACGAAATCGACCGGTACGATGTTGACGCGCCCGCCCTCCAGGCCGACGGCGGGCATCCAGGGTGGCAGCAGCTGGCGCATGCGCTGGATGAGTTTGAAGAAGTAGTAGGGGCCGTCGATCTTGTCCATTTCGCCGGTAGTGCTGTCGCCCACCACCATGGCGGGGCGGTAGACCGTCCAGGGCATTTTGCAGTCGTGGCGGACGATTTTTTCGCTCTCGTGCTTGGTGAGGAAGTAGGGGTGGTCGAGCCCTTCAGCCTCTTCAAACATGTCTTCGCGGAACACGCCTTCGTAGAGGCCTGCAGCGGCAATGGATGAGACGTGGTGGAAGTGGCCGGCGTCGATGGCCTTGGCGAATTCGACGGTGTTGCGCGTGCCTTCGATGTTGACGGCGACCTGGCTTTCGGTGTCGGCCGAGAGGTCGTAGACGGCGGCCAGGTGGTGAAAGTGGTCGATGTGGCCTTTGAGTTTTTTGATGTCGTCGGCCGATATGCCGAGTTTGCGGCTGGTGAGGTCGCCATAGACGGGCACGGCACGGGCGGCGCTCACGCCCCAGTAGCGGCGCAGTTCGGCCACTTTGGCTGCGCTTTCCTGGCGCAGCAGGAAGTGCACCACGCTGCCTTTGCGCTCCAGGAGTTTTTTGACCAGACGCTTGCCGATGAAGCCGGTGGCTCCCGTCACGAAATACTGCATAGTGAACACTCCTGTTGATTTCACGTTCTATTCTTGCCTAAGCGCAGGGGCTCGGGTTTCAGCAAAAACCCGCGGCGGTGTCTTTGACTCGCTCGACCAGGAGCCTGTCGGACTTGGAGCGCCGAAAGCGAGAATCGGCCCCAGCGAGGACAGTTTTTGCCGGATTTGCGGACCCATGGCCCGGCTATGGGGCAAGAAGACGGTAAAAAATGGACCGCTGCGGTCGATTTGCAGCCGGCGATTTCCAAGTCCGACAGGCTCCTAGATGGCACGCTCTACGTTTTTAGGAGCGTGCGCCTACACGGCGGGGAGCGCACGGCGTAAAGTGGCCGACATGCCACACGCCATTTGTTGCGGCACCCACATCAACCCTGTACCGGAGGCCCTATGGTCAAGAAACTGCAAAAACTCAGCAACGACAAGAAGAAGACGGGCGCCCAGCTGTCGAGCACCGTGAAGGATTCGGCTCAGCAGATCTGGCTGGCCGGTCTGGGCGCTTTTTCGAAGGCCCAGGAAGAAGGCGGCAAGGTGTTTGATGCCCTGGTGAAGGAGGGGCTGTCGATCCAGCGCAAGACCCAGGCGGTGGCCGAGGAGAAGATCTCCGAGGCGACCAGCCGCGTGACCAGCATGGCCAGTGACATTGGTTCGCGTGCTGCGGGCCAGTGGGACAAGCTGGAGAACATTTTTGAAGACCGCGTGGCGACGGCGCTGTCGAAGCTGGGGGTGCCCACGGCGCATGATATCGATGTGATCAATGCCCGCATTGACGCGCTGGCCAAGAGCCTGGGTAAGGCGCCCCCGGCGGTCAAGGTGGCACCGGTGAAGGCCGCGCCTGCCAAGAAAGCTGCTGCCAAAAAGACGGCGGCCAAGCCTGCCGCCGCGGTGGCTGCTGCAGCCAAGCCGGTAGCAAAGAAGGCAGCGGCTCCGCGTGCTGCCAAGGCCCCGGCTGCCAAGGCCGCTCCCGAGGCTGCAGCCGCGAAGCCCGCTGCCAGGAAGCCGGCCGCCAAGGCTCGCGCACCCTTCCCCAAGGTGGCACCGCGCAGCGCTGAAGCGCCCGCAGTGGCTGCGGCAGCCGACGAGGCGGCCAGCGCCTGACCTGGGCCTTGTGCCTGGGCCTTTTACGGCTGTCATGCCTTTGGTGTGACAGCCGTTTTGCATTGAACACCCCATGCGCTGTGGAGGATGGCCAGCGGCAGGCCCTGCAGTCTGCGCCAGCGCGGCTTGGGGTGATGCGCGCTGCGCCGTCGCACCTGGTACCTCGTTCGCGGCCCGGCGGGCGCGGTGCACTGCCGTTTCGGGGCGGGGTTGAAAATGCGGCAGTGCAGCATTCCTCCCTGCTGAAAACGTCGGTTAGAGTAGCTCCAGAATATCGTTCCAATCGATGCACGAGGGCCCGTACCCATGGTGAGAAAAGCGCCACGCCGAACCGCTGAACGCATACTGGAGGTCACGCTTGAGCTGTTCAACCGGTTTGGTGAGCCCAACGTGTCGACCACGCTGATTTCTGCGGAGCTGCGCATCAGCCCCGGCAATTTGTACTACCACTATCCGGCCAAGGACGAGCTGATCAATGCGCTGTTTGACCGCTATGAGCGCTCGCTGAACGAGTTGCTGGGCGCCAGCGGGGGCGTGCGCAATGTGGAGGATGCCTGGTTTTTCATGCATACGCTGTTCGAGCGCATCTGGCATTACCGGTTTCTGTACCGCGATCTGAATGATTTGCTCTCGAAAAACCGCCGGCTGGAGACGCATTTTCAGTCGGTGCTGAAGAACAAGACCCTGGCGGTGCGCACCCTGCTGGACGGCATGGGCCGGGCGGGGGCGCTGCAGATTGATTCGCGTGAGCTCGAACCGACTGCGACCAGCATGGTGGTGGTGCTGACCTACTGGCTGAGCTTTGAGTACGTGCGCGACCCACGCCGCGCCCTGGAACCCGAAAGTGCCCAGGCGGCCCTGCTGCGCGGGGCGCACCATGTGCTGAACCTGCTGATGCCTTACCTGGAGCCGGGCCAGCGGGCCCACCTGCTGCGGCTGGCCAGCGCGTATTGCCCATGAAGCATCCCCCTTGTGGCCCTGCGGGCCTTCCCCCCGATCTCGCATTGCTACGCAATGCGGGCAGGGGGGATGCCGCCAGCGCGGCGGGGCGGCCCTTGCGCGGGGGCCGCTGGCCCGGGCCGTACCTGGCTCGTGCGATGCACCATGAAGAACTGCAGCAGTGGTTCTCTTTTCCTTCCGGCCCCGCCGGTAAAAAAACCAACCGACAACGGAGACACACCATGGCGAAATGGACCCCCTTCCCCCACCCAGGCGACTACCAGTTTGATGCGGCCAGCCTGAAAAAGCAGTGGGCCCGCCTGCACGCCGGCGATGCCGAGCCCTTGCCCAAGGATGCGGCCGCGCTGCAGGCCTGGGTGCATTTCCACAATGGCGCGTTCCAGCAGGCGGCCGAGGCCGGGATGGCGGCGGGTGGCGCTGGCATGACGGCAGCCAACAAGGCCACGGCGATTTATGCCACTTACCTGGAAAAAAAGGAGAAGACGCGCCTGGACCTGTTTTTGCAGGTGGCCGCACAGGCCGAGGCGCAGGCAGCAGCCGACCCCCAGAATGCCAATGCCTGGTATTGGCACGCCTACGCGCTGGGCCGCTACAGCCAGGGCATCAGCGTGGCCAAGGCGCTGGCACAGGGGCTGGGCGGGAAGATCAAGGATTCGCTGGAGAAGGCCATTGCCCTGGCGCCGAAACATGCCGATGCGCGCATTGCGCTGGGGGCTTTCCATGCCGAGGTGATCGACAAGGTGGGTTCGCTGATTGGCGGCATGACCTACGGCGCCAAGAAGGATACCGGGCTGAAGCTGTTCCAGGAGGCGCTGCGGCTCAACCCCGGCTCGGCCATTGCAATGATTGAATACGCCAACGCGCTGGTGATGCTGGATGGCGACAAGAAGATGAAGGAGGCCACTGCGCTTTATGAGCAGGCGGCAGCCTGCACGCCGCTGGATGCGATGGAGCGCCTGGATGTGGAAATGGCCCAGGCGGAATTAGAAGACTAACCGCCTGTGGCGCTTTGCGCGGTGTCTGCTGGCCAGGGCCGTGCCACTTGCATGGTCCGCGGGCACCACGAGCAATCACACCGGCGATACGCCGAACCGTCGGGCCGCAATCTCCAGCAGGCCATCAAAAATCAGGTTGTCGACCAGTTCGAAGGGCCGCGTCATGCTGGGTGCCATTTTCCAGCCGGCGCCGCCGGTCATGAGGCAGGCGGGCTCCTGGCCGCAGTGCTGCAGCAGGTGCTGGTACATGCGCTCGACCGCGCCTGCGATGGCATAGGTGCCGCCGCTGGTCAGCGCGTCGCTGGTGTTGGAGGGGAACAGGCGCACCTCGCCCGTGGGCACGTGCAGGCCGGCGGTGCCGCTCTCGAGCGCGCGCAGCATGATGCCGTGGCCCGGCACGATCAGGCCGCCGAGGAAGCGCCCGCTCGTGTCCAGCGCCTCCACCGTGACGGCCGTGCCCACCATCACCACGACCAGCGGCCGCGCCGGACCCTGCGCCAGCATATGGTGGCGCGCACCAATCATGGCGACCCAACGGTCGCATCCCAGGCGCGTGGGATGG
>JANJVG010000036.1 GCA_024710165.1 Burkholderiaceae bacterium
GCCGTACGGGCCCGTCCTTGTCGTCCCCTGCAGTAGCCACGCCGCGCTGCACGCTGGCGTATCCGGTCATGCTGTAAACTGCCATTGGACTTTTCGGTGGTTGGTTGCTTGCGATCCAGCGATTATCCGGGTTCCCCACCCGCGCCCACGACTGCCTTCGCTTCCTATGTCAAAAATCAAGCCGGCCCCCCTGCCCCCCGATACCGCCATTGGCGGCTACCGCGTGGTGCGACGGCTGTCCTCCGGTGGTTTTGGCGTGGTGTACCTCGCCATTGACGCCGAAGGCCAGCAAGTGGCCATCAAGGAATACCTCCCCGCTTCTCTGGCTACGCGTGCACCGGGCGAACTGCTGCCCAAGGTGCCGCCCGAGAAGCTCTCGCTCTACCGCCTGGGCCTCAAGAGCTTCTTCGAGGAAGGCCGTGCGCTCGCGCAGATCTCGCACGCCTCCGTAGTGAGCGTGCTCAACTTCTTCCGCGAGAACGAGACCGTCTACATGGTGATGAACTACTTGGAGGGCGCGACCCTGCAGGACTTCATCATCACCGCACGCGACCTCAAGACACAGAAGGTGTTCCGCGAGTCCACCATCCGCTCGCTGTTCGATGAGGTGCTGCGCGGCCTGCGCATCGTGCACCAGCACAAGATGCTGCACCTGGACATCAAGCCCGCCAACATCTTCATCACCGACGACAACCGCGCGGTGATGATCGACTTCGGCGCCGCGCGCGAGGTACTCTCCAAAGAGGGCAACTTCATCCGCCCGATGTACACCCCCGGCTTTGCTGCGCCCGAGATGTACCGCCGCGACTCGCAGATGGGCCCCTGGACGGACATCTACGCCGTTGGCGCCTGCATCTATGCGTGCATGCAGGGATTTCCGCCCAACGAGGCGCCGCAGCGCCAGGAGAAGGACCGCCTGTCGCTGGCGCTGAACAAGCTGCGCGGCGTGTATTCGGATAACCTGATCGAGGTGGTCGATTGGTGTATGGCGCTTGATCCGCTGTCGCGCCCGCAATCGGTGTTCGCGCTGCAAAAGGAGCTGAGCCGCGAGGGCGAGCGCCGCTATACCAAACTGTCGGTGGCCGAGAAGATGCGCATGCAGCTCGACACCCTGGTGTCGGATACCAAGAAAAACGTGCAAAAGGTGGGCGAAGCCACCGGTCTGGGAGCGCGGCCTAAATGAAGTTCTCTGTCTTTCAGATCAGCCGCCGCGGCGGGCGCGAGAAGAACGAAGACCGCATGGGGTACTGCTACACGCGCGAGTCGGTGCTGTTCGTGCTGGCTGACGGCATGGGCGGCCACCCGGAGGGCGAGGTCGCCGCGCAGATCGCCATCCAGACGGTCTCCGCGATGTTCCAGCGCCAAGCCAAGCCCACGCTGAAGGATGTGCAGGAGTTCCTCTCCACCGCACTGCTGGGCGCGCACCATCAGATCCTGCGCTATGGCACCACCAAGGACATGCTCGACACGCCGCGCACCACGCTGGTGATCGCCGTGGTGCAAGACGGGCGCGCCAGCTGGATCCACTGCGGCGATTCGCGCCTGTACCTCGTGCGCGGGGGCGAGCTGCTCATGCGCACGCGTGACCACTCCTACCTGGAGTTGCGCAACGCCGCCATCGCCGGGCTGGAGCGCGTGAACCGCAACGTGCTGTTCACCTGCCTGGGCTCTCCCACCAAGCCGCTGTACGACGTGGCCGGCCCCGTGCTGCTGGAGCAGGGTGACCGCATCCTGCTGTGCTCCGACGGCCTGTTGGGCGCGCTGGACGACGAGACCATCGCACGCCAGCTGGGCCGCCAGACCGTCTCCAACGCCGTGCCCGACCTGGTCGAGGACGCCCTGCGCAAGGCCGGGGACGGCAGCGACAACGTGACCGTGGTGGCCATGGAGTGGGAAACCCCCGACACATTCGAGTCCACCCAGGGCATTTCCACCGACAGCATCAGTGACGACGTGTTCGCCTCCACCATTCAGGCTGGCCCGCTGGAGAGCTTTGCGGACGACCTGGACGACGAGACCATCGAACGCTCGATCGCCGAACTCAACGAAGCCATCCGGCGCTCTGCCGCGCGCAAGCTGTAGGCCGCGGCCCGGGCGCACCGCCTCCTCCGCTCTCCGCCAGGAGCGCGGGGAGCCCCTTCTTTGACCTGGACCTGCCATGACCACCACCCCCTTTGCTCGCAGCGGCGGCCGCGCCCTGGACCAGCTGCGCCCCATCCGCATCACGCGCCACTACACCATGCATGCCGAGGGCGCGGTACTCATCGAGTTCGGCAACACGCGCGTCCTGTGCACCGCGTCGGTCGAGGAAAAGGTGCCGCCGCACAAACGCGGCAGCGGCGAAGGCTGGGTGACGGCGGAGTACGGCATGCTGCCCCGCTCCACCCACACCCGCAGCGACCGCGAGGCCGCGCGCGGCAAGCAAAGCGGACGCACGCAGGAGATCCAGCGCCTCATCGGCCGCAGCCTGCGGGCAGTCTTTGATCTCAAAGCCTTGGGTGAGCGCACGATCCAGATCGACTGCGACGTGATCCAGGCCGACGGCGGCACACGCACCGCCGCGATCACGGGCGCCTGGGTGGCGGCGCAGGACGCGGTCAACACCCTGCTGGCTGCGGGCAAGATCAGCGCATCGCCGCTCACCGGGGCGGTGGCCGCCGTGTCCGTGGGCATCGTGCAGGGCCAACCGCTGCTGGACTTGGAATATGTGGAGGACGTGGCCTGCGACACCGACATGAACGTGGTGATGACCGGCACCGGCCACTATGTGGAGGTACAAGGCACGGCCGAGGGCGCGGCCTTTTCGCGCCAGGAAATGGACCAACTGCTGGCGCTGGCCGAGAAGGGCATTGCCGAGCTGGTCGCCCTGCAACGGCAGTCGCTACGCAATTGATAGCTGTTTGCGCTTGACTGATATGCGCTAAAGATCTTTTTGACCATGAAACTCGTACTCGCCTCCAACAACCGCGGCAAGCTCGCCGAACTGCAGGCCATGCTGGCCCCGCTGGGCGTGCAGCTCATTCCCCAGGCCGAACTGGGCGTGGGCGAGGCCGAGGAGCCGTTCCACACCTTCGTCGAGAACGCACTGGCCAAGGCCCGCTTTGCCAGCGCCCACACCGGCCTGCCCGCGCTGGCGGACGACGCCGGCCTGTGCGTGCAGGCCTTTGGCGGTCAGCCCGGCGTGCAGACGGCCTACTACGCCACGCAGTTCGGCTACGACAAGGGCGACGCCAACAACGTGCGCGCGCTGCTGGAGCAGATGCAGGGCATCGACGACCGCCGCGCCGCGATGGTCAGCACGCTGGTGGCCGTGCGCAGCCCGCAGGACCCCGAGCCACTGATCGCCGTGGGCCGCGTGGCCGGCGAGATTGCACGCGCGCCGCGCGGCACGGGCGGCTTCGGTTTTGACCCGGTGATGGTGCTGCCCGCCTTCGGCAAGACCTTTGCCGAGCTGCCGACCGAGGTGAAGAACGCCCACAGCCACCGCGGCCGCTCATCGCGCCAGATGCTGGAGCTGATGCGCGAGCACTGGTTTGCCGGAACCTCAGAAAGGTGAGCGGTTAGCGCTTGCCAGATAAGGGTTTCAATGTCTTTTGATGCTGAAACGGTTGTCAGGCAAGCGCCAGCAGCTATGGTTTTTAGACTCGTATGACCATCCCCATCCTCCCTGCCGCGCAGTCCGGCGCGCCGCTACGCGACGTGCAGCACTACATGCGCCCCGGCCTGCTGCAACTGTCCAGCCTGCCGCCGCTGTCGCTGTACGTGCACCTGCCGTGGTGCCTGCGCAAATGCCCGTACTGCGACTTCAACTCGCACGAGGCGCGCGGCGGCGATGGCGGCGTGCCCGAAGCGCGCTACATCGACGCCCTGCTGGCCGACCTGGAGGCCGCCCTGCCGCTGATCTGGGGCCGCACGGTGCACAGCATCTTCATCGGCGGCGGCACGCCCAGCCTGTTTGCGCCCGAGTCCATCGACCGGCTGCTGGGCGACATCCGCGCGCGCCTGCGGTTGGACGCGGGCTGCGAGATCACGCTGGAGGCCAACCCCGGCACGTTCGAGAAGGAGCGCTTTCGCGCCTACCGCGGCGCGGGGGTCACGCGGCTGTCCATCGGCGTGCAAAGCTTCAACGACCAGCACCTGCAGGCCCTGGGCCGCGTGCATGACCGCGCCCAGGCCATCGCGGCGGTGGAAGAGGCCGCGCAGGCCTTCGACACCTTCAACCTCGACCTCATGTACGCCCTGCCGGGCCAGGACCTCGCGGGCCTGGACGAAGACCTGCGCACCGCGCTCGCCTTTGCACCGCCGCACCTCTCGGTCTACCACCTGACCATCGAGCCCAATACCTACTTCGCCAAACACCCGCCCGTGGTGCCGCCGGACGACGACGCCTACGCCATGCTCGACCGCATCACCGAGCAGACCGGGCAGCACGGGCTGCAGCGCTACGAAATATCGGCCTATGCCCGCGCCGGGCACCAGTGCGTGCACAACACCAACTACTGGGAGTTTGGCGACTATCTGGGCATTGGCGCCGGTGCGCACAGCAAGCTCAGCTTCGCGCACCGCGTGGTGCGCCAGGCGCGCCTGCGCGACCCAAGCCGGTACATGGACAGCGCGCTGGCCGGGAGTGCGCTGGCGCAGGACGACGACGTGCGCCGCGCCGACCTGCCGTTTGAATACATGCTCAATGCCCTGCGCCTGCGCGGTGGCTTTGCGCTGCAGGACTTCACCGAACGCACGGGCCTGCCCGTCACGGCCATTGCCCAGGCGCTCGACACCGCCGAGGCCAAGGGCCTGATCGAGCGCGACATGGCCCGCGTGCGGCCCACCGAGCGGGGGTTTGATTTTCTGAGCGACCTGCAGGAGCTCTTCCTGGCCGATTAAGTTGCCCGTTTTACAAGAAATTCGGCTTTAAGCGCTTTTGGAATAAGCGCTGACAGCTATGAAAAAAGGAGTAACGCGCAGCTGTCACTCACCCGCAGCGCACCGCAATGATGCGGCCCGCCGCATTCACCTCCAGGTTCAGGCGCTGGGCGTCAAACTCTTTGGTGACCATCTGGCCCGGCCGCAGGACGCGCACCATCAGCGCACCCGAGCGCACGCGTGCCGCCTCCACCACCTTGGCAGTGTTGTTCTGGCCCACAAAAGACTGTGCAGGCGCCGCGTCGCAGGTGCCGCCCAGAGGGGCGCCGGTCGGCCCGGTCGCGGGGCCGGGCGCCAGGCCGGGGCTGGCGCAGCCCGCCAGCAAAGTCAGGGTGGCAAGGGCTCCTGTCCAGGCAGGGAGGTTCGACATGGGCTTGTTCCTTTGAAAAAACCAAGCGTAGCCCATACCGGGCGTTGGCCCCACCCTGGGGCTGTAAGAGTCTGTTCAAAGTCTTGACCCTTCCCATCACCCGTCAGGGTGCGGGTATCCTGCAGCCAACGCCATGATTGCACTGCCATGCCCCTGACCGAACTGCAAGCCCAGCAAATCGCCCTCGTCCGGGTGCTGGAGCAGACCCGGGACAACGCAGGCGTCTGGACGGCCAGCGATGCCCGCGAGGCCACGCGCGCCGCCCGCGAGCTGGTGGGCCCCAAGGCACCGTTCGAGGCTTTCGTGGCCCGCAGGGCCCAGTGGGCGCTCGACGAAATCGGACGCAGCAAGCCCGCTCAGGCCATCCGCTTGCACACCGTGCGCGCACCGTTCTGGGCCGGGCTGGCTGTGGCGCTGGGTGCGCTGCTCGCGGGTTTTGCCACAGACTACCTCGCTGCGCAGCCGCATATCGACATTGTGGAATGGCCCCTGGTGCTGCTGATCGGCTGGAACCTGCTGGTCTTTGCCGGGGTGGCCCTGGGCTGGCTGGGGCGCATGCTGGGGCGCTCGGGCGGTTCGCAAGGGCCGCTGGCCGCAGGCCTGGGCCGCTGGTGGGCGGCAGCGCTGCTGGGCCTGCGCAGCGCCGGGGCGCGCCCCTGGGCGCCCGAGTTCAAGCGCGCCTGGGCCGAGCTGTCAGCGCCCCAGCAGGGCGCGCGGGTGAGGCTGTTCACCCACCTGTCAGCCGTGCTGTTTGCCCTGGGCGCCATGGCCAGTCTGTTTGCGCGGGGCATCAGCGAGGAATACCGCGCGGGCTGGAAAACCACCTACGCCTTTGTCGATGGTGATTTGCTGCACGCCATCGTCAGTGTGGTGCTGGCCCCGGGTGCCTGGCTGCTGGGCATGCCCATCCCCGATGCGCAGCACATCGCCCGCCTGCGCATGCCGCAAAGCCCCGGTGAGATTGCCGAGCCGTGGATCTGGCTGTATTGCGCCTCGGTGCTGGTCTGGGTGGTGCTGCCCCGGCTGGGTCTGCTGGCGGCCAATGCCCTGGCGCGCTGGCGGCTGGGCCGTGCCTTTCCGATGCCGCTGGCATCGGCCTACTTCACCACGCTGCACGCCGCGTGGCGGGATCAGCGCATCGGGGTGGTGGTGGTGCCGTTTCGCTACGAGCTATCGCCCGGCATCCGCAGCCGCCTGGCCACGCTGCTGGAGCGCGTCTATGGCCTGTCGGTCGATATTGCCATCGAGCAGCCCGTGATCATGGGCCAGGACGCCACCGACTGGAAGCAGGCCCTGCACCGCGAAGGCCATGTGGCCGTGGTGGTGCTGTTCAATCTGGCGGCCACGGCCGAATCGGATGCCCATGGCGTGCTGCTGCAGCAGCTGCGCCGCAGCGTGGAGCGCGACACCCCCATTGTTCCGGTGGTGGACATGGGCGGCTTTCCGCGCACCGACACCGAGCGCTGGCGCCAGCGCTGCAACCAGTGGCGCCATATCCTCGACAAGGTGGGCTTCAAGCCCCTGTTCCTGGATTTGCAGCAGGCAGGCGACGAAGACCAGCAAGCCCTGCACGACCGACTGAACCATGACTGACACCCCCAGCGCACCGCTTCCCGCATCCATCCACATCTTCGTGGTCTCGCACACCAACGTGGGCAAGACGGCGCTGGTGCGCACCCTGCTGGGCAAGGACGTGGGCGAGGTGCAAGACGCGCCCGATGTGACACAGACCGTGACGCCCTACGAGCTGGTGGCCGACGAGACCGTGGGCACCCTACAGCTGTGGGACACGCCGGGCTTTGGCGACAGCTTTCGACTGGCCGGGCGCCTGCGCCGCAAAAACCGCGCGCTGGCCTGGCTGGTGCGTGAGGCCTGGGACCGCTGGCGCAACCCCGCGCTGTGGCGCGGGCAGCGGCTGGCGCTGGACCTGCGCGCGCGCGCCAGTGTGGTGCTGTACCCCGTGAACCTGCTCGAACGCCCTGTGGATGCGGTGTATGTCGCACCCGAGCTTGAAATCCTGGCCTGGACCGGCAAGCCCGTGCTGGTGCTGCTCAACCAGGGGAGCGGCGCCGCTGCCCAGGGCCTGGAGACCGAACGCGTCGGCGAGTGGCGCAGCCACCTGGCCGCATTTCCGGCAGTGCAACAGGTGGTTGCGCTCGATGGCTACACCCGCTGCTGGCTGCAGGAGCTGGGCCTGTTCCATGCCATCGGTTCCCTGCTGCCGCCCTCGGATCGCGATGCCTACCGCGCGTTGACCACCCTGCTGGGGCAAGGCTACCGTAACCGCTTCGAGGCCTCGGCGGCGGCCTTGGTCGACTATTTGCTCTTCCTGTCGGCAGACCAGGTCGAAATGGATCACCGCTGGCTCGATGGCCTGAAGGATGTGTGGGCAGGGCTGCGTGCCCGCACCTGGGGCCAGGCGGGCCAGCTGACACCGTTCGAATCGGGCATGCAGGGCTTGGCGCTGCGCTACGCTGAAAAAACCAAGCTGCTGACAGACGCGCTGATCGCCATCAACCGGCTCGACGGCGTGTCTGCCGCCGAGATCATGGAGATCGCCAATGAAAAACTGGCGGTGCACCAGCCGGTGGACGCCTCGTCGTCGGCCGTGGCCGGGGGAGTGATTTCCGGCATCCTGGCGGGCCTGGGCGCCGACCTGATGACCGGCGGGCTGTCGCTGGGCACGGGCGCGCTGATTGGCGGCGTCATGGGCGCTGTGGGTGCTGCCGCTCTGGCCCAGGGCTACAACGTCTACACCCACAAAGACAAGAAGGTGGTGCGCTGGAGCGCGGATTCGCTCACCGAAGCGCTGGCCAAAGCCGCCATGCTCTACCTGTCGATTGCCCACTTTGGCCGGGGACAGGGCCCATGGCAGCGCAAGGAGTCGCCGCAGGCCTGGGCTGCGGCCGTGGATGCCGTGCTGGGCAGCGATGGCGAGCGGCTGGCACGCCTGTGGGCCCACGCCGCAGCGGCGCCTTCGGCGCCAGGGGTGCACGCCGAATGCACGGCGCTGGTGCAGGACCTGTTGCGCAATGTGCTGCTGCGCCTGTACCCGGAAGCCGGTGCGGTGTTGCCGCTGGCGGGGTCGCCAGTCGATGCGGTGCTGCCGATGGACCTGCCTGAAGCGCGAACGCGTTGGCACTGACCCCATCAGGGGGTGCTATCTATTTTTCTGTAGGCCGGGTTCATTTTTTGTCTCTCAAGCACTAAGCTGACATAAAACGGACACGAAAACGGTCGGTCGGCTGTTAAAATGATAATAATGATTCGATATGATAATTTGATGGTTGCACAGGTTTTTCGGTTTTTCCGTTTCGGATGGATCGTGCTGCTTTTGCTGCGCATGCTCGCCGGACCGACGGCCTCTGCCGCCGACGATTTACCCGCCGCCGTCCAGCCCGTGCGTGCAGCGCCAGCCGAAGCTGCGTTTGTTGAAATCGCGGCAACCGCCGACACCTTGCGCCTGATCCGGGCAGGGGGCTATGCGCTGTATTTGCGCCATGGCCCCACCAACAACGCGGTGGCAGACCGCGTCCCCAAGGTGGATTTGAACGACTGCGCCACCCAGCGCCCGCTTACACAGGCCGGCCATGCCCTGATGGCCAGTGTGGGCAGTGCCATGCGGCGGGCGCGCATTCCGGTCGGTGAATTCAGGGTCAGCCCGATGTGCCGGGCGCGCGACAGTGCGTCAGCCGCGTTCCCTGACCGCACGCCCCAGATCGATGTCCAGCTCATGTATGTGGCAAACCTCACCACCACCGAAAAGGCGCCCATCATTGCCAACACCCGGCGCCTGCTGTCTTTGCCGGTGCCCGGCGGCACCAACCGCCTGGTGCTGGCGCATGCCCCCAACCTGGCGGAGTTGCTGGGCTATTACCCCCTGGAGGGCACCCTGGTCATTCTTCGTCCCAAAGGTGGGCAGGACGGCTTTGACTATGTGGCCAGCGTGCGGCCTGACGCCTGGCCCGGGCTTTTGAAGCAGGACAAGCAATGAAACCCTATCGCAGTGCCGCATGGCGCTACACCCTGGCGTTTCTGGTGCCTGTCCTGATTGCCATGTCTCTGGCGGGCGGGCTCAACCTGCTGTCGTTTTTCCAGATGCGCAACGAGCACCTTGTTGCAGTGGCCCAGACCGACGAAGACCAAGGCAAGTTGAAACTCAACAGGGATTTCAACACCGCCACCGCCGACATTCAACTGCAGGCTGCCAGCTTGCTGGAGCAGGCCCGTACGGGCCAGATCGACCAGGCCGGCGCCTACCAGGTGCACACACAGGTGGTGGCGCAACTGGCGAGGCTGGAGCAGCAGCTGGCACAGCTGGGCGATGCGGTGGGTATGGAGACCTTGGGGGATTTGCCGCAGGACTTCAACGACTACCGCAATACGCTCTTGCGTGCAACAGACATGGCTGTCGTTGACCCCTCCACCGCCCTGAGCCTGGCCTACCAGGCAACGCTCAGCCAGCAACACATGGCGCAACAGTTGCGTGTCGTTGCAGCGGTCCTCAACGAGCGTTTGGCGCGGCGAAGCCATGCGATGGAGGAGCGCCTCAAAGCGCATGCGACGGAGAACATTGTGGCCGGCGGCGTTGTGATGCTGATGCTGATGCTGGCGTGGATCGTGTTCATCCAGCGACTCAGCACCCGTTTGTTCACCCTGACGTCGACCCTGGATGCGCTATCCAAAGGAGAGCACCAGCCGTCGGCTCTGCCGCAGGTGCGGGCCATTGCGAAACAGAAAAATGGCCTGCTGAGTTCGCTCGCGGATGCGGTGATTGCTTTTCACGAGGCCATCCAGGAGCTTGGGCAGCACCGCGAGCACCTGGAAGATCTGGTGGCAGAACGCACCGAGGCGCTTGCGAGCAAGGAAGACGAGTTGCGGCTGTTGCTGGAATCCACCTCGGAGGGCATTTTGGGCTCTGACACTGGCGGCCGGATCACCTTTGCCAACTCTGCTGCGGTCCGCATGCTGCGCTACGACAGCGCTGCGGAACTGGTTGGTCTGGCCAGCCACGAGGCCTTGCACCACAGCCATGCAGACGGTTCGCATTACCCGGAGCACGAGTGCACCATGCTGCGTGCCATGGTGAACAACGCAGGGGTGCACTGCGACACCGAGGTGTTCTGGTGCAAGGACGGCAGTTCATTCCCGGTGGCCTACGCCGCAGCGCCTCTGGTGCGGCATGGCAGCGTGGTGGGTTCGGTGGTGGCATTTCAGGACATCACCGAGCGCAAGCACAACGAGGCGCTGCTGCTGGAGGCCAAAGCCACGGCCGAGGCGGCCACCCGCAGCAAAAGCGAATTTCTGGCCAACATGAGCCACGAAATCCGAACGCCCATGAATGCCATCATCGGCATGAGCTACCTGGCCCTCCAAACCGGCCTGGACAAGAAACAGCGCAACTACGTTGAAAAAATACACCGCTCTGGTGAAAGCCTGCTGGGCCTGATCAACGACATCCTGGATTTCTCCAAGATCGAGGCCGGCAAGATGGGCATGGAGTCGGTCGAGTTCCACCTGGAAGACGTGATGGACAACCTGGCCAATCTGGTCGGGCAGAAGGTGCAGGACAAAGGCCTGGAGCTGTTGTTCCGGATGGCGCCCGAGGTGCCCAACGCGCTGTTGGGCGACCCGCTGCGGCTGGGCCAGATTCTGATCAATCTGGGCAACAACGCCGTGAAGTTCACCGACCAGGGCGAGGTGGTGGTCGGGGTTGAAAAAGTGGCCGACCATGCGGACGGGGTGGAGCTGCACTTCTGGGTCCGGGACACCGGCATCGGCATGACAGCGGAGCAGTGCCACCGGATGTTCCAGAGCTTCAGCCAGGCCGATGCATCCACCACGCGCAAATACGGCGGCACCGGCCTGGGGCTGGCCATATCGAAAAACCTGGTCCGGCTCATGGACGGAAACATCTGGGTCGAAAGTGTGCAAGGCCAAGGCTCCACCTTCCACTTCAATGCCCGCTTCGGCGTGCAGGCCGACCCGCAGGTGCGGCGCATGCTGGTGGCCGACGAACTGCGCGGCCTGCGCATGCTGGTGGTGGACGACAACGCGTCAGCCCGTGAAATCCTGTCTGACATGGCGCGCAGCTTCGGCCTGGACGTGGCCGTGGCCTGCGATGGGCAGGACGCACTGGCGCGGATTGCGCAGGCCGACCAGAACGCCATGCCCTACCAGGTGTTGCTGCTGGACTGGAAGATGCCCGTGATGGACGGCCTGGAGACCTTGCGGGCCTTGAGCAATCTGCCGCTCCAGCACATTCCTTCGATCATCATGCTCACCGCCCACGGCCGCGAAGACGCCGTGGCCGGAGCGGCCGCGCTGGGCATACCGCTGCCCAGCGTGTTGACCAAGCCGGCCAACCCGTCCACGCTGCTTGAAGCGATCGGCGAGGTGCTGGGCAAGGGGTGCGAGGTCATCACCCGCCAGGAGGTTCGTTCCGATGAGCTGGCCGATACGCTGGGCAAGCTCAAGGGTGCGCGTGTGCTGCTGGTCGAAGACAACGAACTGAACCAGGAGCTTGCGGTGGAGCTCTTGCAAACGGCAGGCTTGACCGTGGTGATGGCGAACAACGGCCAGGAAGCCCTGGACCTGCTGGATGCCGACCCCCGCTTCGATGGTGTGCTGATGGACTGCCAGATGCCTGTGATGGACGGCTACGCCGCAACCCGGGCGATCCGCAGCAAGCCCGCCTTCCAGGATTTGCCCATCATCGCCATGACGGCCAACGCCATGGCAGGAGACCGGGAGCTGGTCTTGGCCGCGGGCATGTGGGACCACATTGCCAAGCCCCTGAATGTGGCGGCCATGTTTACGACCATGGCGAAGTGGATTCACCCCCGTGCGGCCCCGGACACGCCCCCGCAGGGCACCACGGCCCCGCCGGCACCCGCCGATGCCAGGGCTGGGAACGCAGCCACACCGCCTGCGATCAAGGCCTTGCCCGGCATCGATACCCGGTTTGGATTGTCCACCGCGATGAACAACAGGGCGCTGTACCAGCGCTTGTTGCTGAAGTTCCGGGACAGCCAGAAAGACTTTGAACAGAACTTTGGCCAGGCGCGCGACGGCACCGACCCGACAGCGGCCCAACGCTGTGCGCACACGTTGCGCGGCACCGCCGCCACCGTAGGGGCCAAGGGGGTGGAGCAAGCGGCCCAAGCGCTGGAGCTGGCGTGCCATCCAGGGGCCGCGCCGGCCCACATTGACCAATGCCTGCGAGCGGTGATGGCCGAACTGGCGCCCGTTCTCGCCGGACTGCAGGAGATGGGTGACGAAAGCGATGGCGTACCGGTGGCGCTGCAGGCCGGGTGGGACGCCAGCCAGCTGGCCGCCGTGCAAACCCAACTGATGGAGGCGCTGCACCGGGGCGACTCCGAAGCCATCGACCTGTGCGAAACGCACGATGCATTGTTGCGTGCGGCCCTGCCCGACCGCTGGGCGCAGATTGCCGACCACATTCAAAGCTACGACTTCGACGAAGCCCTGGCGCTCCTCGAGCACAAGTTGTAAATCCACCCACCTGGAATCGAGCTGAACGATGGACCACGCACCAACGGCGCCGACCAAACCAACGGTTCTGATCGTTGACGACACACCGGACAACCTCACGCTCATGCGGCAACTGCTCAAGGAGGACTACGTTGTCAAACTTGCCAACAGTGGTGAGCGGGCCTTGGCGCTTGCTGCCATGCCGCCACTGCCCGACTTGATTCTTCTGGACGTCATGATGCCGGTTCTGGACGGCTACGCGGTGTGCGAAAAACTCAAGGCCGATCCGCTGACCCAGGACATCCCTGTGGTCTTCCTGACGGCCAAGGCAGAAGTGGAGGACGAACAGAAGGGGCTGCGCCTGGGGGCGGTGGACTACATCACCAAACCCATCAGCCCGCCCATTGTTCTGGCCCGGGTGAAGACGCACCTGGCCATCAAGGCCCATGCCGATTTCCTGCGGGAAAAGAATGATTTCCTGTTGGACAAGAGCGCGTTTCTGGAGGCCGAGGTCCACAAGCGCACCCGTGAGGTGGAGGCCATCCAGGACGTCACGATTCACGCCATGGCTTCGATGGCCGAAACCCGGGACTCGGAGACCGGCAACCACATTCGCAGAACCCAGTTTTACGTCAAGGCGCTGGCCGAGCATCTGGCGTCCCACCCCCGGTTCGCCGCGCAGCTGACGCCGGGCTATATCCAGATGCTTTTCAAGTCAGCGCCGCTGCATGACATTGGCAAGGTGGGCATACCCGATCGCATCTTGCTCAAGCCAGGCAAATTTGAGCCTGAGGAGTTCGAGATCATGAAAACCCACACCACGCTGGGCCGGGACGCCATCGAACAGGCCGAAAGGCAACTCGACATCCAGGTGGACTTTTTGTCCACGGCGAAAGAGATCGCTTTCTCGCACCAGGAAAAATGGGATGGCTCCGGCTACCCCCAGGGTCTGGCCGGCGAAGCCATTCCGCTGTCGGCACGCTTCATGGCGGTGGCGGATGTGTACGATGCGCTGATCAGCCGCCGGGTCTACAAAGAGGGCATGCCGCACGAACAGGCGGCCGCCATCATTCTGGAAGGCCGCGGCAAACACTTCGACCCGGACATTGCCGACGCCTTCGCAGAGCTTCAGCCCGCATTTCAGGCGATTGCGCAGCGGTTTGCCGATTCCGACGCCGACCTGGCGCACAAGAAAATGCAGGCAGACCGGTTGCTTGGCGGCGCGGGCGCTTCACAAACAACCTGACCGCGGCCCGCATTCCCTTGTGAGAAAGGCGACAGTCTGTGACCCCGGTGGAACGAAAACTGGATGCAGAACTCCTGGCCAGGCATCAGCATTTGGAGGGCGTGAGGCTTGGCGCGCGCTGGCAGTGGGCCCTGTGGCTTTGCCTGTGGGTGACCGTGGGCGCCGGGCTTGTGGTTCTGCAGATGAGGGAGCGGGAAGCAATCCTGCAGCAGCAGACAGACCAGTTGCGGACCCAGAACCACGTTGCGGCCTTGCTGATGCGTACCCAAGTCCAGACGACCAACACCGCTCTGGAAGCGCTCCAGCGCACGCTAGGGGTTTGGCTCCAGCATCCCGAACGGGGCACTGAGCTCGCAAATACCCACTTGAGCAGCTTCGTGAATTTGCTGCCAGCCGTCCGGACGCTGGCGGTGATCGATGAAGACGGCCGGCTGTTGCTGTCCAGCCGCCGTGACATCGTGGGAGCCGACGCGATGCAGAGCCCATTTTTTTAGGCGATCTTGCGCACGAAGAATTCCCAGACCATCTACGTCTCCGAGCCGTACCGGGCAAACTCCGGCGCGTGGGCCGTCAACATCAGCCGTGCGTTGTTTGACGAGAGCAGCCACTTCCGCGGGGCTCTGGTTGCCACGCTGGACCCCGAGTATTTTCTGGGCTCGATGAAACAGCTCCTGTATGCCGACGATGTCTTTGTCACCTTGATTCACTCGAGCGGACAGACCTATGTCTCCTCGCAGCAGTCGATGACTGCAGTGCATGCTGCGGTGAGCCGTGCCGATGGTCTTTTGCAGCGGCACCGAGAAAGCGGCCAGGGGGAGGTGTCGGTTGCCATGGAGGAGGACCCGGATGCCACCGCTGATGGGCGGCTGATCAGCGTCGCCAGCACGGTCGGCTTGACGGATGTGGGGACCGACGGCGACTTCGTTGCTGTTGCGGGCCGAAGCCAGCGCCTGGTGCTCGCCCACTGGACGCGCAACGCATCGGTGCTTGCGCTGATGTTCGGTTTTTTGATGGTGGCCAGCGGAGTTGCCCTGCATTTCTATCAACGCTGGGCGCGTCAAGTCCGGGCGCAAGTCCAGGAGGCAGCGCAGGAGCTCGTCCAACTGGCGTACCACGACCCTTTGACGGACGCCTTCAATCGGCGCGCATTCCTGACCTCACTGAACCAGGAGTTTGAGCGCACGCACCGTTATAGCAGTCCCTGTTGCCTGCTGATGCTGGATCTGGACCACTTCAAGGCGGTGAACGACCGGTACGGCCATGATTGCGGCGACCTGGTCTTGAAGCACGTCGTCGAACGGTTGCAGTCGCATCTTCGGGCGGTCGACACACTGGGCCGCCTGGGCGGAGAGGAGTTTGCCGTCTTGCTGCCCAGCACGCAGCGCTCTGCCGCCGTGGAGCTCGCCGAGCGGCTGCGCAGCATGGTGGAGCAGTCGGTCCTGCTTCTTCCGGTGACCGAAGGTGCCGGGCAACCCTTCTCGATCACCATCAGTATCGGCGTCACCACCCTTCTTCCGGGTGAGGCCGGTGAAACGGTGGGTGAGGTGCTCAAGCGGGTGGATCAGGCCATGTACAACGCCAAGGCATCCGGACGCAACAGGGTTTGTTGGGCATGAAAGGCTTGCCGGTGTGAAAGAACGTCGGCCGCTACCCCGCCAGTGAGCCAGGCACGCGGCCGCCCAACACCCTGCGGGCGCTATCGAACCCCGGCAGCCCTCAGCCCGTGTGCTGCAAGCCGGGTGGTTGCGTGAGCGGTATCGGGCTGATGCGATGGATAGAGCAGATCGGTAGCTATTCAAATAATAGCTACAAGCGCTTTCTGAATAAGGGCTTAAGCCACTTTTTAATAAAAATTATGTGGCTGACGCCCTGGGGCGCTGCCCAGGCGCTCCCGGGCTCGTTCTGGGCCTGTGTCAAAGTGATTGCCGCATGGGCCCGGGGGGCTACCGAGCCTCAGGAGCCCTGGCGCTGTGGTGCCCGCGTGCAATACGCGCCACCAGGCGGGCGGCCACCTTGGCGGTCAGGCCATCGCGGTCTTGCGAGGGGTTCAGTTCGGCCATGTCGGCCGCAATCACCCGGCCGCAGGCGAGCACCTGATCGACCAGTCGCTCCACATGCGCCAGCGGCACGCCCAGGGCCGACGGTGCCGAGACGCCCGGGGCGTGTGCACCCGGCAGCACGTCCAGACAGACCGTGAGGTAAACGGCATCGGCCCGGTCGAGGTCGGCGGCCAGTGCCCGCTGGGCTGCAGCCAGTCCTTCGGCATCCTGAAGGTGCTCATCGAGCCAATAGCGCACGCCCATGGCATCGGCGCGGTCAAACAGGGCCTGGGTATTGGCATAGGTGCTGATGCCCAGCACCCGGTAGTGGAAGGGGTGGGCGTTGGCGATCTGCCAGTCGTGTATCTGCCGGAAGGGTGTACCGGAATTGCCGCGCGCCGCTTCGCGCAGATCAAAGTGCGCATCGAGGTTGATGATTAGCAGGTTGCGGGTGTCGTTTTGCGTTGCGGCAAGGCCCTGGAATGTGCCCCAGGCCACCTCATGGCCGCCGCCCAGCATGACGGGCAGGCAGCCTTGCGACCGGATGGCTTGCACCCGTTGTGCCAGCTGCGCCTGCGCGGCCTCCAGATCGCCGTCCGGGCAGGCGATGTCGCCGCAGTCCCAGAGCGCCGGCTCGCCATGCACCGGCACATTGGTCAGGGCAGCGCGCAGGGCGGCAGGGCCGGCCGCTGCACCCGCGCGGCCGCCATTGCGTTGCACGCCTTCATCCACGGCGAAGCCCACCAAGGCCACGCCACTGCGGCTTTCGGCATTGAAGGGGCGCACCAAGTGGTGCCACCGGGGGCTCGGGCCGGAATCTTCGCTGTCGGTGCGTCCGCGCCATTCGAATGTCGGGTTGGGGTTCATGGTCGTTGCACTCCGTTGTGAATGACATGCAGGCAGGGGTTGTGGCCGAACCAGTAGGCCAGCTCGTTGGGATGCTGCAGATCCCAGGCCACCAGGTCGGCGCGCTGGCCCGCAATGATCTGCCCCCGGTCCTTCAGGCCCAGTGCCCGGGCCGCATGGAGCGTGATGCCTTGCACGGCCTCCAGGGGGGTCAGGCGGAACAGGGTGCAGGCCATGTTGGCCATGAGCAGCAAGGACAGCCCGGGCGATGTGCCGGGGTTGTGGTCGGTCGAGAGGGCCATGGGAACGCCGGCCTGGCGCAGGGCCTCGATGGGCGGTAGCTTTGTCTCGCGCAGGAAATAGTAGGCACCCGGCAGCAGCACGGCCACCGTGCCCGCTGCGCGCATGGCAGCGATGCCCGCGGCACTGAGGTGCTCCAGGTGGTCGCAGGACAAGGCGTTGAAGGAAGCCGCGAGTGCCGCGCCGCCCTGGTCCGAGAGCTGCTCGGCGTGCAGCTTGACGGGCAGCCCCAGTCGCTGTGCGGTCTCAAAAACGCGCTGCGTCTGTGCAGGCGAAAAGGCGATGTTTTCGCAAAAGGCGTCGACCGCGTCGATCAGGCCCTGGGCGTGCAAGCCGGGCATCCAGGCGCAGACGGCGTCGATGTAGTCGTCCACCCGGCCCTCGAATTCGGGCGGAACCGCGTGGGCGCCCAGGAACGTGGTGTGCACCTCCACGGGCAGCGCCCGGCCCAGCCGCCGTGCCACGCGCAGGCAGCGCGCCTCGGCCTCCTGCGACAGCCCGTATCCAGACTTGATTTCCAGTGTGGTGACGCCTTCGGCCATCAAGGCCCGGGCCCGCCGGGATGCCATGTTGAACAGCGACTCTTCGCTGGCCGCACGGGTGGCCGCCACCGAGGCACGGATGCCGCCGCCGGCGCGGGCGATGGCCTCGTAGCTGGCACCGTTCAGCCGCATCTCGAATTCGGCAGCGCGATGGCCGCCGTACACCAGATGGGTGTGGCAGTCGATCAGGCCCGGTGTGAGCAGCGCACGGCCCAGGTCGACGGTGCGGGAAGGCGCCAGACCCTGGGGCAGATCGCCTGCCTGCCCCACCCACGCAATGTGTGCTCCTTCGGTCAGCAGGGCGCCGTGCTCGATCAGGCCCCAGCCATCGGTGCCCATGCGCGGGTCCAGCGTGGCGATGCGTGCGTTGTGCCAAAGGGTGAGGGGGGTCATGCAGAGGCTCCGGAAGGCAAATGGTGCAGCCACCAGCCGGCGGGCAGGGTGGGCGCGTCGTGAAGGGTCGAGGGTTCGAAGCGCCAGCAGCCCGCGGGCACATGATCGAACCACAGCAGGCTGTCGGCCGCAACGGCCTGGGTGCCCCCTTGGGCATGCCAGTGCCCGGCCACCCGTGCATACAGGCCTGCGCTTGCGCCCGCTGGAGGGGTCCACGGGGTGGCTGGCGCGGCAACGGCCATCCCGCCTTCACCACCACGGTACATGAGGTTGAGATCTCGCACGGGCCCGCCCAGAAGGCGGCAGTCGGGTGCGCTGAGACCATCGAACGCCAGCGGTGCATCGCCCGGACGCAGGGTGCACTGTGGGCCGGCAAAGTCGAGCACCACGCCCGTGCCCGAGAGCAGGGTGAACCAGCGCTGAACCCCCTCAAAGGTGGAGAACGGACCGTTTGCCGCGATATCGGCCACGCTGATGCGCAGCTGCCATGCGTCACTGTCAGGCCAGCGCAGCAGTTCGCGTGTGACACCGCCGCCGTTGCGCCAGGGCGCACCGCAGGTGGCATCGAGGCGAATGCAGCGTGGACCGCGCAGTGGCGTGGTGTGCACGGTATCGCTCATTGCACCCACAGGGCGCTCAGCAGGTCCTGCTGCTCCTGGCTGGCGGCCCCCTGCAGCACCAGCTGCAGTGCCGCTTCGATGTCGGGGGCAAACAAACGGTCCTGCGCATAAAAGGGCACCGCCTGCCGCAAGGTGGTGTGTGTCTGGGTCAGTCGCGGCGATGTGTGCAGGGGGCGGTGAAAATCCACCCCCTGCGCTGCGGCCAGCCATTCGATGGCGAGGATGGTGGCGGTATTGCGCGCCATCTCGTCCAGGCGCCGGCCCGCGAAGGTGGCCATGCTGACATGGTCTTCCTGGTTGGCCGAGGTGGGCAGGCTGTCCACACTGGCCGGGTGGGCGTGCGATTTGTTCTCCGAGGCCAGGGCGGCAGCGGTCACATGGGCGATCATGAAACCGCTGTTCAGGCCCGGCTGCTCCACCAGGAAGGGCGGCAGAGCCGAGAGCGTGCTGTCGATCAGCAGTGCAATGCGGCGCTCCGCGATGGCACCGATCTCGCTGAGGGCCAGTGCCAGGTTGTCGGCGGCAAAGGCCACCGGTTCGGCGTGGAAATTGCCGCCCGAGAGCACCTCGCCGGAATCGATGAACACCAGCGGGTTGTCGGTGACGGCGTTGGCCTCGATCAGCAGGGTGCGCGCTGCATGGGCAATCTGGTCGCGGCAGGCGCCCATCACCTGCGGCTGGCAGCGCAGGCTGTAGGGGTCCTGCACACGTTCGTCGTTATCCCGGTGCGACTGGCGGATCTGGCTGCCCTGCAGCAGGGCGCGGGTGGCTGCGGCGACCGCAATCTGCCCGGGCTGACCGCGTACCGCGTGGATGCGCGGATCGAAAGGTGCATCGCTGCCCTTGGCGGCATCCACGCTCAGGGCCCCGATCACCGTGCCTGCTTCGAGCAGCCGCTCGGCCATGAACAGACCATGCAGGGCCAGCGCGGTCGAGACCTGGGTGCCATTGATCAGTGCCAGGCCCTCTTTGGCCGCCAGCGTGAGGGGCGTGAGGCCCGCCGCCTGCAGCGCCTGCGCAGCCGGCACCCATTGGCCGCGCCAGCGCACCTCGCCCTCGCCCATCAGTGCCAGCGTCATGTGCGACAGCGGTGCCAGGTCGCCCGAGGCACCGACCGAGCCCTTGACCGGAATGCGTGGAATGATGCCGGCGTTGAGCACTGCCAGCAGCGTGTCCACCACGACCGGGCGCACGCCCGAAAAGCCCCGCGCCAGGCTGGCAGCCTTCATCAGCATCACCAGGCGCACCGTCTCGTCGCTCATCGGCTCTCCGGTACCGACCGAGTGCGAGAGGATGAGGTTGCGCTGCAGCTGCTCCAGCTGGGCGTCGGGGATACGGGTTTTGGCCAGCTTGCCGAAGCCGGTGTTGATGCCGTAGGCGGCATCTCCCTTGGCGACGATGGCGTGAATGGCTGCCGCCGACGCCTCAATGGCCGACCGTGCTTCCTCAACCAGGACAACTTTCACCGGCTGGAGCCACACGGAGCGCAGATCGGCCAGTGTCATCTGGCCCGGATGGAGGGTAAGCGAGGTGTTCATGGTGGCAGTGTCACATGGGCGGTTCAGCGAACCATGGGCAGCTTCAGGCCCTGCTTCTTGGCGGTGGCAATGGCCAGTTCATAGCCTGCGTCGGCGTGGCGCATCACGCCCGAGCCGCAGTCGTTCACCAGCACACGCGCCAGGCGCTCGGCGGCCGCGTCGGTGCCGTCGGCCACAATCACCATGCCCGAGTGCTGGCTGTAACCCATGCCCACGCCGCCGCCGTGGTGCAGGCTCACCCAGCTGGCACCCCCTGCCGTGTTCAGCAGGGCGTTGAGAAGTGGCCAGTCGCTCACGGCGTCGGTGCCGTCCTGCATGGCTTCGGTCTCGCGGTTGGGGCTGGCCACGCTGCCGGTGTCCAGGTGGTCGCGGCCGATGACGATGGGGGCCTTGAGCTCGCCGTTCTTCACCATCTCATTGAAGGCCAGACCGGCAATGTGGCGCTCGCCCAGGCCCAGCCAGCAGATGCGCGCGGGCAGGCCCTGGAAAGCGATGCGCTCGCGTGCCATGTCCAGCCAGCGGTGGGTGTGCTTGTTCTCGGGGAACAGCTCTTTGATCTTGGCGTCGGTCTTGTAGATGTCCTCGGGGTCGCCCGAGAGGGCCACCCAGCGGAACGGCCCCTTGCCCTCGCAGAACAGCGGGCGGATGTAGGCGGGCACGAAGCCGGGGAAGTCGAAGGCGTTCTGCACGCCTTCATCGAACGCCACCTGGCGGATGTTGTTGCCGTAGTCCACCGTGGGCACGCCCATGGCTTGGAAGTCGAGCATGGCCCGCACATGGACGGCGCAGCTTGTGGCGGCGGCGGCCTTGAGCGAACCATGCTGCTCGGGGTCTTTCTGCGCGGCCTGCCACTGCGCCACGGTCCAGCCGCTGGGCAGGTAGCCGTGGATGAGGTCGTGCGCGCTGGTCTGGTCGGTGACGAGGTCGGGCTTGATAGCGCCCGCTTTGGCGCGGCGCACCAGTTCGGGCAGGATGTCGGCGGCGTTGCCCAGCAGGGCGATGGACACGGCTTCCTTCTTGCCGGTATGTTCCTTGATCAGCTCGATGGCGTGATCGATGTCGCGTGCCTGCTTGTCCACGTAGCGCGTGCGCAGGCGGAAGTCGATGCTGCTCTGCTGGCATTCGATGGTCAGCGAGCAGGCGCCGGCCAGCGTGGCGGCCAGGGGCTGGGCGCCGCCCATGCCGCCCAGACCGGCGGTGAGGATCCACTTGCCTGACAGGTCGTTGTTGTAGTGCTGGCGTCCTGCCTCGACGAAGGTCTCGAAGGTGCCCTGCACGATGCCCTGGCTGCCGATGTAGATCCAGCTGCCCGCCGTCATCTGGCCGTACATGAACAGGCCCTTGCGGTCGAGTTCGTTGAAGTGCTCCCAGGTGGCCCACTTCGGGACAAGGTTGGAGTTGGCGATCAGCACGCGCGGGGCGTTGGCATGCGTCTTGAACACGCCCACGGGCTTGCCCGATTGCACGAGCAGGGTTTCATCCTCGTTTAGGTCGCGCAGACTCGCCAGGATCTGGTCGAAACACTGCCAGTCGCGCGCGGCACGGCCGATGCCGCCGTAAACCACGAGGTCCTGCGGGCGCTCGGCCACCTCGGGGTCGAGGTTGTTCTGCAGCATGCGGTAGGCGGCCTCGGTGAGCCAGTTCTTGCACGAGAGTTCGCTGCCGCGCGGGGCGCGGATCACGCGGGAGGCATCGTGGCGGGGGTCGGTGGTGGTGGTCATGGCAAGTCTCCGGGGGTATGCAACCAAGGGGTTTCAGGCGGTGTGGCTGGGCAGGCAGGCCTGCAGCGGCGCGGGCCAGGTGCTTTGCTGGGCCCAGGCGCGCATGGCGTCGATGTCGGGCGCCAGGTAGCGGTCCTGCTCCAGGAACGCCACGCGGCGGCGGATGGCGGCGAACTGTTCTTCCACCAGCGGGGAAGATGGCAGCGAACGGTCGAACTCCATGCCCTGCGCAGCCGACATGGCCTCGATGCCCACCATCACGGCCGCGTTGCGCACCATGTCGAGCAGGCGGCGCGCACCGTAGGTGGCCATGGACACATGGTCCTCCTGGTTGGCCGAGGTGGGCAGGCTGGTCACGCTGCTCGGGTTGGCCAGGCACTGGTTCTCGGCGGCCAGCGCGGCGGCTGTGACCTGGGCGATCATGAAGCCCGAGTTCACGCCGCTGTCGCGGATCAGGAAGGACGGCAGGCCCGACAGGCCGGGGTCGAGCAGCAGCGACAGGCGCCGCTCGGAAATCGCTCCGATCTCGGCCACGGCCAGCGCGATGATGTCGGCCACGAAAGCCACGGGCTCGGCGTGGAAGTTGCCGCCCGAGATGACCTCGTCGGTGTCGGTGAAGACCAGTGGGTTGTCCGACGCCGCATTGGCCTCGGTACGCAGCACGCGCGCTGCGTGCTGCAGGTTGTCGAGGCAGGCGCCCATGACCTGGGGGATGCAGCGGATCGAATACGGGTCCTGCACGCGGCCGCAGTGCGGGTGCGAGGGGTCGATGGCGCTGCCGTCGAGCAGTGCGCGCACAGCGGCGGCCACGGCGATCTGCCCGGCCTGGCCGCGCGCTGCGTGGATGCGCGCGTCGAACGGCTTTACCGAGCCCTTGATGGCTTCGAGCGAGAGCGCGCCGGCCACCAACGCGGCGCAGAACACGTCTTCCGCGCCAAACAGGCCGGCCAGCGCCAGCGCCGTGGACACCTGCGTGCCGTTGAGCAGCGCCAGCCCTTCCTTGGGGCCGAGCACGAAGGGCTGCAGGCCCACGGCGGCCATGGCTTCGCGCCCCGGCACCACCTTGCCATTCACCGTGGCCTGGCCCTCGCCGATGAGCACGCAGGCCAGGTGCGCCAGCGGCGCCAGGTCACCCGAGGCGCCCACCGAGCCCTTGGCCGGGATGACCGGCAGCACGTTGGCGTTGGCCAGCGCCAGCAGCGCGTCCACGATCTCGGGACGGATGCCCGAATGCCCGCGCGCCAGGCTCACGGCCTTGGTGGCCAGGATGAGGCGCACCACGCCGTCGGGCAGCGGCTCGCCCGTGCCCACGCTGTGCGACAGCACCAGGTTGCGCTGCAGCTCGGCCAGGCGCTCGTGGGCAATCTTCGTGCTCGCCAGCTTGCCGAAGCCGGTGTTGATGCCGTAGACCACCTGGTCTTCATCAACGATGCGCTGCACCGTGGCTAATGCATCGCGCATGCCGGCCTGCGCCGAGGCGTCAAGCGCCAGCGGCACGGCGCCTGCGTGGATGCTGCGCAGCTGCGCCAGCGTGACATGGCCGGGGTCGAGGGTGATGGGGGTGGTCATGATGCTAGTCCTGTCTATACAAGTAGGTATCAAAGAAAAAGGGGCCGGTCACCGGCTCAACCGGCGACCGGGTGACCATCGGTGCGGAAGCGGCTGCCGAGCCGGTAGCGCGAGGCCGGGTGCAGGCAGCGCACCACGGTCACGGGCACGCCGCGCGACCAGGTGCGGCGCGTGAGCAGCAGGCAGGGCTCGTGCGCGGGCATCTCCAGCAGGGCGGCCTGCTCGGGGGTGGGCAGCACGGCATCCACCACATGCTCGACCTGGTCGAACGGCACGCTGCGCAGCAGGTATTCGGAGGGCGGCATGGTGGCGAAGTCCTGCGCCAGGAAGTCGGGCGCCAGGGCCGGGTTCACATGACGGTCTTCGAGCTGCACTGGCACGCCGTTTTCACGGTGCACGCACTGCGTGTGGAACACGGAAGCCCCCGTGCCCAGGTCCAGCGCGGCGGCCACCTCCAGCGTGGCGGCGGCGCGCCGGGCGGAGAGCACGTCGCAGCGGTAGTCGTGCCCGCGCTGGCGGATCTCGCTGGCCAGGTTGGCGATCTGCAGCAGCGTGGACTGCGGCTTGTCCTCGGCCACGAAGCTGCCCACACCGGCCACGCGCACGATGCGGCCCTGCTCGGTCAGCTCGCGCAGCGCGCGGTTCACCGTCATGCGCGAGATGCCGAACTGCGCCACCAGCTCGTGCTCGGAGGGCAGACGGTCGCCCGCGCGCCAGCTGCCGTCCTGGATGCGGCGCACGATGAAGTCTTTCACCTGCTCGTACAGCGCCAGGGCGGGCGCGGCCGCTGGAGCGGTGGCCGGGCGGCGGGAAGAACTGGCGGAGCGTGGAGAAGTGGTGCGGATCATGGTGCGACGAACCTGTATATACAGCTTAGCCGCAAACAGTCATGGTCGTCAAGGGCCGCCGCTGAAGCCCGCCATCAGTGGTAATCGTCTTCCCGCTGGTGGCGCACCGCGCCGATGATCACCCGGTCGCTTTCGACGATCTCAAACAAGGCCACGTAGCCCGATGCACCAAACGGAATGACCAGCTCGCGCAGGAACGGGCTGCTTCCCACCTTGCGGCACGAAAAGGGCGTCAATGCCAGCATCTCTATGCCATTGCGGATGGCCTGGAGCGCGCGCTCTGCCACCTCCAGATCGCCGGTCGGACTGCTCAGCTCGCGCTCCAGCACATGCTCGAACAGCCGCTGCAAGTCCTCGGCGGCCTCCGGGCTGAACTCGACCCGGTATTTCATCAGGCACGGGCTTGGCGTGCTGCGGCCAGGCGGCTCTCCAGCCCGGCAATCACCTGCTCTGCTGGAATGCCCGTGGCATCAAGGCGCGTCTTTTCGATGGCCTGGATACCTCGGCGCAGAAATTCGGCCTGGCTCTTGCGCGCTGCAACAGCCGTGCGAACGGCGCTTTCCACCAGTTGCGTCAGCGTCTCTCCCGGTTGCAGCACCTCCTCCACTTGCTGCCGGAATGCGGGCTCGATGCGGACGGGAGGAAGGGTGGCGGTTTTCATGCGGTCAGTGTAATGCAAATGCTATACAAAACCTAGCCGCTGAATGCTTCTGTCACCGGCAGCACCACCCGCGCCTCCAGCCCCGGCTGGGCGTTGCACAGCGCCAGGCTGCCGCCGTGCGCCTGCGCCACCAGGCGGCACAGGTACAGGCCCAGGCCCACGCCGCCGGTGGCGCGCTGGCGCGCGCTGTCGGGGCGGTAGAAGGCCTGCGCCAGGCGCTCCAGGTGCTCGGGTGGCACGCCGGGGCCGTGGTCGCGCACGGTGATTTCGAGCTGTTCGTCCTGCCAGCCTAGGTGCAACTCGGGCGGTGGCGCGCCGGGCTCGCTGTGGCGCAGGCTGTTGTCGAGCAGATTGCGCAGCAGCAGGCGCATGCGCGCGCGGTCCAGCGGCAATACCAGCAGGCTGGGCGGCGCCTGCACGCGGATGGCGGCGGCGCCGGGGTGGCGGTCGGCCAGTTCGGCGATGACCTCGTGCGCCAGTGCGGCCAGGTCCACGGGCTCGCGGTGCAGCGCGGCATGGGGGGCGGCGAGGCGCTCGCTCTCCAGCAGGTCGGTGATGACGCGCGCCATCTCGCCCAGGTCGCGCAGCAGCGCCTGGCGCGGCGCCTGGGCCTCGGCGGTGTCGGGCAGCAGCTCGGCGTTGAGGCGCGCGCGCGTCAGCGGGCTGCGCAGCTCGTGGCTCAGGGCCAGCAGCAGGGCGCGCTTGGCTTCGAGCATCTGGTGGATGTCGCTGCCCATGGTGTTGATGGGGGCGGCGAGCTGGCCCAGCTCGTCGGGCTTGTGCGCGTGGAGCACGGGGATGGGCTGGTCGAACGCGCCCGCGCCGAAGCGCAGGGCACCGGCACGGATGTCGTCGAGCGGGCGCAGCAGGCGCCGCACATACAGGTAGGCCAGCGCGGTGAGCAGCAGCAGCGCGCCCAGCGTGACCCAGGCGATGCGCGGGCGCTGCTCCCAGCCGAGCACATGCAGGCCGAATTCCAGCCGGTGGCCGTCCGCCGTGGTGCGGCGCAGCAGGTTCTGGTCATCGCCGTTGCGCCAGGGCGGCTCGCGCCCGGTGGTGCCGTTCACCCAGGCGGGCCGGGGCAATTCGGGGTGCGAAACCCAGTTCACCTGCGGGCCTTCGATACGGATAGTGATGGGCAGGCGCTGCACCAGGGACTGGGCGCGCGCGATGCTCGGCGGGCTGCCGACCTCCTGCGCCAGGCGGTCCACGTAGTCCACCAGCAGCGGGCGCGCGGCGGCGCGCCAGCCGACCGACAGCGCCTTCTGCACGCCGCCGATGAAGGTGACCGCCAGCGCCAACGCCAGCACCAGGAACACCAGCACCAGGCGCCAGCGCAGCGAGCGCCGCAGCGCCAGGCGCGCGCGCTGGTGCCAGGGGCAGTGCGAGTCGTCGTCGCGGCAGGGCTTCATCCGGCCACCCGGCGCAGCGCCAGCGAGTAGCCGGCGTTGCGCAATGTCTTGATGCAATCCAGCGGTTCCAGCTTCTTGCGCAGGCGGCTGACCACGATGTCCACGGCGCGCGTGTAGAGCTCGGCCTCGTGGCCGCGCAGCTGGTTGAGGATGTCGTCACGGCTGAGGACCCGGCCGCTCTCGCGCGCCAGCAGGTGCAGCAGCTCGAATTCGGTGCCGGTCAGTTCCACGTCGCGGCCCAGGCATTGCACGCTGCGGCGCGCGGCGTCGATGCGCAGGCCCTCGAATTCCAGCAGGTCGGGCGCCTCCGCCGGGCTGCTCGCACGGCGGCGGCGCAGCACGGTCTGCAGGCGGGCGACCAGCTCGCGCGGCTCGAAGGGCTTGGGCAGGTAGTCGTCGGCGCCGAGCTCCAGGCCGACCACGCGGTCCATCACCTCGCCGCGCGCGGTGAGCATGACGATGGGCAGGTCGCTGCCGCGCCGGATGGTGCGGCACAGGTCGAAGCCGTCCATCTCGGGCAGCATCACATCGAGGATGGCGGCATCGAAACCACCCTGGGCCAGCAGCTCCAACCCCGCGCTGGGGCGCAGCGCCTGCACCAGTTCCAGCTCGAAGCGCCGGAAGTAGGTGGCCAGCGGCGGGCCGAGCTGTTCGTCGTCGTCGATGAGCAGGATGCGGTGCATGGAAGCGGATTGTCACATTGCGCCGCTGCACGCGCGGTGCCGCAGGATCATCTGCCGCAGGCGCCGCTGGGACGGGGCGTGCAATGCGTCAAAGCGGTCAGCAGCCTCCAGCAGCGCGGGCAGCGTGCGCGCCGCTTGCGGGGGCTGACGTGCCACCAGCCCGAGGGCATGCTCGCGGTCGAAGCGCGGGCCCCAGACCAGCGTGAGCAGCTCGTCATGCGGCGCCGGCATGCCAGCCAGCAGCACCGGACCATGCACGCGCAGATCGCGCGCCAGCCGGTGCAGGGGTTCGTGCGGGGTGGTCATGGCCATCACCAATTTCATGCGCATGCGGGTTGGCATTCAATCGGAGAACTAGGCGGGAAGCCGCAGACAGTGCTTTAGCACGGCAAGGCGCCCCAACGACGTTATCCGTTTGAAGGCCAAGCCGCATCAGCCGTGGCGGCCCATCCAGCCGCGGCGGCGCTGCATCAGCTCACGCACCTTCTGCTGCTGCTCGGGATTGAGGCTGTCGTAGAAGTCGGC
>JANJVG010000042.1 GCA_024710165.1 Burkholderiaceae bacterium
GAGGAGACCTTACATGCTGCGATTCTGGCTGTTGCTCACCGCCCTGCTGCTGCCGCTGTGCGCCTCCGCCGCCGGCAAGCAGACCCTCACCCCGGTGCCCGGCCTGCCGCCGGCACCGGATTTCACCCTGCAGGACGTGGACGGCAAGACCTGGCGCCTGTCCGAACTGCGCGGCCGCCCGGTGATCGTCAACTTCTGGGCCACCTGGTGCCCGCCCTGTATTGCTGAGCTTCCCTTGCTGAACACGTTCTATCGTGAAAATGTCGACAAAGGCTGGCAAGTGCTGGGGATCGCTGTGGATCAGCCCTCTGCGGTGCGTACCTTTCTGGGAAAGCTGCCACTGGAGTTTCCGGTGGCCATGGCCGGGCTGCAGGGAACGGAGCTGTCGCGCTCACTGGGCAATCTGGGGGGGGGGTTGCCGTTTACGGTGCTGTTCGCTGCCGATGGACGCATCCTGCACCGTAAAATAGGTCAGGTAACTCCAGAGAATCTGCGTCAGTGGTTGCAACGGATGTAGTGCGATGTCCGGCCTGTGAGGCGTTGCCTGAGGATGCGCTTGCATCTTCAATTTTGCTGAACAAAGAGCAAAATAGGCCGAAATTGGAGTAAATTCGCGCCCTGTTCAGTTTTTAGCTGTTGGAGCACCCATGGATTTGCGCAAACTCAAAACCCTGATTGACCTGGTGTCCGAGTCAAACGTTTCTGAACTCGAGATCACCGAGGCCGAGGGCAAGGTACGCATTGTCAAGAGTGGCGGCGCTGTGGTGCAGCAGTATGCACCCGCTCCCGCGCCCATGGCGCAGGCCCCCGCCCAGCCGATGGCGGCACCCGTGGCCGAATTGCCGGCCCCCGCACCGGCCGAACCTGCAGGCCATGTGGTCAAGTCCCCCATGGTGGGCACGTTCTACCGCGCTTCCAGCCCCGGTGCCAAGCCCTTCGTCGAAGTGGGCAGCCAGGTCAAGGAAGGCGAGACCATCTGCATCATCGAAGCCATGAAGATCCTCAACGAGATCGAAGCCGACAAGACGGGCACCGTCACACGCATCCTCGGCGAGAACGGTCAGGCCGTGGAATACGGCCAGCCGCTGTTCGTGATCGAATGAGAGGGAGTAACCCCCTGAGCGGCTTCGCCGCTTCCCCCCTCTCTCGCAGTGCTGCGCTCTGCGGGAAAGGGGACACCGCCAGCGCTGCGGGGCGGCCCTTGCGCGGCGGTCGCTGGCCTGGGCCGCGCCAGTTTTATATGCTGCGCACATCGCGTCGCATTGTGGACAAACAACATGTTTAAAAAGATCCTCGTTGCCAATCGCGGCGAAATCGCCCTCCGTATCCAGCGCGCCTGCCATGAACTGGGCATCAAGGCCGTGATGGTCTATTCCGAGGCCGACCGCGACGCCAAGTACGTCAAGCTGGCGGAAGAGGCCGTGTGCATCGGGCCCGCGCCCTCGCCACTGTCGTATCTCAACATGCCGGCCATCATCTCGGCGGCAGAGGTCACCGACGCCGAAGCCATCCACCCCGGCTACGGCTTCCTGTCCGAGAACGCCGATTTCGCCGAGCGCGTGGAAAAGAGCGGCTTCCAGTTCATCGGCCCCACGCCCGAGTCGATCCGCATCATGGGCGACAAGGTCTCGGCCAAGCAGGCCATGATCAAGGCCGGTGTGCCCTGTGTGCCCGGCTCGGACGGCGAATTGCCCGACGACCCGGTGCAGATCCGCCGCATTGCCAAGGCTGTGGGCTACCCCGTCATCATCAAGGCGGCGGGCGGCGGCGGCGGGCGCGGCATGCGCGTGGTGCACACCGAGGCGGCCCTGGTCAACGCCGTGCAGATGACCAAGGCCGAGGCCGGAGCGGCGTTTGGCAATCCGGCGGTCTACATGGAAAAATTCCTGCAGAACCCGCGCCATATCGAAATCCAGATCCTGGCCGACAAGCACCGCAACGCGGTCTATCTGGGCGAGCGCGACTGCTCCATGCAGCGGCGCCACCAGAAGGTGATCGAGGAAGCGCCCGCGCCGGGCATTCCGCGCCGCCTCATCGACCGCATCGGCGATCGCTGCGTGGCCGCCTGCAAGAAGATCGGCTACCGCGGCGCGGGCACGTTCGAGTTCCTGTACGAGAACGGCGAGTTCTACTTCATCGAGATGAACACGCGCGTGCAGGTCGAGCACCCCGTGACCGAATGGATCACCGGCGTGGACATCGTGCGCACGCAGATCATGGTGGCGGCAGGCGAGAAGCTGCCATTCACCCAGCGCCAGATCGAGATCCGGGGCCATGCCATCGAGTGCCGCATCAATGCCGAGGATCCGTACAAGTTCATCCCGTCACCCGGTCGCATTACCAAATGGCATGCGCCGGGCGGGCCGGGGGTGCGTGTGGACTCGCATATCTACACGAACTATTTCGTGCCGCCCAATTACGACTCGATGATCGGCAAGATCATCGTCCATGGCGATACCCGCGAGCAGGCGCTGGCGCGCATGCGCACGGCGCTGTCGGAGACCGTAGTTGAAGGCATCAACACCAACATCCCCTTGCACCGCGAACTGATGGTGGACGCCAAGTTCATGGATGGCGGCACCAACATCCATTACCTCGAAGAGTGGTTGTCGCAGCGCCAGCGCTGAAACACCGGAAGGGCGCTCGCAGAAAGCGCCCTTTTTCATTGCTTATCCCAAGAGGCACGAAGCCATGCATGAACTAAGCCTGTTGTGCCCGCAAGACCGGGTCGAAGCCCTGAGTGACGCGCTGGAAGCGCTGGATGCGCTCAGCGTCTCTGTGGAAGACGCTGATGCACAGACCGATGCCGAGCAGGCGCTGTTCGGTGAACCCGGTATGCCGCCGCCCCGTGCAGGCTGGCAGCGAAGCCGTGTGGTGGCGCTGTTTGGCACCGAAGCGGCTGCGCAGGAGGCGCAGCAATTGCTGGCCGTGCAGGATTTCTTCGAGGGATGCGAGGTCTGCAGCCTCTCGCCACTGGTGGACCAGGATTGGGTGCGGCTGACGCAGTCGCAATTTGCTCCCGTGGACATCACGCCCGACTTCTGGATCGTGCCGACCTGGCACGAGCCGCCGGCACAGGCCAAAACCATGATCCGGCTCGACCCGGGGCTGGCTTTTGGTACTGGAACACACCCGACCACGCGCATGTGCCTGCGCTGGATTGCCCGCCAGGGCAATGGCGCGGCGCTTGGGCGGGTGCTCGACTACGGGTGCGGCTCGGGCATCCTGGCCATCGGTGCCGCCAAGTTTGGCGCTACCGATGTTGACGCTGTGGACATTGACCCGGCTGCGGTCGATTCTGCCGCGCTCAACGCGCAGGCCAATGGTGTGCAACTGCAGACCGGACTGCCGGACAAGGCCCATGGCAGTTACCAGACCGTCCTGGCCAACATTCTGGCCACGCCCTTGCGCGTGCTGGCTCCGCTGCTGTGCAATCATGTCGCGCAGGGTGGTCATCTGGTGCTGGCGGGCATTCTGGAACGTCAGGCACAGGAGTTGCAGGAAGCCTATGCCCCGTGGCTGTCGCTGGAGGTGGCCGATAGCGAGGATGGCTGGATTCTGATGACGGCCCTGCGCTGAACCGCAGGCGCCAGTGCCAGGCAGGGCGCCCCTACAATGCACAGCCCATGAGCCAGATCACCCGCTGCCCATCCTGCGCAACGATGTTCAAGGTCGTCGCGGATCAGTTGCGCATCTCCGACGGGTGGGTGCGCTGCGGACAATGTCAGCAGGTTTTTGATGCATCGGCCCATTTGCAGCCACCGCTGCCCCCGGTTTTAGCGAACGATGCAGCACCCGTGCCGCATTCGCATGGCAACTCCGGCGCGGGTGAACTGCCAGGCACGCCGGTGGAGACAAAGGCCACGGCGCCTGCGCCGTCTGTTCTTGCCGCTCCCGTTTCTCCAATCGGCCAGGACATGCCCGGTCCGGTGTCTGATCCTGAGCTTGAGCCTGAGCCTGAGCCTGAGCCTGAGTCAAAGCGTTCCCCGGCAGGTTATGAATTGCCAGCCCCAAGGCTTGAGGAATATGACCCAGCCTCGCCGGACTCGCCGATGGCGGAGGTCGAGTCTGGGGCGTGGGAGGCGCCCGAAGGGCAGGATGGGCCGGTTGAGGCTGCCTTGTCCAATGCCCATCCGGACCCGCTCCCGACGGCTCCGGCTCTGTCGGATGAGGGCATCCCCGATGTCCAGTCGCCTCCCCGTGCGGACGGCGAAGTTGCGCCTTGGCAGCCGGATCGTGTCCGTGCGTCTGAAGTACAAGAGGAGGAGTCCCTTGCAGAGGCCCCTGCGGCAGAGTTGTCGTTTATACGAGCGGCCCGGCGCAAGGCGTTCTGGCGCAAGACCCCCGTTCGTGTGGGTCTGTCGTTGCTGGCATGGGTGCTGCTCTGTGGCTTGCTGCTGCAGGTTGCGGTGTCAAAGCGCAATGTGATGGCGGCCCAATGGCCTGCGTCGCGTTCGCACCTTGAGGCTTTGTGTGCGCCTTTGCAATGCCGTGTCGAGCCGTACCGTCAGATTTCTGCCGTGGTGGTGGATGCTTCCACGTTCCAGAAAATACGGGGAGATCAATACCAGTTTTCGTTGACGCTCAAAAACCGCTCGCAGACCGCTGTGGAAACGCCTGCGATCGAACTGACCCTGACCGATGCCCAGGACCAGCCGGTGCTGCGCCGGGTATTGACCCCGAAGGACCTCGTGGCTCCGGCCGAGCTTTCTGCACTGGGCGACTGGAATTTTTCCGCCTCCCTGCAGGTAAGCCTGGGTGCCACGCGCATCACGGGTTACCGGGTCCTGGCTTTTTATCCCTGAAATGGCCTTTGGCCGGAATGATCGATTGATATGGCAGTACTGATTTGTGGCTCTCTGGCGTTTGACACCATCATGACCTTTGAAGGGCGCTTTGCCGAGCAGATCCTGCCCGACCAGTTGCATATCCTCAATGTGTCCTTCCTGGTGCCCGCGTTGCGCCGCGATTTTGGCGGGTGTGCAGGCAATATCGCCTACAGCCTGAGGCTTCTGGGCGGCGAGCCTGTGCCCATGGCCATGCTGGGCAGCGACGGTGCGGACTACCTGCAGCGACTTACCTCGCTTGGTATCAGCACTCGGTGCGTGGGCCAGGTGCAGGACACCTACACGGCGCAGGCAATGATCATGACCGACCGTGACAACAACCAGATTACGGCCTTTCACCCCGGGGCAATGATGCAGGCCCATGCCAACCGCATTGATGGCAGTGTGCCGGACATCCGTGTCGGCATCATCGCACCCGATGGACGCGACGCCATGATCGAACATGCCGCGCAGTTCCGGGCGGCGGGCATCCCCTTCGTGTTCGACCCCGGGCAGGGCCTGCCCATGTTTTCTGGCGAGGAGCTCCTGCGGTTTGTCGAGCAGGCGAACTGGGTTACGGTGAACGACTACGAGGGCAAGATGCTGTGCGAGCGCACCGGGTTGAGTCTGGAGGCTCTGTCGCGCAAGGTGCAGGGCCTGGTGATCACGCTCGGCGGCCAGGGCTGCGAGGTTTGGGTGAACGGTGAACGTACGCTGGTGCCACCCACCGAGCCTGCGAGTATCGTGGACCCCACGGGCTGTGGCGATGCATGGCGAGGGGCGCTGCTGCTCGGCCTGGAGCGCGGCTGGCCACTGACGCGGTGTGCAGAGCTGGGCAACCGCCTGGGAGCACTCAAGATCGCCGCGCGTGGTCCGCAGAATTACCTACTCGACTTTGATCCCGCCACGTTGATGTCCTGATGGCATGCGGAGGCGGCAGGTGTAAAAAAACCCGGTGCGGAGCACCGGGTTGGATACGGCAGCGGGGACTGCGTGTCAGGGCTTGGTGCCTGTGGGGAAGGGCCAGGCAGCCTGGGGGTTGAGCTTGGTTTGTGCTGCGGGAGCGGCAGGCGCTTTGTCGGCTGTAGGTTTTTTGACGGCAGCGGTTTTCTTGGGGGCTGCAGCTTTCTTGGCAGGTGCAGTGCTCTTTGCGGGAGCAGCTGCCTTCTTGGCGGGTGCTGCTGCCTTCTTTGCAGGAGCCGCAGCTTTCTTGGCAGGTGCAGCCACCTTCTTGGCTGGCGCTGCTGCTTTCTTCGCGGGGGCGGCGGCCTTCTTGGAAGGGGCTGCAGCCTTTTTCGCAGGGGCTGCCGCTTTCTTGGCGGGAGCGACTGCTTTTTTTGCGGGCGCGGCAGCCTTTTTGGCCGGTACTGCCTTCTTGGCGGCCGGTGCTGCAGTCTTTGGTGCGGCAGCCTTCTTTGCTGGTGCCGTCGCCTTCTTGGCCGGGACAGAGGCCTTCTTTTCGGCCGCAGCAGCCTTTGGCGCAGCTACCTTCTTTGCGGGTGCTGCGGCCTTTTTGGCGGGCGCAGCTTGTTTGGTGGGGGTGGCCTTTTTCGCGGCCGGTTTTTTCGCAGTTGCCATTATTTTCTCCTTGGGGCAGTGAGCAAAGAGCACTCCACGCCTGCATCGGGCAAGGAGCGATCCATGGAGATGGGGCCCATCCCATCTCCATGAATGCGGAAACGCCCGGCGCAGCATCGTGGGGTGCTGTAGTGGCAGAGCGTGGTGAGGTGTTGCATGCGGTTCGGTGTGGTCTCAATCCCAGGAGAGTGCACCCCCCGACTGGTACTCGATCACACGGGTTTCGAAGAAGTTGCGCTCCTTCTTGAGGTCGATCATTTCGCTCATCCAGGGAAAAGGATTCTCTTCATTGGGGAAGAGCGGTTCGAGGCCAATCTGGGTGGCGCGGCGGTTGGCGATGTAGCGCAAGTAGCCCTTGAACATGGATGCGTTCATGCCGAGCACACCGCGCGGCATGGTGTCCTCGGCGTAGCGGTATTCGAGCTCGACGGCTTGCCGGAAAAGGCTGTTGATCTCGGCTTTGAATTCCGCGGTCCAGAGGTGCGGGTTTTCGAGTTTCAACTGGTTGATCAGATCGATGCCGAAGTTGCAGTGCATGGACTCGTCGCGCAGGATGTACTGGTACTGCTCGGCGGCACCGGTCATCTTGTTCTGGCGGCCCAAGGCCAGGATCTGCGTGAACCCCACGTAGAAGAACAGGCCCTCCATCAGACAGGCGAAGACGATCAGCGACTTGAGCAGCGTCTGGTCGTTCTCGGGCGTGCCGGTGTGGAAGGCCGGATCCATGATCGCTTCGATGAACGGGATCAGGAACTGGTCCTTGTCGCGGATGGACTGGACTTCGTTGTAGGCGTTGAAGATCTCACCTTCATCAAGACCGAGCGACTCGACGATGTACTGGTAAGCGTGCGTGTGGATGGCTTCCTCGAACGCCTGACGCAACAGGAACTGGCGGCACTCGGGCGCGGTGATGTGGCGGTAGGTGCCCAGCACGATGTTGTTGGCGGCCAGCGAGTCGGCGGTGACGAAGAAACCAAGGTTGCGCTTGATGATGCGGCGCTCGTCTTCGGTCAGACCGTGCGGGTCTTTCCACAGCGCGATGTCGCGCGTCATGTTCACCTCCTGCGGCATCCAGTGGTTGGCGCAGGTGGCGAGGTATTTTTCCCAGGCCCATTTGTATTTGAACGGCACGAGTTGGTTGACGTCGGTCTTGCCGTTGATGATGCGCTTGTCGACCGCGTTGACACGGTGCTGGCGGGTTGCTCCTGAATCGGGAGCGAGTGCGTTCGGGGTGGTGCGCGTCGCGGAAGAGGTCGCCGAAAAACCTGAAAGAGCAAAAGAGGGCGGCGCCGATTCCACCGGGCGGTTTTGTTGCAGACCGCCGTTGAAAATAGTTTGCGATGTGGAGGTGACTTCTTCGTCCCAGGTCAGCATGGTTTTTCCAGTGTTCGGATTATGGAAGCAGCACTGCAAAATGAAAAGCGCCTATGCGTTGTGCCGCGGTGTTTTGTTGCTTGAATACACATGCGAGGCCGCAT
>JANJVG010000044.1 GCA_024710165.1 Burkholderiaceae bacterium
ATAGGGCTCGCGATCACCACCCACTGCGTCGATGGCGTTGTTGACGATGCGCATGGAGATGCGGCTCATGGCCACGATGATGAGCACCATCACCAGGCCCAGCAGGGCCAGCAGCCAGCGCATGGGGTAGGCACCGCGCAGCGCATCGGCATAGAAGCCCGCCACCAGCACGAACAGGCCCGCCAGCGCCCAGCCAAAGGCATGGTGGCGCCGCCCGGCCACGGTGCGCAGTGCGGGCCACAGCAGCGCCAGCAGGCCGCCGAGCAGGCCCAGGTGCGCCAGGGCGGCCAGGGCCAGCGCGGGGCTGCCCGCCACGCCCGAGAGCCAGAAGCCCGCGCGCCCCAGCAGCCACAGCAGCACCAACTGGCGCGCGGTGCGCGGGCTGGCGCTGGCGGTATTGGTGAACTCGGGCACGGCGGTGAGCACGAAGCCCGCCACCGCCGCCAGGCCAAAACCCAGCAGCAGCTCGTGCGCATGCCACACCAGCGCGCCGCCCGCCACGGGCGGCGGCGGCAGGCCCAAGGCCAGCACGGCGCTCCACAGCGCGATGAGCAGCACGGCCGAGCCCATGGTGAGCAGGAAGAAGGGGCGCATGGCGCACATCCACACCGGGTGCGCGGGCGAGAGCAGGCCGGGCGGGGTCATCACGGGGGCGGTCATCCGCACCGCATCCTCCGCGCGGTGGGGGTGGTGGCGCCTTCCTGCGGCAGCGGCTGCAGGGGCAGCACGCGCGCCTCGGGCGGCGGCAGGGTGTCCGCGAATTCACCAGCGCTGCAGGCGCCCTCGTCCACCAGCGCATCTAACCCGAAGGCCGCGCGCACGGCGGGCACGCGCAGCAGCTCGGCGGTGTCGTGGTAAACCATGGCATCGGTGCGCGCCAGGGCGGGGGCTTGCGGGCTGTGCTGGTGCACGATGCGGCCCGGCCCGGCGGCCATGACGAGCACGGTGTCGGCCAGGCGCACGGCCTCCATGAGGTCGTGCGTGATCATCAGCACGGCCGTGCCCTTCTCGCGCTGGTGGCGCAGCAGCAGGCGGTGCAGTTGCGCCTTGAGGCCGATGTCGAGCGCGGCAAAGGGCTCATCCATCAGCAGCAGGTCGGGCTCCAGCACCAGGGCGCGCGCCAGCGCGGCGCGGCTTTGCATGCCGCCCGAAAGCTGGTGCGGGTAGGCGGCCAGGGCTTCAAGGTCCAGCCCCAGCACGGCGCCCATGGCGTGGGCGCGCTCACGCGCGGCGGCGCGCTCACGCGCGGCGGCGCGCGCCAGGCCCTGCGCGCGCAGGCCCAGGGCGATGTTGTCGGCGGTGGTCTGCCAGGGCAGCAGGCGCGGCTGCTGGAACATCAGCGCGGGATTGGCAAAGGCGTTGTCCAGCCGGCCCTCCTGAAGATCCAGCAGGCCCGCGCACAGGTGCAGCAGCGTGGTCTTGCCGCAGCCTGAGGGGCCCACCAGCGCCAGCACATGGCCAGGCGCAAGCGCCAGGCCCACGCCGCCGAGCACCTCGGTGAGCGCGTAGCTGTGGCGCACGTCTTGAAGCAGCAAACTCATCGCGGCGCCTCCCGCCAGCGTTCGACTTCGCGCTTGAGCGGTTCCAAGAATCCGTATTCGACGACCAGCAGGCAGCCCACCACGGCGCTGATCCAGCCCAGGGTGGTGGCGGTGTCCAGTTGCGAGCGGCTGGCCGCGAGCGCGGCGCCCACGCCGTCGGTGCTGGCCAGCAGCTCGGCCATCACGGCCACCTTCCAGGCGCTGCCCAGCGCCGTGACCCAGGCCGGGAACAGGTACGACAGCACATGCGGCCCGTACACCTCGCGCAGCGCCATGCCCCAGGGCAGGCGGTAGGCGCGCGCCATGTCGCGCAGTTGCAGATCGAGCGTGCGCGTGCCCTGCAGCGCGCTGGCAAACACCACGGGAAAGCAGGCGATGAACACGGTGAACACGGGCGTGCCGTCGCTCATGCCGAACCACAGCATGGCCAGCACCAGCCAGGCGATGGGCGGCGTGCCCAGCAGCACCGTGACCAGTGGGCGCGACAGCACCGAGGCCGTGACGGACAAGCCCGCCAGCAGCCCCAGCACGCTGCCCACGCCCAGCGCCAGCGCCAGCCCCATGAAGGCGCGCCGCGCCGTGGCCCACAGCGCGGGCCCGGCGGCACCCTGTTGCACCTGCGCCCACAACGCGGCAAAGGCGGTGAGCGGGTCGGGCAGGATGAGCGGGTCGTACAGCGCGGCCACGGCCTCCCAGGTGGCCAGCAGCAGCAACAGGCTGGCGGCCGCGCCCCAGCCGCTCCACAGGTAGGCGGGCAGGCCCGAGAGCACGCGCCAGAGCAAACGCAGCATCAGCGCCCCCCCATGCCGCCGGGGGCGGTGCCCAGGTTGCTGAGGGGTGCAGGGGCTGTGGCCTGATCCGCCGCGCCGCCTTCGGGCACATAGACCATGGAGCCGTCCTTCATGCGGTAGGCCACGCCGGCTTTCTCGCCGTCGCCCTCGCCGATCTCGCCGCTGGCCTTGTATTTTTCGATCTTCTCGCCGCGCTTCTGGATCACTTCCATGGTGGGCTTGCCCGCGTCGGTGATGACGGTGACGTCCTGCTTGGAGAAAGGGCTGAGCAGCGGGTTCTTGGCCACGGTGATGAGCAGCGCGGCGATCACCACCAAGAACACGTCGATGAGGTTGACGACCGAGAGGATGGGGTCGTCGGCTTCGGTTTCGTCGAGGAATTTCATGCTTCACTCCCTGCTTCGGCCAGGTGGCCTGCGGCCGGGGTGCGCACGCCCTGGCGCTGCAGCCACACCAGTTCCTCGGCCAGCCAGCGCCGCTGCACCGACACCACCCAGAAGGTGATGGCGGCAGCAATGAGCGACAAGATCACCGCCGCAAAGGCCACTGCCAAGTTGTCCGACACCTGGCTCAGGTTGCCGTCCGACAAGCCCTTGAGCGCCGGGCCCATGGGGATCATGGTGGCGATCAGCCCCAGCATGGGCGCCACGCGCGTGGCAATGCGCGGCAGCTCCAGCAACTGGTGCGCCTTCACGTCCAGCTCGTCGGCACTGGCGCCGGGCTGGGCCTTGGCCCAGGCCAGCAAGTGGTGGCCGCGCGTGGGCTGGCCGCCCTGCCCCTGGCGGCGCTGCCACCACTGCATGGCAAACATGCCCAGCAGAAAGAAGGCATAGACAAACAGCACGGTGATGACCACCAGGGTGGGGAACAAAAAGACCTGGCTGGCCTGGTACATCAGGGATTCAAGCAAATGGCTCATGCGAAAAAACTCCGTGAAATCGTGATTTGGGAAAGTGGATCAACGCGCGGCGGGCTGGGCCAGCGCCAGCAGGCGCGCGTACTGCTCGGGCGGCAGGGTCTGGCGCACCTGGGCGATGCAGCGCAGGTGAATTTCCGCCGCCTCGCGCTTGAGCTGGGCCAGGCGGTCGAGCTGGGGCGCCAGGTCTTGCGCGCTGCGGCCTTCGAGCGCGGCGCGGGCGATCTCCTGCTCCAGTTGCTGGGCCTGCTGCAGGCGCGGGCGCAGCGCGGGGCGCACCTGCTCGTCGGCATGGCGCGACAAGGCCTGCCGGTGCTCGGCCGACGCATCCAGTTGGGCCACGAACGGCATCAGGTGCGGCAGGTGGGCGGGCAGCAGTAGCGAGTATTCGGGCATGGCGGGCGCGGCAGGCGCCAGGGCGAGCGCGCGCTGGCGCAGTTGCTGGTACTGGGCGGCGTCCAGCGTGGTGCGGATGCGCTGGGTGGCGTCGATCTGCACCTGCGCGGCCTCGCGCTTGAGCTGCTGCAGGCGGTCCAGCCGTGCGGCCAACTGCTGCACGCTGGCGCCTGCGAGCGCGGCCTGGGCGATGTCCTGCTCCGCGGCGCGGGCCTGCTCCAGCCGGGGCTGCAACTGGTCGCGCACCTCGAAGGCCAGGGCCGCCAGGGTGCCGCGCTGCACCTCGTTCAGGGCCAGCGCCGTGGTCTGGCCCTTGAGCGCCCAGGCCAGGTGCGGCAGGTGCGCGGCGTGCACCAGCGAATACTGCGCCAGCGCAGGCTGCGTGGCCTGGGCCGCCTGGGCGGAGTAGCCCGGCTGGCCCGAAGCGGGGGCCTGGTGCGCGGCGGCCTGCGGCGGCGCGCCGGCGCAGCCTGCCAGCGCGAGCGCCAGGCCCGCACAGGCCAGTGCAACGGTCAGGCGGCGAAGAGGGAATGAACTTGCTTGCGAAGCCATGGGGAAACCTTGTGTGTGTGTGGGTGTGGGTGGGTGGGTGGGTGAATACGCTTACCACTTGCCTTCCAGCGCCAGCAGCCAGGTGCGCTGGCCATGGTCACTGGTGGTCAGCGCCCAGGGCTGGCCGCCCTGGGCAGACGAAGCCGTGCGCCAGGTGCTGGTGCCCAGCAGGTTCTGCACCGACAGGCGCAGGTTGAACGCGGGCGTGAGGCGGCGCACGAAGTGTGCGTCCAGCAGGTTGCGCGAGCGCGTGGTGGCCTGCACTTCGCCGGGCACCTGGGTGCGCACGGCGGCCTGGTGCTGCCACTGAAAGCCCCAGGTGGATTGCCACGCAGGCAGGCTGCCCTCGTAGCCCAGCGTGAACTGGTAGCGCGGCAGCTCGCGCGGGGCGCGCTTCATGCCCAGCACGGCATCCTGCACCTCGCCACGCGGCAGCGTGAACTGCGCGCGCACGCTGCCCTGGCGGCCGATCAGGCCCTGCAGCCAGGGCGCCTCGCCCGTGAGCTTGGCCGACAGCTCCAGCCCCCAGTGGCGCGCGTCGCCTTCGTTGTACGGCCGCTCGACCCAGCGCCCGACCTCCCACAATGTGCGGCGTTCGATGAAGTCCTGCGTGCGGCGCAGGTAGGTGTTGATGCCCCACACGCCGCCAGGCACATGGCGCTCCAGCCCGGCCTCCAGGTTGGCCACGCGTTCGGGCCGCAGCAAGGGGTTGCCGCCCCGGTCGGGCTCCAGCGGGGTGTTGGCCAGCGTGCTGCGCGAGGCCACGCGCGTGAGTTCGTCGAGCTTGGGGAAGCGGATGGCGCCGGACAGCGACGAGCGCGCCACCCAGCCCGGCGCCGCCTCCCAGCGCAGGGCCAGCGACGGATCGACCGCGCCGTGGCGGCTGTCGCGCTCCTGTGCCTGGATGGCCATGCGCTCGCCGCGCAGGCCGCTGGTGAGCGTGAGCGTCTCGGCCAGTTGCCATTCGTCCTGCAGCCACAGCGTGCCCTGGCGCGCGCGGCCTGCAAAGCGGCTGTCGCTGGCGTAGGCGCCGCTCAGGGCCTGCCAGTCGTCGCGGCGGTGGCTGGCGGCGTCCAGGCCCACGGACAGCAGGTGCTCGCCCACGGGCCGGTCGTAGCGCAGCGATGCGCTGTGTTCGCGGTCTTCGCGGCGCTCGGTCTCTTGCCATGCAGCGCCCGCGCCCAGGCGATTGCGGTCGGCGTTGCGCTGGCCTTGCATGGTGGCGGCGCGGCCCGTCCACTTGCCGCCCCAGGCGCGCCATTCGGCTTCGCTGCGCAGGCGGACGATGCGGGTGCTGTTGTCTTCGCTGTCGTGGCGCTGCGTGCCGTCCGAGCGCAGGGTGCGCGTGCTGCGCTCGCCTTCGTTGTAGTACAGGCTGGGCCACAGCGTGAGCTGGCCCGTGGCACCGCGCCAGGCCAGGCGCGGCGAGAGGATGAATTCGTGGATGCCGTAGCGGCCCTGCTCCACGTCCTGTACCACGTTCTGTTGCTGCGCACCGCCCGCCAGCGTGCGCGTGGTGCTTTGGTCCACCGGCATGGCGTGGCGGTTGAGCGTGAGCGGCAGCAGCCAGCTCAAAGCCCCTTCGCCCCCGCTGCGGCTGGCGGTGAACTGGCCGTTGGCCAGGCTGCCGCGCTGGCCCACGGCCAGCTTGACGCTGGTGGCCGCACGCGCCACCGGGCGGCGCATGACGAGGTTGACGGTGACCGGCGCGGCGCCGCCAAACTCGGCCGAGCCGCCGCGCAATATCTCCACGCGCTCCAGCTCGCCCGAGGGCATGCGGCCCACCTCGGTGAGGGCAAAGCGCGCATTGGCCGTGGGCCGCTCGCCGTTGACGAGGAACTGCACCCCGTCGCGCGACATGCCCCGGGCGCGGGCGTTCAGGCCGCCGTCGGCGCCATGCTCTCCCGCGTCGATGCCGGGCAGCTTGCGGATCAGCTCGCCCACGGTGAGGCCACCCAGGGCTTCGATCTCCTGGCGGTCGATGATGGTCTTTTGCGTGGCGGCGTTGCGCTGGTCTTCCAGTGCGCTGCTGGCCGAGCGCACGGTGACTTCACCCAACTGACGCTCAGGCGCGCGTGCCGGTGCGGCCTGCTGCGCCAGCACGGGAGCCGCGCAGGCCGCGCACACAGCAGCGGCCAGCAGGCGGGCATGGGCAGGTTTGAATTCAGACATTTGCTACCATTTTTATAGCTACTTGCGCTTACCCATCAAGCGCCAAAGGCCAATTTTGCTTGAAACGAGTAACGCCGCTGCCACCAGCCGCCGCCCAGCATGACGGCGCCCAGCACCAGCGCCACCCACAGCGCCTGCCAGGTGTGGGCGGCAGGCGCGGGAGGCTGCTCGGCCACCTGCTCCAGCCGCATGCCGCTGATGGGCGGCGGGGGTGGGGGCGGCGCTGCGGGGGCGGCTTCGGCCGGGGGCGGGGGTTCGGCGGCGCTCTGCGCTGCGGCGGCTGCGGCATCGACGGGCAGGCGGCCCAGGTTCAGGCCAAAGCCTGCCGTGCCTTGGCCTGCGCCCACAAAGCGCTCGAAGGCAGCGTTGTCGGTACGCACATCGAAGCGCTGGGCCAGGTCGCGCCAGCGGTCCTTCAGCTCGGCCACGGTGGCGGCGTCGGTTTGCCAGTAGCCCTGGCGCGCGGCTTCGAGCATGCGCTCGATGTTCTGCGCCAGCGCGTGCGGGTTGTGCGCCTCGAACCATTGCTTCAGGCCCAGCTGGTGCTTGTCGCGCACATAGACGTCCACCATCTCCTGCCACTGGTCGTCGCGCACGATCTCGCGCGCCACGGCCGTCCAGCCCCAGAAGTTGTTGGTGGCGTCCAGCACCTGCAGCGTGCCCGCGTAGCCCTCGTCCATCAGACCTTTGATGTAGCCGGGGTGGAACTGGCGCGTGGCCAGCTCCTTGGCCAAAAACTGCGCCGCGCCTTCCACGCGCCCGCTGCCCCCATTGCCGGTCGCGCGCAGGTTGCTGATGTAAAGCTGCGGCGCCTTGCCGTCCAGGTGCCGCACGGCCAGGCCGATGCCGCCCAGGTACTGGAACGGGTCGTCGGTGGTGAGCATGCCGTAGGTGTTGGACGTGCGCGAGAGCACCGCGCCCTCGGTGCCGCGCAGGTGCTCGGCATACAGGTTGAGCGGCTGGCCGTCCTGGCCCTTGAGGCCGCCGCCCTGCAGGCTGCCCCAGGTGGATTCGTCCGCGCCGTAGGCGAACTGCATGCGCGAGAGGTAGAGCTGCGCGAGCTTGCGGTCGCCCTCGGCCTTGCCCTTCCAGGTGTCGGTGGCGAGCGTGGCATCGTCCAGGCCAGTGCCGTACTTGCCCGATTCGGACGAATAGATGCGTGTTTCCGCTGCCGCCTGCGCGACCTTCTCGGGCATGCCCTGGGCGCGCAGGCGCGCGGCAATGGCGCGGCTGTGCGCGGCCACGGGGTTGGCCTCGTCACCATCGCCCGTGGCGCGGGCGGCCAGTTGCGCGGCCTGCGCGAGGATTTTCATGGTGTTGGGGAAGTGGTCGCGGTACAGGCCGGTGGCCGACAGCACCACGTCCACGCGCTCGCGGCCCAGTGCCTTGCGCGGCACCAGCTTCACGCCGGTGACGCGGCCGCCCTCGTCCCACACCGGCTCGGTGCCCAGCAGCCACAGCGCCTGCGCTTCGAGCAAACCCTGGTGGCGCATGGTCTCCACCGACCACAGCGACACGGCGAGCTTTTGGGGCTGCTTCCCGGTGAGGCGCCGGTGCTCGGCAATGAGCTGCTCGGCCGCCTCCTTGCCCGCCGCCCAGGCCTGCTGGGTGGGCACGCGCGAGGGGTCGAAGCCGTAGAGGTTGCGGCCCGTGGGATAGGCGTCGGGGTTCTTGATGGGGTCGCCGCCGTAGGAGGTGGGCAGGTGGCGGCCCGCCAGCACGGTGAGCAGCGCGGGCAGCTCGTTGTCGGCACCGATGGCGGCATGCCAGGCGCGGGCCTTGTCGAGCTGTTCGCGCAGCGGCGCGGGCAATGCCTGGGTGCTCTCGCCCTGCGCCACATGGCGTTGCAGCAGTTGGTAGGGCGCGGTACCGGGGAGCTTGTCGTAGTCGGCCAGCAGGGCTTCGTCGGAATCGGCGGCGGGCTTGCCCGCGTGCAGCCAGGCGGCCTCCCAGAACGGGCGGCCCAGCATCAGCAGCACGGTGGCCAGGCGGTGCTGGGCCTCGGGCGCGCGGCCCAGGGTGTGCAGGCCCAGGGGTTGGGCGGTTTCGGCCAGCTCGTGCAACTGGTTGTGCAAGGCATCGACAAAGGCGGGAAACTCGGCGCGGGCGCGCTCATTCGTCCAACCCATGTCGAGGGCTATGCGCTCCTTGGCGGCGGCGGCCAGCAGGTCGGCCTGGATCTTGTCCTTCACCACGCCCTCGTCCTGCGCCACCCAGGCGTGCAGCAGGTCGTGCATGTGGGTGAGCGCCTGGTGCAGCCCGGCGGGCTTGAAGGGCGGCGTCTGGTGGCTGATGATGACGGCGCGCCCCCGGCGCTTGGCCTGCTGGGCCTCGCCGATGTTGTCGGCAATGTAGGGGTAGGCCACCGGCAGGTCGCCCACGGCGAGCATGCCGGGGTCAGAGACGGACAGGCCGCGCTCCTTGCCAGGCAGCCATTCCTGGCTGCCGTGCGTGCCGAAGTGCACCAGCGCGTCGCTGGCCTGCTGCTCGCGCGCCCACAGGTAGGCGGCCAGGTAGTAGTGCGAGGGCCAGGCGCTGCTGGAGTGGTAGAGGGCCTTTTCCTTGGACACCCACTTTTGGCTTCGGCCGCCGCTTTGCGGCTTAACCCCGGCTTCGCCGGCGTTAGCCTGCGCCGCAACTTCGCTGGGCTCGTTGTCGCCGCGCGGCGGCTGCGGCAGGAGGGCGATCTTGCCCAGCATGAGGCGCGGCACCACGAACATGGCCTGGCCGCCCTGGCGCAAGACCATCGACGACGCCTCGGGCTCGCCCCAGCGCTCGCGCAAGGCGGCCTGCACGGCGGCGGGCTGCTGGCCCAGCCAGGCACGGTAGCGCGCCACGGGCACGGTCGCGGCCAGGCCCTCGCGCAGCAGGGGTTCCAGCTCGCCCGCGAGGTAGGCGGGGGCCAGCAGACGCTGGAGCTTGGCGATGAGTTCGGGCTCGGACGGCACCTCGGTGTCGTAGCCCTGGGCGCGCAGTGCGGCCAGCGTGGTCTGCAGGCTGCGCGGCACGTTGAGGAAGGAGGCGGAGAGGTTCTTCTCGCCCGGCGGGTAGTTCCAGAAGAACACCGACAGGCGCTTGTCGGCGTTCGCTTTGCGCTGCAGCGCCACCAGGCGCAGCGCCTTGCCCACCACGGCGTCGGCCTGTGCGGGAATGGTGGCGATGGGCGCGTCGCCCGCGCCGCTGGCCGAGGCCACCTGGATGTCGGTCACGCCCGCGTATTCGGCCTGCGCCAGGTAGAACGGCACGTCCATCAGCGGCACACCCTGGGGGTTGGCCTGCCAGTGCGCGGCATCGCCACGGCGGTAGGTCATGGCCTGCAGCACGGGGATGCCCAGGCGCTCGAACTCGGCGCGGCGCATCTCGGGCATGAGCATGATCTGCGTGTTGATGAGCACATCGGCCAGGGCCTTGCCATCGGGGCGCAGCATGCGGTCCAGGCTGCCCGCGTCCATCATGGGGCTGTAGAAGGTCAGCGCCACGGCGCCTGCGGCCTCGATGCGGGCGATGAGGTCGTCGATGTAATCCGCCTGCACCGAGGCGATGTACTGCTGGTGCACGGCCAGCGCCACCACGGGGCGGCGCTGCGGGTCGGTGGGGTCCACCCCCGCCCAGCGCAGGTAGGCCAGCGGGTCAGCAAACACCTGGCCGGGCGCGCGCGGGTGGTACACCGCCGTCTTGGGGAAGATCACCGGGTCGGGCACGCCCTGTGCGCTCTGGCCTTTCAAATAGGCAGCCACGGTGGCCACAAAGCCCTCGAAGTTCTGCCGCCCGCCGTTGCTGTAGTAGTGGGCCAGGCGGCGGCCCAGGGCCTCATCGACCCCACCGCCCCAGGCCGGGCGCGCGTCGTACAGCCAGGCGTGCGGGGCGCGCAGGCCGGGCAGCGCGCGGGCCAGGTGCTGGCGCACCTCGTCTTGCTGGTAGCTGTCGAAGAACACCATGTCCTGCCCCTGGAACAGCCCGGCATCGGCATCGGCCGGGATCTTGCCCAGGTAGCGCACCTGCACATCAATGCCGTGCGGGCGCGCAATGTCGGCCAGCAGGCGGAACTTGCCCGGGGGCACGTTGGAGGTGGCGATGAACAGCACCGAGGCCGCCTGCGCTACGCCCACGGGCCATACAGGCAGAAAGGCCAGCAGGCACAGCGCCAGCCAGCGGCGAAGAAGGGACATGGGGTTCACTGGAATTCTTTGAATGAAATAGGCCTCTGGCGCTTACTCAGCAAGCGCCAAAAGCTATGTTTTTAGTAGCATTCAGGCATGGTGTGGCACACACCCCGGCCCTCGCGTCCCCACCAGAGAGGAGGCCGGGGGTGGTTCATCACACAGTCCTTATCGCTTCACACACTCCCCTCTTCAAAAATCCACGCGCGCCGACACGAACAGGCGGCGGGCACGCTCGGCGTAACCGAAGCTGGCGGACTTTTCCGCCAGGTTCACGTTGCCGATGTTCTCCAGCCCGGCGCGCAACGCCAGCTTGCGCTGGCCGTCCAGCGCGATCTGCTTGCCCACGCTGGCGCTCCACAGCGCGTACGAAGGCAGTGGCTTGCCGTCGGTGGCCGTCTGGCTGCCGATGAACTCGGCCGCCACGCGGGCGCTCCAGCCCGTGGCGTTCTTCCACTCCAGACGCGAGGTCAGGCTGCTTGAGGGCCGATCGGCCAGCTTCTTGCCCGTGGTCTTGTCGCGCGTGTTGAGCAGCGTGAGGTCGTTGCTCCAGCTCCAGGCGCGGGTGATGTCCCAGGCCACGCCCGCCTCCAGGCCCCGGATGCGCGCAGCGTTGATGTTGTCGTACTGGTAGGTACGCCGCGTACCGACAGTGCTCAGCAGGCGGTACGTGATGAGGTCTTTCACCTCGGTGTTGAAGGCCGTGGCGCGCAGCGTCCAGCCGGGCGCGGCCTGCCAGTCGGCGCCCACCTCGAAGGAGTTGGACGACTCTGGCTTCACGTTGGCATTGCCCATGAAAGTATGCGGCCCTTCGGCGCCCACGTAGTTGGGCGAGATCTGCTTGAGCGTGGGCGCCTTGAAGGCATGGCCGAAGCCGCCCTTGACGACGAGCGCCGGGCTGGCCTCCCACACCAGGTATGCGCGCGGGCTCAGCTCGCTTCCAAAGAGCTGGTGGTTGTCGGCGCGCAGGCCGGCGGTGAGCATGAGCGACTGGCTCAGCGGCAACTCGTCCTGCACGAACAAGGCCTTGTGCGTGGCCGAGTCGCGGCCGTTCTTCAGGCCCGCGTTGACCAGGGTTTCATCGCGCCACTCACCGCCCACGGTGAGCTGGTGGCTGCCCAGCTTGAAGCTGGCGTGGCCGTCGAGCACGTCGTCCGTCATGTTCTGCGGCCGCGTGGGCGCCACGCCGTTACTGGCCGTGTTGATGATGTCGATTTCGCTGCGGTAGGCGCGCACGCGGCCGCGCCACTGGTCGAAGCGCCCTTCCCAGCCCACATGGGCCTGCGTGCGGTCGATATCGTAGGTGCTGCGGTAGGCGCCCTTGGTGGTGGAGGTGGTGTCGTAGAACCGGCGCTCGTTGTTGCCCGTCCAACCGGCCTCCAGGGTTTGCTGCGGCGTCAGCGCGAAGCTGGCGCTCAGGCCACCGGCCTGCGAATGGTGACCCTCGATCTCGGAGACGCGCGGGTTCTTGCGGTCCGCCACCGGCGCGGCGTGCGAGACCTCGCCATTCACGCGCAGCGTGAGGCGCTCGCCCACCGGCCCGGCGGCGAACACCGAGGCCTTGCCCGTGGGCTCACCCTCGCTCGAACGGGTGGGGTTGCTGCCCGTGATGCCGACCGAGCCGATCCAGCGGTCCTTGGGCTGGCGCGTGATCATGTTGACCACGCCGCCCAGCGCCTCGGAACCGTAGAGCGCCGACATCGGGCCGCGGATGACCTCGATGCGCTCGATGGCCGAGAGGGGCAGCCAGCCGTACTGGTAGTCGGAGTGGCCCACCACGTCGTCGGACGCGCTGATGCGCCGCCCGTCGATGAGGGTGAGCGTGTGCTTGCCTTCCAGGCCGCGCAGCGCCAGCGTCTTGCGCCCGCCCACCTGGCGCGGCGAGAGCGTGAGGCCGGGCGCGCCGCGCACGGCGTCGAGCAGATCGGTGGCGTTGCGCGCCTCCAGCTCCTCGCGGCCGATCACGGTGACGCTGGCGGGCGCGGTGCGCGCGTCTTGCTCGGCCAGCGTGGCGGTCACGGTGACGGCGGGCAGCGCCGTGGCGGAGGCCTGCGCCAGCAGCTCGGGCGCCGTGGCGGACTGGGCCCGCGCCTGCACGCCCGCCAGCAGCAACAGCGCGGCCAGGGCCACGGGGCGGCGCGCCAGGGCGCCACGGGAGAGAGAACAGGAAACGTCAAGAACCATGGTGAAAAACTCCTGAGTCGAAAAAACCAGTGAAGACCCAGGTGGCGGCGGCTGCCAGGGATGCATTCGGGAAAAGGGGAAACAGCGGGCGGCTTCAGCCGGGCGCATAGAACGCGGCGGCGGGCAGCTTGCCCCCAAGCAGGCCGGGGTTGCGCGCCATGAGCTGGCCGAAGAAAAACTCCAGCTCCTCGCGCGCCTGCGGCAAGGGCACGGCGTCCATCTGGCTCACGGCGATGGCGTCGGCCACGGCCTCGGGGGTGAGCAGGTCGATGTAGCGGGCCATCATGCGGCCGCATTCCATGGCGTTGTCGCGGCACCAGGCCAGCGATTGCGCGTAGGCCCGCGTGACGGCGGCCAGCGCCTCGGGCTGCGCGCGCAGGGCGCCCACGGCGGCGATGCCCGCCTGCGGCAGGCGCGCGGGGCGCTGGTACAGACGGCCCCATTCCTGCTGCATGTCGGCGCCCCGGTGCAGCTCGGGCGCGATCAGGCCCACGGGGAAGGATTGGGTCTTGCGCAGTGCCAGCGACACGCCCGGCTCGGACAGCAGCGCGTGCGAGACGCGGCGCGTGATGAGCAGCTGCATGGCCTCCATGGGCGTGGGCACGTAGCGGATGCGGAAGTCGCGCAGCGGGTCCAGCCCTTGCTTGGCCGCGAGCAGCTGCAGCACGATGTCGGGCATGTCGCCCCGGAACGGCACGGCGATTTCCTCGCCCTTGAAAGCCGCCAGCGTCTTGCGCGCCGCATCGCGCGTGACGATCCACTGCGAGCCCCAGGTGGAGATGTTGAGCAGCGCCACCCCAGCCCCCCGGTTGTAGAGGTTGGCCGCCACGTTGCTGGGCATGGCCAGCACGTCGGCCTTGCCGCCCATGGCCATCATGCGCAGCTGGTCGGGGTCGCGCCAGGCAGTGAACACGGTGCGCTGCGCCACGCCCTGCAATGCGTTGGTTTCAGCCATGTGGATCAGCGGCGCCGAGACGATGGCGGGCGGCCCGGCCAGCGTGATCTGCGGCAGCGGCGCAGCCACGCCCAGCGCGGGCGCGGCGGCCAGGGGCGCGGCCAGCCAGGCCAGGGCCTGGCGGCGCGAGAGCGGGGTCTGTGGGATCAGGAAAGAATCATCGTGCATGGTCGTCGTGCTCCACGCCCATCGCGGCCCGGTGCCGGCGAGGCACGGGCCGCAAGGGCGCACCGGAAAATCAAAAATCAGAACCTGTAGGTCAAGCCTGCGGTGAGGCTGCGCCCCAGGCCGGGCAGGTAGCCCGGTTGTGCGGCGGTGGCCTGGTTGCGGATGGCGTAGCTGCTGGCGTAGCGGCGGTCGGTCACGTTGTCGGCCTGCAGGTACACGGCCCAGGGGCCTTCGCGCCATTCGACCTTCAGGCCCAGCAGCGCATACGACTCCTGCTGCGTGCCCGGCGTGTTGGCGTGGTCGGTGGGCGTGCTCACCGGCACCCAGCGCAGGTTGGGGCCGAAGCGCCAGGCACCCAAGCGCACCATCAATTCGGCATTGAGCAGGTGGCGTGGCACGCCGGCGATCTGCTTGCCGGCGTACTCGCCCGCACGGAAGCGGAAGTCGCTGTAGGTCCAGCTTGCGCGGTAGTCCAGCGCGCCGATGCCCATGCGCTGGCTGCCCGCAAGGCCCAGCTCCACGCCCTGGTGCAGCGTACCGCCCCGGTAGTTGTAGGTGCCGACCTTGATGCCGTTGGCGTCGGTGGTGGAAATCAGTTCGTCGGCCACCACGCTGCGGTACACCGCCGCGTTCCATTGCAGGGCCTGCGCGCCCTCGCCCAGGCGGCCCTGGCCGCCGAGTTCGAGCGTGGTGGCGCGCTGCATCTTCAGGCGCACCAGTTCGGCGCTGGCGGCGGCGGGGTTGTTGGGCGCCACGGTGGCGCTGAGGATTTCCCAGTAGGTGGGCGCTTCCTGGCTGCGGCTGAGATTGGCCCACAGGCGCGTGGCGGGCGACAGGTCCCAGTTCACGCCGAGCTTGGGCGTGGTGAAATTCCAGCTTTGGTCAAGCTGGGCCGCGCTGGTGCGGCTGGCGGCGTCGCGCGTGATCTGGCTCCACTGCAGGCTGCCCAGCACCGTCCAGCCCGGCGCCACGCGCCAGTCGGCCGCCGCCAGGGCCTGCAGGTTGCGGGCGTCCAGGTCGTAGGAGCCGAAGCGCTGCATCTGCTGGCCGTTGGCCGGGTTGGTGGCGTACAGGTCGCGCTCCATCTGGCTTTGCGCCCACGACAGCGCGGTGCGCCAGCCCACGGCCCCGGCCGCGCCATCGGGCCGGCCGCTGGCCTGCCATTGCGCGCCGGTGGTGCGGCTGTGCGTCACGGTGTGGCTGGTCTGGTTGTTGAACAGGTCGTCGGTGTCCTGCCAGTACACGCCCACCTCCTGGCGCAGCGCTTCGTTGCCCCAGGTGGAGCGGTTGGCCAGGCGCAGCTGCGTGGCGGCGCGGCGCGGGTCGCGCTTGTACACGTTGAGCAGCTGGTCCTGCGGCGTCTTGCCGTCGCCCATGACGCCGCGCGGGTCGGTGTCGATTCGGCTTTTGGGCACGACGGTCGGGATCTGGAAGGCCAGGTCGGTCCAGCCCAGGTAGGTGCGGTTCTGGAAGCCCCCGTCCCCCAGGAAGCCCACGTTGGCCTGGAGGCTGTCGCGTTCCGAGGCGGAGTGGCGGCGATAGCCATCAAAGCGGTCGCTGCTGACGGACACCCGGCCGTCGAAGCGCTCGCCCACACCCCCCACCGCCGCCTGCAGGCCCTGGCGGCCAAAGCTGCCCGCCTCGGCGCGCACGCGGCCGCGCTCGTCGGCACCGATGAGCGAAACGAAATCGACCTCGCCGCCCAGCGTGGTGGCGCCCGCCGTGAGCGCATTGGCGCCGCGCCGCGCGCTGATGAAGGCGGCGTTGCGCGGTTCGATCAGGCCGATGATGAAGGAGCCGTCGGCCTCGTTGAGCGGCAGGCCGTCCTGCAGCAACAGCACGCCCCGGTTCACCGGGTTGCTCTGGATGCCCGAGCCCCGGATGCCCAGGCGCGGCTGGTCGGTGCCGCCAAAAAAGTCCTGCAACACAATGCCGGGCTGGTAGTCGAGCGCGTCACGCAGCGTGGCCAGACGCGTCTCTTTCTGCGGCTCGGCCAGGTTGGTGCCGCCGGGCACCTGCGCCAGCCGTTCGCGCTCTTTTTGCACCGTACCATGCAGCGGCATATCGGCACTGGCACGGGTGGATTGCACGGTGACGGCAGGCAGCACAGAGCTTTCCTGCGCCAGGGCCGCAGTGCTCAGGGCGGCGGCCAGTACGGCGCCTGCGGTGGTTCGGAGTGTGAACGGGGTGGGATAGGCTGCCATGTAAATCTTGTTGGGAGTAATTCGCATTTGCAATATCATCCTGGAAACCATCGGTATCCGGCAATGACATTTATCAACGTTCGCCCCCTTGCAGCCACACCACTTCTGCAGCTGGCAGCCCATCCGCTGCTGCGGGAACTTGCGCCGGGGGTGCTGCAGGGCCTGTGCGAGCACGCCGAGTTGCGCCCCTACCGTGATGGCGAAGTCGTGTTCCACGAGGGCGATGCCGCTCAGCACTGGCTGTTGGTGACCAAAGGCCATGTAGAGGTGGTGCGCTTTGGCTGCGATGGCAGCGAGCGCGTGTACCACCGCTTCGGCGCAGGCCAGTGCGTGGCCGAGGCCGCCATGTTCATGGCCCACGGGCGCTACCCGATGCAGGCCCGCGCGGTAGGCAGCACCACGGTCTGGCGGCTGGAACGCCAGGCGTTGCGGCACGCGTGCGAGGCCCACCCTGCCCTGGCGCTGCGGCTGCTCGAAGACTTCAGCCGGCGGCTCTACCACTACATCAACGAGGTGGAATGGCTGACCGTGAGCAGCGCGCCGCAGCGGCTCGCGGCTTTTCTGCTGCGGCTGTCGGACCAGCAGGGAGAGCGGCTGGAGCTGCCCAGCAGCCAGCGCCAGCTGGCCGCGCATCTGGGCATCCGCGCCGAAACGCTCAGCCGCCTGCTGTCGGAATGGCAGGCGCGGCGTTGGCTGCGCGGCGAGCGTCGGCACTGGATGCTGCTGGATACCGCTCCCCTGCAGCAGCTGGCGGGGGCGCTGGCGCGCAGCTTCTGAAGCCCGCAGGGCCACGCGGCCCGGGCCAAGCCGCTACCATCGACAGCCTGCCCTTTCCTGATCCATTGAAGCCGCCATGCAAATCGCCACCTGGAACGTCAACTCCCTCAGCGTGCGCCTGCCCCAGGTGCTGGACTGGCTGGCCCGCCAGCCCGTCGATGTGCTGTGCCTGCAGGAGCTCAAGCTCACCGAGGACAAGTTCCCGTTCATGGAGCTGCGCTCCGCAGGCTACGAGGCCGTGGCTTTCGGGCAGAAGACCTACAACGGGGTGGCCATCCTGGCGCGCACGCCGCTGACAGCGGTGGTGCGCAACATTCCCGGCTTCGAAGACGAGCAGGCCCGCGTGATCGCCGCCACGGTGGAAACACCGCAAGGCCCGCTGCGCGTGCTCAACGGTTATTTCGTCAACGGCCAGGCGCCGGGCACCGACAAATTCGCCTACAAGATGCGCTGGCTACAGGCGCTGCACGATTGGGTACGCAGCGAACTAGCGGCGCACCCGCGCCTGGTGCTGCTGGGCGACTTCAACGTGGCGCCCGAAGACCGCGATTCCTACGACCCCGTGGGGCTGGCGGACACCATCCACCACACGCGCGAGGAACGCGCGCATTTTCAGGCGCTGCTGAGCCTGGGCCTGACGGACGCCTTCCGCATGTTCGAGCAGCCCGAAAAGAGCTACTCGTGGTGGGACTACCGCATGCTCGGATTCCAGAAAAACCGGGGGCTGCGCATCGACCACATCCTGGTGTGCGAGGCGCTGCGCGGCGGCGTGGCGGCCTGCACCGTGGACCGCGCGCCGCGCAAGAACCCGCAGCCGAGCGACCACGCGCCGGTGGTGCTCACGCTGGCCTGAATCGCTATTGTTTCAGTAGCTACTAGCGATTGATGCACGAGGGCTAGAAGCTATTTTTACTATCATCCGGCGCGTCCAGGCCCAGCTCCTGAATCTTGCGCGTGATGGTGTTGCGGCCGATACCCAGGCGCTGTGCTGCCTCCATGCGCCGGCCATGCGTGGTGCCCAGCGCAGCGCGGATCAGGCGCGACTCGAAGCGGTGCATGAGCCGGTCCCACACTTCGCCCTGGCCGCTGGCCAGCAAGGCATGCACCTCGTTGTCGAGCGCCTGCTCCCAGGCGCTGGACTCCGAAGGCTGGGACAAGCCGTTGGCGGCAGCAGCCACGGGGGCCAACATGGGTGCCGGCATGGGATCGGCAAGCGGCTGACCTGTCGGCAGGATGGCTGGCGGCACGGCGGGGTCCGCTGCAGGCGGCGCGCTACCCGCTGCCACAGCCCCGCTGCCCAACAGGGGCGCCTCCAGCACCTCGGGCGGCAGGTCCTGCACCGAGATGACCTGCGCGGGCGCCATGACGGTGAGCCAGTGGCAGATGTTCTCCAGCTGGCGCACGTTGCCCGGAAAGGCGAAACGCCCCAGGCGGGCCAGCGCTGCATCGTCAATGCGCTTGGGCTCCACGCCGAGCTGGCGCGCACTCACCTGCAGGAAATGGCGCGTGAGCATGGGCACGTCCTCGGCACGCTCGCGCAGCGCCGGCAGGCGCAGGCGGATGACGTTGAGACGGTGGAACAGGTCCTCGCGGAACACGCCGTCCTTGACGCGCTGCTCCAGGTTCTGGTGCGTGGCGGCGATCACGCGCACATGGGCCTTGACGGCGGCATGGCCACCCACGCGGTAGAACTGGCCGTCGGACAGCACGCGCAGCAGCCGCGTCTGCAGGTCAAAGGGCATGTCGCCAATTTCGTCGAGGAACAGCGTGCCACCTTCGGCCTGCTCGAAGCGCCCGCGCCGCTGCGTCTGTGCGCCGGTGAAGGCGCCGCGCTCGTGACCAAACAGCTCGGATTCCAGCAGATCTTTAGGAATGGCAGCCGTGTTGATGGCCACGAAGGGCCCGCCCGCCACAGGCGAATGCTTGTGCAGCGCGCGTGCCACAAGCTCCTTGCCCGAGCCCGACTCGCCCGTAATGAGCACCGTGACCTGGCTCTGGCTCAGCCGCCCGATGGCCCGGAACACATCCTGCATGGCGGGCGCCTGGCCCAGCATCTCAGGGGCCACATCCTGGGTGACCTGCGCCACATCCTCACGCTGGCTCTCCTGCACGGCGCGGCGGATGAGTTCCACCGCCTTGGGCAGGTCAAAGGGCTTGGGCAGGTATTCAAAGGCACCGCGCTGGAAGGCCGAGACGGCACTGTCGAGGTCGGAGTAGGCCGTCATGATGATGACCGGCAACCCCGGCTGCAGCGCATGGACCTTCTCCAGCAACTGCAAGCCTGATCCGCCGGGCATGCGGATGTCGCTCACCAGGACCTGGGGGCCGGGCAATTCGGCCTCGCCGGCACCGAGCTGCGCCAGGGCGTCGAGCACCTCGCGCGGGTGGGTGAAGCTGCGCGTGGGCAGGTTTTCGCGCGCCAGCGCCTTCTCGAGCACGAAGCGGATCGAGGGGTCGTCATCTACTATCCAGATCGGCTTCATGTCTGTTCAAACTTCCACTGGTTGCGTGACTGGAAACCTCAGGGCAGTGGAATCAGGATGCGGAAGTCGGTACGCCCGGGGGCGCTCTCGCATTCGATCATTCCATGGTGCTGCTGCACGAAGGTTTGCGCCAACGTCAGCCCCAGCCCCGAGCCGCCGTCGCGGCCCGACACCAGCGGGTAGAAGATTCTGTCCCGGATGGCATCGGGCACGCCCGGCCCGTTGTCGATCACATGCAATTCCAGTGCCAGCCTGTAGCGCTGGCGCCCGAAAGTCACCTGTCGCGCCACGCGCGTGCGCAGCGTGATGCAGGCGTCGCCCTGAGCGATGCGCTCGGTGAGAGCCTGCGCCGCGTTCTGGACAATATTGAGCAGCGCCTGAATCAGCTGGGCGCGATCACCGCGGAACTCGGGGATGGAAGTGTCGTAGTCGCGCTGCACGCGCAGGCCGTGAGGATGTTCGACCAGGATCAGCGAGCGCACACGCTCACAGACCTCGTGAATGTTGACATCGCCCACCTGGTGCGGATGGCGGTGTGGCGCCAGAAGGCGATCCACCAGGCTTTGCAGGCGATCGGCTTCGTGGACAATGACCTGGGTGTACTCGGCCAGTTCAGGGCTCTGCAGCTCCATCTCCAGCAATTGCGCAGCACCGCGGATGCCGCCCAGCGGGTTTTTGATCTCGTGCGCCAGGTTGCGGATCAGCTCCTTGTGGGCCTGAGCCTGCTCCAGCAGACGCTCCTCACGGTCCTGGCGCACCTGCTGCTCCAGGGGCCAAAGCTCCACCAGCACCTCGCCGCGCGCGTCGGTCGGGGCCACGTTCACATGCACGGGCACTGGCTCCTGGTGCAGGCGCCGGAGGCCGGCCTCGTAGCGCAAGGCGGCAAAGTCGTTGCTGTCAGTACCCGCCAGCGCTGCCTTCAAGAGACCGGGATCGGTGAAAAACTGCGTGAAATCAGCACCGATCAGCGTGCGTCTCGACAGACCGAGCTGCTGCTCCAATGCTGCGTTGACATACAGCACGGTGCCATCGGTACGCAGAACAGCCACCAGCAGCGACAGCAGATCCAGGGCCTGCAGGTGCTGCGGACCGTGTGGTGCATGGTGAGCCATCGGCAGTGGTCTTTACCGGCCGGGAAGGCGAGCCAACTCGCGCTTGATACCTGCGATGTCACTTTCGCTGCGTGTCAGATTGGCTTTGATCTCGGCAGTTCGATCCATGTAGCGCTGGGGGTTACGCAAGTCGAGCGCGTTGCGCTCGGGAGAACCGTTGTTGTATTCCTTGAGCAGCTCCGAATGACGCGCCTCGGCCTTGCGCAGCTCGGACTCCAAAATGGATCGCGCATCGGCATCGCGCGCACGTTGGTCATTGGGATCCACTTTGGGCGCCGAGGGTAACGACACTGCAGCTTTAGGGGCCGCACCGGCAGCAGCAGGCGTGCCGCGCGTTCCTTCCACCACCGTGACATTCCCCCCCTCAACGAGCTTGCAGCCTCGCTCCCTGGCCTGGACAGCATTGTTGGTGTACTCGTTGCCACAGCGGTAAATGCGATCTTGCGCCAAGGCAGGCCCTACCAGCACGGCCATGGCAAACAGTGCAGGGTAGAAAATGTGAATAGTTCGGTTCATGCGGTTTTCCTCGCACCGGGTGTGCAGAGTCACTGAAGAGTATCACCCAAACATGGCGATACTCCAATCCGGCACGGCCCGCGAAATACAACGAATCCCTTGCGACAGGCAGCTGCGCTCAAAGGTTCCCAAGATGCGACAAAGCGGCCTTCGGGCCGCTTTGTCGGACAGGGTTCGGAACCTTGTTCCGTTTACAGCGAGTAGTACATATCAAATTCAACCGGGTGAACCGACATGCGGAAGCGGGTCACTTCCTGCATCTTGAGCTCTATGTAGGCATCGAGCATGGCCTCGGAAAACACACCCCCCTTGGTCAGGAAAGCTCGGTCGGCATCCAGGGCTTCGAGGGCCTGATCCAGGCTGTGGCACACGGTGGGTACCAGCTTGTCTTCCTCGGGCGGCAGGTGGTAGAGATCCTTGGTAGCCGCTTCGCCCGGATGGATTTTGTTCTCCACGCCGTCCAGACCCGCCATCAGCAGAGCCGCGAAGCCCAGGTAGGGATTCATCAGTGGATCGGGGAAGCGTGCCTCCACCCGGCGCGCCTTGGGGTTGGACACATAGGGGATGCGGATCGATGCCGAGCGGTTCTTGGCCGAGTAGGCCAGCTTCACCGGCGCCTCGAAGTGCGGCACAAGGCGCTTGTAGCTGTTGGTGCCAGGGTTGGTGATGGCGTTCAGCGCACGGGCATGCTTGATGATGCCGCCGATGTAGTACAGGGCGAAGTCGCTCAAGCCAGCATAGCCGTCGCCTGCGAACAGGTTCTTGCCATCCTTCCAGACGGACTGGTGCACGTGCATGCCGGAGCCGTTGTCGCCGTGGTAGGGCTTGGGCATGAACGTGGCGGTCTTGCCGTAGGCATTGGCCACGTTGTGAATGACGTATTTTTGCAGCTGCGTCCAGTCCGCCCGCTCCACCAGGGTGCTGAAGCGCGTACCGATTTCGTTCTGGCCGGCGCCCGCCACTTCATGGTGGAACACCTCAACGGGAATGCCGAGAGATTCGAGTATGAGCGACATCTCTGCGCGCATGTCTTGCGTGCTGTCTACTGGAGGAACCGGGAAGTAGCCGCCCTTGGTGGTGGGACGGTGGCCGCGGTTGCCACCTTCAAGCTTGGCGCCCGTGTTCCAGGGTGCCTCGTACTCTTCGATCTCGTAGAACGTGTTGTTGGGGTCGGTGCTCCAGCGTACCCCGTCAAAAATGAAGAACTCGGGTTCGGGGCCGAAAAATGCCGTATCGCCCAGACCCGAGGCCTTCAGGTAGGCTTCAGCGCGCTTGGCGATCGAACGCGGATCGCGGTCGTAGGCCTTGCCATCGCTGGGTTCGATCACGTCGCATGTCATGATCAGGGTCGTCTCTTCAAAGAAGGGATCGATGTTGGCCGAAGACGGGTCGGGGATCAGTTGCATGTCCGACGCTTCGATACCCTTCCAGCCTGCAATGGAGGAACCGTCGAAGGCATGACCTGCCGAAAACTTGTCTTCATCAAAGTGCGAAACAGGCACCGTGGTGTGGTGCTGCTTGCCACGGGTATCAGTGAATCGGAAGTCAACAAACTTGACTTCGTTTTCCTTCACCATCTTCATTACGTCTGCAACGGTCTTGGCCATCAGGTTCTCCTGGGTAAAGCGCTGGTTGAAAATACTATGCAGCTATCAAGCAGTTTGCGTGCCAACCTCGTTGGACCGCAGTCACTGACAGCCGCTCATATGGGGCAAAGACCCCCACAAGAAAAAGCACCAAAATAAAGCAAAACTCTACCAGTACAGCAAGTCTAGAGTTTTCGCACCATTTCGGTGCCGATATTTGCACCAATTTCGTGCAACCCTCTCAGGAGCATCGACCATGCATCAGGAACTTGATCGGCAGGCCCTTTCACGCCCAGTTCGATATGTCTCCCATGCTGCGGATGATCCACACTGGGCAAGCTGAACACCTTGATGGTGGCGTGCGTCTGTTCAATCTGCTGCATCAGGGGAGTCAAAAGGGACTCCATTGCACCGTAAACGATCACCGAATGCTCCAGTTGAGGAGACCGGTTGAAAAGATGCGGATAGTGGGTATCAAGCACCCACTCAATCATCGGCCATGCCATGACAGGAAAACCGGGAACAAAATAGACCCCGCCTCCATGGCCGCCCTCACAACTGAAGCCAGGTATCTTGTTGTAAGGATTCGGAATCAGGGATGCGCCTTTCGGAAACACCCCCATGTTCAGCCGATGGACGTTATCGGGACGGTCAGCGTCATACTCAACCCCCTGCTCTTGGGCCATTTCCTTCATCCGCTCGCGAATCAACGCTTCTGCCTGCGGATGCAGTTCCATCGAACGCCCCAACGCGCGTGCCGCACATTGACGGGTATGGTCGTCAGGTGTGGCCCCAATGCCCCCTGTCGAAAACACGACATCACCCGACGCAAAGGCGCGCTCCAACGTCAACACAATACGTTCTGGATCGTCCCCGACATACTCGGCATAAGCGAGTGCCAGACCGCGGACGCCAAGCAATTCGATCACCTTCGACAAATGCTTGTCGGAACGCTTTCCGGAGAGAATTTCATCGCCTACGATGATCAGACCAAATTTTTGGTTCATTTTTCGCCATGCTCCGAAAGAAGGGCGGGCGCCTCTGCTGGCAGTGCACTTCCAGTCACCGAGGCGCCGTTAATAACGTCAACTGGCGCCGGCAGCGGCTTTGCCTCGGCACGAAGGCGCTCAAGCGCTGACAGACAGTAGTGAGCAAACCAGAGCGATGAGAACGCGAAGACCAGTGTGTAAATCCAAATGGCCAGTGGAATCATCACGAAGAATGCCGCCACGAAAACCACGCCTGATGCCCAAACAATAGCCGGAGCGGCACCCAGGTAGCCACTGAGCACCCCGATTCCGAGCAAAGACATGCGGTGCCTGCGAAAGATCTCGATACGCTCCGAACGGCTCGCGTGCTCCGCCAGGGCATCAAACGCCATGACCCTGTACGTTAGCCACCCCCAGATGAGCGGCGGCAAGATGAGAACCAGCGGTGGAATGAGCCACAGCGGAACCGAAGCCAACAATGCCGCACAAGCGACAATCGTAGAGCCCAAGGACCACATCAAGCTCAGTAGGAATGACCCACCCTTCTTCCGCTCCAAGGCACTGAAGCGTCGTTGCGCAACAAGAGATACCAACGCAGGAGTCATCAGCAATGCAACCAATAATAAGGCTGTCACAACGATGAGCGGCGTAATCACTGCCACCACTAACAATGGGGCTACGTAACCTTTGACATCGGCGAATCCGATTCCTGCAAGCCAGTTCCAGAAGCTAGCCAGCATCCCAAAGGATTCCAGCCATAGGGAGACGGCCTCTACGGACGCCGCCCAATGAAAATGGCTGAGCCCCAGCGCCAAGCCCACCATCAGGATCAGAGGCAACAACGAGAGGGCAATCACCCTGGGGTGCATGCAATACACCACCGATCGCCAAAAGGAATCAAACAAAGAAACCATAGTGGCAAGCATACCCTGAGGGATACGGCACCTTGTACGGTATCAAAGAATCCTATATTTCTGTCAGCTGTACTTGGGCCAAGTCGGCATCACCCAGCCAGCACCACTGACCCGGGCCAAGATCAGCAGGCATGGACAACGCACCAATCTTCGAGCGGTGCAAACCTTCCACCCGATTGCCAACCGCTGCCAGCATGCGCTTGACCTGATGGTATTTGCCTTCTGTCAATGTGAGGCGCAAACATCGCTCGCTGGTCTGTAGGCATGCAGCGGCACGCACAGGCCGTGGATCGTCATCCAGCACGACACCCGCTAATAAGCGATCAATCTGCTCTGACACCAGTTCATGTTTGACCAAGACGTCATAGACTTTTGGAACATGCTTTTTGGGCGAGCTCATCCGATGAATGAACTGGCCATCATCACTGAGCAGCAACATTCCGGTCGTGTCTTGATCAAGTCGACCTACAGCCTGAACGCCTTGAATCGAACTCTTGGTCGGGCGCTGGCGCAGTGGCGCGGGTAACAAGGTATAGATGCTGGGATATGTTGACGGTTTTTGTGAACATTCGGTGCCAGCCGGCTTGTGCAGCAATACGTAGGCCTTTTCCTTGTATGGCCACTGCACTCCTTGAACGCGGTACTGCAACCCCCCGGTTTCAAATTCTGCGGTGGCATCGAGACATGGGACAGGGGCATCCAATTCATCGCGGGCAACCTCCACCAATCCATGTTGAACCAGGCCTGCGCAGACACGACGAGTCCCAAAACCCTGCGAATAGAGAATATCCTGCAACTGCATCTTGAACAAGCGTAATGAAAATCGTCGATTAAACCGTTTCCCCAAGCAGAAACCCCCCGCTCATTGCTGAGCGGGGGGTTACTGGGCTGTAAGAGCCTGACGATGACCTACTTTCACACGGGAACCCGCACTATCATCGGCGCGAAGTCGTTTCACTGTCCTGTTCGGGAT
>JANJVG010000079.1 GCA_024710165.1 Burkholderiaceae bacterium
AACGACAGCCTGTGCATCCCCGTGCCGCTGTACCACTGCTTCGGCATGGTGCTGGCGGTGTTGGCCTGCGTGTCCACAGGCGCGGCCATGGTGTTCCCGGGCGAATCGTTCGATCCCGTGGCCACGCTGCAAGCCGTGAGCGAGGAGCGCTGCACCGCGCTGCACGGCGTGCCCACCATGTTCATCGCCGAGCTGGACCACCCGCGCTTTGCCGAATTTGACCTCTCGCGCCTGCGCACCGGCATCATGGCCGGCTCGCCATGCCCCATCGAGACCATGAAGCGCGTGATCGCCGAGATGCACCTGTCCGAGATCACCATCGCCTACGGCATGACGGAAACCTCGCCAGTGTCGTTCCAGAGCTCCACCACCGACCCTTTGGCCCGCCGCGTCTCCACCGTGGGCCGCATCCAGCCCATGCTGGAGGCCAAGGTGGTCGATGCCGACGGCAAGGTGGTACCCGTGGGCGAGAAGGGCGAACTGCTGGTGCGCGGCTACTCCGTGATGCAGGGCTACTGGGGCGACGACGAGCGCACGCGCGAGGCCGTGCGGGACGGCTGGATGCACACCGGCGACCTCGCCACCATCGACGCCGAGGGCTACTGCAACATCGTCGGCCGCGCCAAGGACATGCTGATCCGCGGCGGCGAGAACGTGTACCCGCGCGAGATCGAGGAATTCCTGTTCCGCCACCCCAAGGTGCAGTCGGTGCAGGTGTTTGGTGTGCCCGACGCCAGGTATGGCGAGGAAATCTGCGCCTGGATCGTACCCAAGCCCGGCCAGACCTGCACCGAGGACGAGGTGCGCGACTTCTGCCGCGACCAGATCGCACACTACAAGGTGCCGCGCTACATCCGCTTCGTGGACGACATGCCCATGACCATCACCGGCAAGGTGCAGAAGTTCGTGATGCGCGAGAAAATGATGGCCGAGTTGAAACTACAGGAAGCCCGCACGGCGTGATACCGGGCGGGCGCTGGTGCCCTGTTCAGCGGTGCAATTCGCCCGCGCTCTCGGGCTGGTAGACGATTTGCTTGACCTTGACGGTCATGGGCTTTCCGCCCGGGCCGGGCCAGGCCAGCTCGTCGCCCACGGACAGCCCCAGCAGGGCGCTGCCCACGGGGGCGAAGATCGACAGGCGGTCGGCGCTGCCGTCCATGTCGCGCGGGTAGACCAGCGTCAGGCAGAACTCCTTGCCGGTCTCGACGATGGTGAACTGCACGGTGGAGTTCATCGTCACCACGTTTGGCGGAATTTCTTCGGGCGCCACCACGTCGGCGCGGTCCAGTTCGGCCTGCAGGTCCGCCTTGCCAGGAAACACGCTGGCGGGGATCGCGGCGAGCAGGGCCTCGATGCGGTCAAGGTCGAGCGACGACAGGATGATCTGGGGCTTGCGCGCCATGGCAGTACCTCGGGAGGGAGTTGCAAAGGGCGAGACTGTAGAGCATCGCGAATCTCGCACTGCCGAGCGCGGTCAATCCGGGCATCATGGGGTTGGCGGCAAAAGGCTCCGGGCGTGGTGCTGCAGGTGGTCGGCGATGAAGGTCTGCACGAAGTAGTAGCCGTGGTCGTAGCCCGCGTGGCGGCGCAGCTCCAGCGGCTGGCCGATCTGCATGCAGGCTTCCTCCAGGCGATGCGGGTGCAGTTGCTCGGGCAGAAATTTGTCGGCCAGGCCCTGGTCGATGAGGATGCCCGCAGGGTAGGGAGCAATGGGCTGGTTCTGCATCAGCACGGTGGCATCGTGTTCCAGCCAGGCCGTGCGGTCGGCGCCGAGGTAGCCGGTGAAAGCCTTCTCGCCCCAGGGGCACTGGGTGGGCGCGCAGATCGGGGCCAAGGCCGATAGCGACCGGAAACGCCCCGGGTGCCGCAGCGCGAGGGTCAGCGCCCCATGCCCGCCCATCGAGTGGCCCGTGATGCCCAGGCGCCCGCCGTCGATGGGCAGCTGCGCGGCCACCTGGGGCAGCAGCTCCTGCATCAGATAGCTTTCCATGCGCCAGTGGCGTGCCCAGGGCGCTGCGGTGGCGTCGAGGTAAAAGCCGGCACCCACGCCAAAATCCCAGTGGTCTGCCTCGCCGGGCAGGTTCGCGCCGCGCGGGCTGGTGTCGGGCGCGATGAGTGCCAGGCCCAGCTCGGCCGCCCGGCGCTGGGCGCCGGCCTTGACCATGAAGGTTTCTTCGGTGCAGGTCAGGCCCGCGAGGTAGAGCAGCGCGGGCACGGGGCCCTGCCGGGCCTGGGGCGGCAGGTACACCGAGAACTTCATCGGCAAGCCGATGGTGGCTGCGTCGTGCCGGTAAAAGCGTTGCTCGCCGCCAAAACAGGCGTGGCTGCCCAGGAGTTCAAAGGGTGCAGACATGGGTGATTGCTCTCGAATAGATAGCTGGTAGCGCTTTTTAAATAAGGTTTTCAGTACGAATTAATGCTGAAAACATCTGAAATCAAGCGCTAGCCGCTATTGTTTTTGATGTAATTTGTCAGGCGGCGTACTTCACCACCGAGCGGATCGACTTGCCTTCGTGCATCAGGTCAAAGGCGTGGTTGATGTCCTGCAGGCCCATGGTGTGGGTCACGAACGGCTCCAGCTGGATCTTGCCGGCCATGGCGTCTTCCACCATGCCGGGCAGTTCGCTGCGGCCCTTGACGCCGCCAAACGCCGTGCCCAGCCACTTGCGTCCGGTGACGAGCTGGAAGGGGCGGGTGCTGATCTCTTGCCCGGCCCCTGCCACGCCGATGATCACGCTCTGCCCCCAGCCGCGGTGCGCGCATTCGAGCGCGGCGCGCATCACGTTGACGTTGCCGATGCACTCGAAGGAGTGGTCCACGCCCCAGGTCGTCATCTCGACGATGACTTGCTGGATCGGCTTGTCAAAGTCCTTGGGGTTGATGCAATCGGTGGCGCCAAAGGTGCGGGCCAGGTCGAACTTGGAGGGATTGGTATCGATGGCGATGATGCGGCCCGCCTTGGCGATTTTTGCCCCCTGGATCACGGCCAGGCCGATGCCGCCCAGGCCGAATACGGCCACGCTGTCGCCTTCCTGCACCTTGGCGGTGTTCTTGACGGCGCCCAGGCCCGTGGTCACGCCGCAGCCCAGCAGGCAGACCTGCTCGGGGTTGGCGTTAGGGTTGACCTTGGCGAGCGAGACCTCGGCCACCACGGTGTATTCGCTGAAGGTGCTGCAGCCCATGTAGTGGTAGATCGGCTGGCCGTTGTAGCTGAAACGCGAGGTGCCGTCGGGCATCACACCCTTGCCCTGTGTGGCGCGCACGGCCACGCACAGGTTGGTCTTGCCACTCTTGCAGAACAGGCATTCGCCGCATTCGGCGGTGTAGAGCGGAATGACATGGTCGCCGGGCTTGACGCTGGTCACGCCTTCACCCACCTCGACGACGATGCCCGCGCCCTCATGGCCGAGCACCACGGGGAAAAGGCCTTCGGGGTCTTCGCCGCTGAGCGTGAAGGCGTCGGTGTGGCAGACGCCCGTGTCGGTGATCTTGATGAGCACCTCGCCTTTTTTCGGCGGAGCCACGTCGATCTCGACGATCTGCAGGGGTTCTCCGGCTTTGAAGGCGACGGCGGCGCGGGATTTCATGGGGGGCTCCTTGGGGAAAAAGGGTGGGTGCGGGTGTGGTTTCGGCCACGTTGGGCGCTGCGTTGAGGGCAGTGCCGGTGCATCGAAAAATGACTTGCCGGGGGATGGTACCCATTCCGGCGTGGGAGCCCCCATGAAAAAACCCGCCGGATTGCGGCGGGTTTTGCGGGGCAGTGGCGGCGCCGGGCGCCGCAGCCATCACTGGCCCAAGGGCTTGACGTCGCGGCGCACAGAGCCCGTGAACAGCTGGCGCGGACGGCCGATCTTGTACTCGGGGTCGCTGATCATTTCGTTCAGCTGGGCGATCCAGCCCACGGTGCGGGCCAGGGCAAAGATGCCGGTGAACAGGTTCACCGGGATGCCGATGGCGCGCTGCACGATGCCGGAGTAGAAGTCCACGTTCGGGTAGAGCTTGCGCTGCACGAAGTAGTCATCTTCCAGGGCGATCTTTTCCAGTTCCTTGGCCAGCCTGAACAGCGGGTCGTTTTCCAGGCCCAGCTCGGCCAGCACTTCATTGCAGGTTTCCTGCATGAGCTTGGCGCGGGGGTCGTAGTTCTTGTACACGCGGTGACCGAAGCCCATCAGCTTGACGCCGGAGTTCTTGTCCTTGACCTTTTCCATGAACTCGCCGACCTTGGACACGCCGCCCATGGCCTGGATTTCTTCCAGCATGTTCAGGCAG
>JANJVG010000118.1 GCA_024710165.1 Burkholderiaceae bacterium
GTTCTGGAGGTGCTGCGCACGACCGGGGCCAACCCGGCACGCCTGCGGCTGGAGCTGACGGAAAGCCTGCTGCTCGATGATGTCGAGAGCGTCATCGCCAAGATGGTGCAGCTCAAGGCACACGGCATCGGCTTTGCGCTGGATGACTTTGGCACCGGCTACTCGTCTCTGACCTATCTGCGCCGTTTGCCGCTCGATCTGCTCAAGATCGACCGCTCCTTCGTGCGCGACATCCTGACCGATCCGAACGTCGCAGCCATCGCCCGTACCATCGTGGCCCTGGCCCACAGTCTGGGGCTGACGGTGGTGGCCGAAGGGGTCGAGCAGCCGGGGCAGTTTGAATTCCTGGTTGATCAGGGCTGCGGCGGTTACCAGGGCTACCTGTTCGGCCGGCCGGTACCTGCCCAGGAGCTGCAGGCGTCGCGACAGTCCTGACCGGGGACATCGGGCGCAGGCCTTATCCTTGGGGGCTGCATATGAACCAACTTCAAATCTTCCTGCCCTGCGCCGCCGGCGTTGAGGGCTTTCTGGCCGACGAAGTGCACCGGATCACCGGCCTAACCGGCAACGACCTGCTCACCGGGCGCGGCGGCGCGCTGCTGCGCGCCTCCTGGCGCGATGCACTGCTGCTCAACCTGCACAGCCGCCTGGCGCAGCGCGTGCTGGTGCAGTTGGCGCACCGGCCCTACCGCAGCGAGAACGACCTGTACGAACTGGCCAGCAGCGTGGCCTGGGAAATCTGGTTCACCCCGCGCCAGACCTTCAAGGTCGAGGTGACGGCGCAGCACAGTCCGCTGACCAGCCTGAACTTCGCCGGCCTGCGCGTGAAGGATGCGGTGGCCGACCGCTTCCGCGCCAAGAGCGGTGTGCGCCCCGACGTGAACACCCAGTGGCCCGACGTGCGCATCCACCTGCACCTGACCACCGACGAGGCCACCATCTACATCGACACCTCGGGCGAGCCGCTGTTCAAGCGCGGCTGGCGCGAGGACAAGGGCGACGCTCCGCTCAAGGAGACGCTCGCCGCTGCCATGATCGCCGCCAGCGGCTGGGATCCGCATGGCGAGGCGCCGGTGCCGCTGTACGACCCCTGCTGCGGCAGCGGCACCGTTGCCATCGAGGCGGCGCAGATCGCCTGCCGCATCGCGCCCGGCCTGCTCCGGCGCTTTGCCTTCGAGAAGCTTCTGCCCTTCCAGGCGCATGTCTGGAATGCTATAAAAAACGAAGCTGCAAGCGCAGAACAGTTAAGCCCTGTCGCTATTTTTGGTAGTGATGTTTCGCACCGCATGGTGGATTTTGCCCAGCGCAACGCCGAGCGCGCCGGTGTGGCCGCCGCCGTGCAGCTGCGCGGCGGCGACGCATTGCAGCGCATGCCGCCCTGCGAGACGCCGGGTGTGATGCTGCTCAACCCGCCCTATGGCGAGCGCATCGCCGCCGCCGGTTCTGCGGGCCAGAACGCCACCGAGCGCGCCGCGCTGCGTGCCCAGGGGGGCGCCGTGGGCCGCGAGGCCGCGCACACCGACGACGGTGGCGAGTTCTTCAGCCAGCTGGCCGCCCACTGGAAGAAGAACTATGCGGGCTGGACGGCCTGGATGCTCACCCCCGACCTCAAGCTGCCCGGCAAGATGCGCCTGAAGGAGTCGCGCCGTGTGCCGATGTGGAACGGCCCGATCGAATGTCGGCTGTTCCGCTTCGACATGGTGCGCGGCGCCGTGCGCGCCCGCCCGGGCGCCGCAAGCCAAGGCACGGCCGATGGCGGCTGAGACGCTGGCCCTGCCCCCCGGGGCGGTCCGGCCGGTGGTGATCGACACCAACATCGTGCTCGACCTGCTGGTCTTTGCCGACGCCGCTGTTCAGCCCCTCAAGCCCTTGCTGGCCAGCGGTGCGCTGCGCTGGATCGCTGCACCCGCCATGCGCGTGGAGCTCGAGCGCGTGCTCGGCTACCCGCAGATCGCGCCGCGCCTGGCCTACTACGGGCTGACCGTGGCACAGGTGCTGCAGGCCTTCGATGCGCAGTCCCGCACGGTGGACGCCGCGCCGCGCGCCAGCGCCGTCTGCAAGGACCCGGACGACCAGCAGTTCATCGACCTGGCCGTGCACCATGGAGCCCTCCTGCTCAGCAAGGACCGCGCCGTGCTCAGCCTGCGCAAACGGTTGCTGGCGCTGGGCGTGCATGCGGCGCCGGTGCTGGGGCCCGCGCCGTGAAGTATCTGTTGGCGTAATGAATATCTTTGTTCATTAATCCGTATTGAATTCCGCCCTCCCGGGCGGGACACTGCGCGTCTCAACACCTACATACCAGGAGACAGCGATGCGCATCGGATTGCCCAGGGAAATCAAAAACCATGAATACCGCGTCGGCCTGACTCCGGCCAGTGTGCGCGAACTCACCAGCCGGGGCCACCAGGTTCTGGTTCAGGTGGGCGCGGGCGCTGCCATCGGACTGGACGACGCACAATACCTCGCCGCAGGTGCCCGTCTGGTGCAGGAGGCCGCCGAGGTGTTCGCCCAGGCCGAGATGATCGTCAAGGTCAAGGAGCCGCAGCCGGTGGAGTGCGCCATGCTGCGCCCCGGCCAGATTCTCTACACCTACCTGCATCTGGCGCCGGACCCCGCGCAGACTGCTGCGCTGGTGAAGTCGGGCGCCCTCTGCATTGCCTATGAAACCATCACCGGCCCCGGTGGCGGCCTGCCGCTGCTGGCACCCATGAGCGAGGTGGCGGGGCGCATGGCCATCCAGGCCGGGGCTGTGCACCTGGAAAAGTCCAAGGGCGGCATGGGCGTGCTGCTGGGCGGCGTGCCGGGCGTGCCTGCGGCGCATGTGGTGATCCTGGGCGCGGGCGTGGTCGGCACGCATGCGCTGCAGATGGCCGTGGGCCTGGGCGCGCGCGTGACGGTGCTGGACAAGAGCGTGGACCGCCTGCGCCACCTCGATCTGGTGTTTGGCAACCGCATCAGCACCGTCCATTCCACCGCGCACAGCGTGGAGGACGCCGTGCGCGGTGCCGATCTGGTGGTGGGCGGCGTGCTCATTCCCGGCGCGGCCGCGCCCAAACTGGTGACGCGGGACATGGTTGCCCGCATGAAACCGGGCGCCGTGGTGGTGGACGTGGCCATCGACCAGGGCGGCTGCTTCGAGACCTCACGCCCCACCACCCACGCCGCCCCGACGTTTGTTGTCGATGGCGTGGTGCACTACTGCGTGGCCAACATGCCCGGTGCCGTGGCCCGCACCAGTACCTTTGCGCTGAACAACGCCACCATCGGCCATGCCCTGGCCCTGGCCGACAAGGGCTGGAAGCAGGCGCTGCGGGATGACGCGCACCTGCGCAACGGCCTCAACGTGGCCGAGGGCCAGGTGACTTTCGAGGCCGTGGCGCGCGATCTGGGCTATGCCTACGTGCGCGCGGACAGCCTGCTCTGATCAGAAGCCGCGCATCTCGGCCCAGGTCTCGAAGGGGTCGCGCTCGGTGCGCCACTGGTTGATGGGCGCACTCTCGTCGCGCCAGCCCAGCGCGATGCCGGCGAACAGCATGCGCCCGGGCGGCAGCGCCAGGAAGCGCGCCACGGGCTGCGAGCGGAAGGCCCAGAACTCCTGCGCGCAGGTGTCCAGGCCCTGCTCGGTGGCGAGCAACATCACCGTCTGCAGGTAGATGCCCAGGTCGGCCCATTGCGGCGGTCCCATGCGGCGGTCCACGCTCAGGAAGATGCCCACGGGCGCGCCGAAGAAGCTGGCGTTCTTCGCCATCTGGCGCAGGCGCGCGGCCTTGTCCTCGCGCGGGATGCCGATGGAGGCGTAGAGCTGTTCTGCATTGCGAAAGCGCCGCGTGCGGTAGGGTTCCCACAGGTCGGGTGGGTAAACGGCGTATTCGGGCTCCTCCTGCAACGGGGCGCTCTCCACGGCGCGCAGCAGCTGGGCCAGCGGCTCGCCCGCGAGCGCGTGCACATGCCAGGGCTGCAGGTTGCCGCCCGAGGGCGCGCGCGCCGCGCCCTCCAGGATGGCGCGCACCACGGCGGCGGAAGGGGTGTCGGGTTTGAAGGCGCGGACCGACATGCGCCGCTGCACGGCTTCGGAGACATCCATGTTCAGGAAACCTTTCGGGGGGCGGATCAGATCTGGGCGGTGGCGCCGGGTGCGGCCAGCACGGCGTGCTGCGGCGCGGTGTTGACGGCGAGCTGGAACACATCGGGGCGCGCGTAGTGCCCCACGGGGTCGAAGTCCATCTGCGCGCGCGCAATGTCGTCGAGGTCGATCTCGGCGGTGAGCAGCGCGTCCTCGCCATACACCGGCCCGGCCAGCACCTGGCCCAGCGGGCCGATGATGCAGCTGCCGCCGCGCATCAGCACCGTGTCGGGCGCCTCGGGCAGGCGGTTGTGCATCGCGTCCATGGGGAACTGTGCGCGGCGCAGGTGCTGGCAGCTCGACAGCACGAAGCAGCGGCCCTCCATGGCGATGTGCTGCAGGGTGCTGATCCAGGTGTCACGGTCGTCGGCGGTGGGCGCGCAGTACAGCGCCACGCGCTGCTGGTACATGGCCATGCGCAGCGCGGGCATGTAGTTTTCCCAGCAGATCACGGCGCCGAGCTTGCCGTAGGGCGTGTCCACGGCGCGCAGCGTGGAGCCATCGCCCTGGCCCCAGACCAGGCGTTCGAGTGCCGTGGGCATGAGCTTGCGGTGGTGGCCCAGCACGCTGCCGTCTGGCCCCAGGTAGACGGCCGTGCAGTACAGCGTGCCGCCGTCGCGCTCGATGATGCCGACACACACATGCAGCTGGTGCTGCCCGGCGGCCTGGGCAAGCTGCGCGATCTCGGGGCCGTCGAGCGTGACGGCCGCGTCGTAATACTTCTTGAAGTCCTGCCGGCCCTCGGGCGTGCGCGCGCCGATGAAGATGTGGAAATCCGCTCCCTTGGGGTAGCCGCCGATGAAGGCCTCGGGGAACACCAGTACCCGGGCGCCGCGCGCAGCGGCCTCCGCCATCAGGGCTTCGGCTTTGGCCACGGTGGCGGGGGTGTCGAACAGCACGGTGGCGGTCTGGGCCACGGCGGCAATCAGTTTCATGGCAGGTCTCCGGTGGGGTTGAACAGGTTTGCAGTGTGCCGCCATCGCATGCGGCGGGCTGTCGCGCGGGTGGCGGTTTACCTTTTTTCGGGCGTCAGCAGTTCGTATGCGGCGCGTGCGCGCTGCAGGTCGCGCCCCAGGCGGCGGCTTGGTGGCAGGTGGCGCAGCCAGGCCATGCGGCCAATGCTGGTGGCCAGTACGGTGCGTGTGGCCGGGGTGCGCTGGGCCAGCCAGGCCGCCCACAGCGGCCGGGCGCTCGCCAGTGCGCCGCTCTCGCACAGGTACAGCGCGGTGGAATGCACGTAGCACAGCACATCGCGCGCCTGGCAGTGCGCCGGTGACAGGCTGGCGGCAGGGTCGTCCTCAAAATCGATGTAGCCCACGATGCCATCCGGGCAGCGCACCAGGTTGCGTGCAAAGGCCTGGCTCAGGCAGGTGCCGGTGGCGTGCACATGGTCCAGCGCCAGCAGGCCCTGCAGCCACAGTGCCTGCACGGCAGCCGGGCCCCGGGCCACGGCGGCCTGCATCTCGTCGGCCAGCGAGGGTGTGGGCTCACCCGGGCGTCCCAGGTGGCGCAGCAGCAGGCCATTGTTCTGCTGGGCCAGCACCAGCGGCACGCGCAGGCCGCGGGCGCGTAGGTCGCGCAGGCGCCGCGCTTCGGTGGCAATCGCCTCTTGGCCCCCCAGGTTGGGCACGGGGCGCAGCACATCGAGCCGCGCCAGGTTGGCCAGCGCGCCGAGCACCCGGTAGCGCCACATGCCGTGGCGCGGCCCGGCCTTTTTCAGCCAGACCTGTTCGTCGCCCAGGGCGTAACTGGCCACGTTGGCAGACTGCCCGGCCAGATGCGCTTGCAGGAAGGCTGCGTAGTCAGGCGCCAGGGCGTGCGAGTGGGCAAGGGGGGCGGTCATCGGCGCAGGGCTCCCGGGGGCGTGCCGTGGGGGGGCGCCAGAAGGGCCGGGAGGGTTGGGTTGCTCGGGGGCTGCATGGGTGAGGTTGTGCGAGGTTTTCCGGGGGGTGCCAGCTGCTAGCGGTGGGATACGGCGGGCTACACTTGCCGCCACGCCCCCCGCGGGACGCCTTTTGGCGCTGCCCCGGGCATCATAAAAGCCTTTGCACCGATGATCGGAGCCATCCCATGAACCACCCTGCCCCTACCGACGCCGGCGCACCGGCCCTCGGCCCCGACGAACTGGACGAGCTCGACACCCTGCTCGACGACCTGCGCACGCGCGGCGAGGAAATTCCGCAGTGGGAGTTCTGCGACGGCTTCCTGGCCGCGCTGGCCTGCACGCGCCGCCTCATCCCCCCGGCCGAATACCTGCCCATGCTGCTGGGCGATGGCGAGGCGCTGGAGGTGGCCGAGGGCGAGCCGCTGCCGCTGCTGCCCGCGTTCACCGATGCCGCGCAGCAGGCGCGCTTCATCGAGCTGTGGATGCGCCGCTGGAACGAAGTGGTGCGCCAGCTCGACGCCGAGGTCAAATCCCTCGACGAAGACGAAGCCTATGCCCCCGAGGCCATGGACATGCGCGGCGCCGTCGCCAGCCTGCCCGAGCAGGAGCGCGCCGAACTGGACGGCCAGGAGGTTCCGTCGTTCGGCCAGGTCTGGGCGCTGGGCTTCATGTTTGCCGTGGAGAACTGGCCCGACGAATGGGCCACGCCGCGCGACAAGGAGGCCGCGCAGTGGCTCGATGACGCGCTGGAGCGCATCGTGGCGCTGACCGAAGACGACACCGGCAAGCCCGAGGTCTGCATGTACAGCGAGGACGGTGCGCCCAGCACCAGCAAGGCGCGCGTCGAGGCCTTCGGCGAGGCCATCTGGGCGGTGTACGACCTGCGCCAGCTCTGGAAGAGCATGGGCCCGCGTGTCGAGACCCTGCGCAAGCCGCCCGAGCCGGGCCGCAACGACCCCTGCTGGTGCGGCAGCGGCAAGAAGTTCAAGAAGTGCCACGGCGCCTGAAAATTTGCTCCTGAAAAAAGAGCTGTCGGTGATTATTCAGCAAGGGCTTGAGGCTGTTTTGATCTGAAATAAGGGCGTGGGGCCTCGTTGCGGCCGTGGCGCCAAGCGTGCGACGGTAACCGTGCCAGCCGCTACGCCAGCAGCGCGCGCAGCTGCACCAACGCGCGCTGCACGGTGGCTGCGCGCACGCCGCCGCGGTCGCCGGGGAAGTGGCAGCGCTCGCTGTGGGTGCGCCCCGCGACACACCAGGCCAGCCAGACGGTGCCCACGGGTTTTTCGGCACTGCCGCCCGTGGGGCCGGCCACACCGGTCACGGCCAGGCTGGCCTGGGCGTGCGAGTGCGCCAGTGCGCCTTCGGCCATGGCGCAGGCCACGGGTGCGCTCACGGCGCCGTGCTGTGCGATGAGGGCAGCGTCCACGCCCAGCAACTCGGTTTTGGCGGCGTTGGAGTAGGTGACGAAGCCGCGCTCGAACCACTGGCTCGATCCGGCCAGATCGGTGCAGGCGGCGGCGATCAGGCCACCGGTGCAGCTCTCGGCCGTGGCCAGCATCTCGCCGCGCGCCAGCAGTCGACCGGAAATATCAGTCAAAATGGCATCCAGCGCTTTGCTATCAAGCGCTGGTAGCTCTTTATTTGATAGTGAATTGCCAGGGGCGAATGGGTTCACCAGAACCTCCACAGCGCAATCACCAGCAGCGTGCAGAAGGCCGCCACGAAGTCGTCGAACAGAATGCCCCAGCCGCCGCGCCAGCCAAAGCCCTTGAACAGGCGGTCGGCCCAGGCCACCGGGCCGGGCTTGGCGGCGTCAAAAAAGCGGAACAGCGCGAACGCCGCCAGCTGTCCCCAGAAGCCCATGGGCATGGCCAGCCAGAGCACCAGCCAGAAGGCCACCACTTCGTCCCAGACGATGGCGCCGGGGTCGGTCACGCCCATGTGGCGAGCGGTGATGGTGCAGGCCCACCAGCCGCCCAGGGTGCTGAAGACGATGAGCAGGCCCATCTGCAAGGGGCTGGCAAACCACTGCTGCAGCACCAGAAAGGCCAGCCAGGCCCACAGTGTGCCCACGGTGCCGGGTGCAGCGCGCGAAAGGCCGGCGCCAAAGCACAGGGCGATGGCGTGGGCCGGGTGGGCCCACAGAAAACGGGCCGTCGGGCGCGGGGGCAGGGGGGCGGCGGTGGCGCTCATTGCAGGGGGTCAGGTCGCGTTGGGGGCCGGGGCGGCGTTCTGGCGCACCAGCAGCACGGGCATGGAGGCATGGCGGGCGATCTGTTCGGCATCACTGCCCATCAGCATGCGTTCGAGGCCGCGCCGCCCCTGGGTGCCCAGCACGATCACCGAGGCCGGCCACTGGGCGGCGTGTTCCACCACCAGCCGTGCCACGCTGGCGCCCAGGCTTTCGAGCAGCTGGGTGTCGACGGCAATGCCCTGCTGGGCCAACTGCTCGCGCCGCGCATCCAGCAGCGTCTGCCCTGCCTGCCGGGCCTGGGGCAGGATGTCCTGACTGTAGGTTTCGGGGCGCTCGAATCCGCGGGTGTGGGTGACCGGGTCCATCACGTGCAGCAGCCGCACCTGCGCGCCGGTCAGCTGCGCCAGGCTGGCGGCTTCGGCCAGTGCGCGGTCGGAGGTGGGACTGCCGTCGATCGGGACGAGGATGTGCGTGTACATGGAGGGCGGGTGCAGTGATTGACGATGCCCGGGATTGTCAGGCACCTGCAGCGCCCCGGGCGGCAAAAGCCCGTCGCGGCGGTGCGGCATCGCAGGGCGTCAGGGGCGTTCGAGCAGTTCGGTGCCTTGGGGGTAGGTGATGGTGTGCTCGGCGCTGAAGCGGGCCGTGGCGCTGGCGGCCAGGGGTTGCTGCCAGGCGATGGTGCCGCTCTGGCGGTTCCAGGCCAGGTCGGTGGGGGCGGGCTGGTAGCGGGATTCGACCTCGATGCTTTCATGCCGCGAGATCGGTGCGGCATGCAGCACCTGCAGCGTGAGGGTGCTGGTGTGGCGATTGTCCACCTGGTAGCTGCGCCGCGTGCGCCGTTCGGTGCGGGAGCCGGTCAGGCCGGTGCTGCCGCTCATCTCTTGCGGGGCTTCGGCGCGTACCAGCACCCGATCGTCGCGCCCGAACGAGAGGCTGGCCACGGGGGCTGCGCCCGGTGCTGCGGCGGTGGCCGCAAAGTCGAGCCGCCCCGTGCCCGCAAAGGCGCCATCGCGGTACAGGCCCACGTTGCCGGCCGGCCACACGCCCGGCGGGGGGGTGATTTCGGCCACAAGGTAGGCGGCTTCTTCCACGCCCGGGGCGGTGCGGGTGATGAGTTGTGCGGGGGCGTTGTGCGTGCCCAGTGCCAGCGTGATGCGCTGGCCGTTGGAGGGCACGGTGATGTGCTGGGGCACGGCAAATTCGGTGGCAAAGCCTTTGTCGGTGGCGCTGACCTCAAAGCCGGGCAGGGCCTCTGGCGTGGTGCTGCTGCGTTCGCGCATGGCGGGCGCCGGTGCAGCAGCTGGAGCCATGGCCATGGCGGGCGGCGGGCGTGGCGACGGTGGCGGGGCCACGTCCAGTGTCCAGGGGCGCGGCAGGCGGCCCTGCGTGGCCCGGTTCGGCTGGCCGGTGGAGAGCAGGATCTGCACCTTGTTCCAGTCTTCGCCGCTGTTCTGCGCCACCAGCGCCAGGCGCTCGAGCTGTACTGCGGGCCCGGCGGTGTCGAGCGCGGCGCGGTAGCTGGGCTGCCAGCCGGGGCCGCGCACCTGGTAGGCCAGGCGCAACTCGCCCTCGCGCTCGGCGGCCAGGTTCACGCGCACCGACACCACGCGCGTGCGCTGGCTCGCCACGCGGTCCCGCTCGGCCACCAGGGGCTTGAGCTCGAGCTCCAGGGCTTCCTGTTGGCGCCTGAGCTGGTGCGTGCGGCTCTGGGTGCTTTGGCCGGACTGGCGCAGCACTTCAGCCGTAGCGCTGATCTGTGCCGGCGTGCCTGCAGCCGTGCGTGCCGTGCTGCTGCCTTCGCTGGCGGGGCTGCCCGCCACCGCCTTGAGGAAGGTCTCGGCCAGCTGCAGGCCCGCGGCCTCGGCCCGCATGGTGGCAATCTGGTCTTCCAGCGCGCGGATGCGCCCGTCAAGCGGGCTGGCGCAGGCGCTGGCCAGCTCGCGGTCTTCGGTGTGCACGCTGAACTCGCCCACGTGCACACCCACGTCAGCCTGGATCTGCAGGCTCTGGGTGTCCAGCGTGGCGGGCAGGCACGACAGGGTGAGATTGCGGGCGCCCGCAGGCACGCGGGCCACGCGTTCGACCGTGGCGACACCGGGGTAGAGGGTGACGCGGGTGATGCGTGAGGGCGCTTCCTGGGCTGCAGCGCTGGCAGCGCACAGCAGGGCAGAGCAGGCCAGTACAGGCAGCAGGGGCCACGGCAAAAGAGGGGCGAAGGTCACGGGCGCTCCTTGGCGGTGCAACAACCGGCACCGCCGCAGATGGTAGTGCAAGGCTTGACCCGGAGGCCCGCCCTGCGCGCCCTGTGCAGCGCAAAAAAATGCAGCCCCGGGCTCTGTGCGCCACAGGCCTGCGGGCTGCCGGGGGCTTACTTGGCTGCGGCGCGCGCGGCGTCTGCCTTGGCCTTGGCTTCATCGGCCTTGCGCTGCAGCTCCTGGGCCTCCTTTTCGGCGGCCTGGGCTTCGGCCTCCTTGGCGCTGACTTCCTTGGTGGGCGCGGCGATGGCGTTGCCCACCATCGTACCGGCCACGGCACCCACGGCGGCGGCGCCCAGGGTGCCCATCATGCCGGGGCCGCGGGCTGCGGGGGCGGCCGCGGCTGCCGGGGCTGGCGCTGCAGCTGCCGCAGGGGCCGCGGGTGTGCTGGGTGCTGTCGGCGTGGCCGCAGCTGCCGGCTTGGCGGGTGCCTTGCCGATGCTGGCCGGTGGAATGCTGCGCGAGCCGCCACCCAGGCGCTTGGCGTGTGCGGCAGTGGGCAGGGTGAAGGCGGCCACGCTCAGGGCGATGACGGCAGCGGCAGTGCGGGAAATGGTGGTCATGGTGTGTCCTTGGAAAAAAATCAGTCGTTGGAGCTGAAGCCGAACAGGCTCAGCAGGCTGGTGAACAGGTTGAACAGCGAAACAAACAGGCCCACGGTAGCGAGCACGTAGTTGGTTTCACCGCCATTGACGATGCGGCTGGTCTCGAACAGGATCAGACCCGCCGACAGCAGGGCCACCATGGCCGACACCGCCAGACCCAGTGCAGGCATCTGGAAGAACATGGCTGCCAGCCCGGCCAGGATGGCAATCACCATGCCGGCGAACAGGAAGCCGCCCATGAAGCTGAAGTCGCGCCGGGTGGCCAGCACATAGCCCGACAGCGCCAGGAAGGTGGCGCCGGTGGCGCCCAGCGCCAGGGCAATGGTCTGCCCGCCGCCGGGCAGCGCCAGGTGGGCCGACAGCACCGGGCCCAGGGTGTAGCCCATGAAGCCCGTCAGCGCAAAGACGGCGCCCACCGCCCAGCCACTGTTCTGCACCTTGTGGATCAGGAACAGCAGGCCGAAGTACCCGGCCAGCGTAATGAGGATTCCCGGCGCCGGCAGGCGCAGGGCCACGGACGTGCCGGCCACGGCTGCGCTGAACAGCAGCGTCATGGACAGCAGCGCGTAGGTGTTGCGCAGCACCCGGTGCGTCGAGAGGGTGCTGCCCAGGCTGGAACCGACGGTGTCGGCCCGGTGAATGGCGGGTTGTTGCATGGTGGTCTCCAGTGAATGAGGAAAGGAGCCAAAAGTAGCGGCAAAAGGCTATCTGAAAAAGCAGACAATCATTGATTGATGATTCTGTAATATCTGAATATGAGCCGTTTGTTCAATTACCGTCACCTGTACTACTTCTGGATGGTGGCCAAGGAGGGCAGCATGTCGAACGCCGCTGCGCGGCTGGACATGGCCATCCAGACGGTGAGCACCCAGGTGCGCGAACTGGAGCGTGATCTCGGCTGCCAGCTGCTGCGGCCCGCCGGGCGTGGGCTGGAGCTGACCGATGCCGGCGTGGTGGCCTTGCGCCAGGCGGAGCACATCTTCCAGCTGGGCGAGGCCTTGCCCGAGCTGGTGCGCAGCGCCAGCGAGCAGCAGGCCGTGCGGCTGGTGGTGGGTATTGCGGACGGCCTGCCCAAACTGGAAGTGCAGCGCTTGCTGCAGCCCGTGCTCCAGGTGGCGCACTTGCGGCTGGTGTGCCACGAGGGCGAAATGGCCGATCTGCTGGCCGAACTGGCGGTGCACAAACTCGATGTCGTGCTGTCCGATCACCCGGCGCCTTTCAACGCACGCCTGAAGGTGCATAACCACCCGCTGGGCACCTCGCCCATGGGCTGGTATGGCGCGCCGCACTGGTGGGAGCAGGCTGCAAAGGGGTTTCCGGCCAGCCTGCAGCAGGTGCCTGTGCTGCTGCCCACCACGCACTCCATCGTGCGCAGCCACATCGACCAGTGGCTGGCGCAGAACGGCCTGCGCCCCCGCGTGGTCGGCGAGTTCGAGGACAACGCGCTGCTGGAGGCCTTTGGCGGCACCGGCCTGGGCGTGTTTCCGGGGGCGGTGGCCGCCCAGGACGAGCTGCACCAGCGCAGCCAGGTGCGGCTGATCGGCGCTTGCGAAGGGGTGCAGGAGCACTACTACGCCATCAGCACCGAGCGCAAGGTGGCCCACCCGCTGGTGCAGTTGCTGCTGCGGCAGTGATGCGTTGCGGGCCAGAGCCCAAGGAGGTCATGCCCCTGTCATGCCGGAGTCATAGCCTTGCGGGGTCCCTTCTCTTGCGGCCTCCAGGCCCAGCTACGCCATGAAATTTCCCACACCCCGCGTTCTTTCAATGCTTGTCATGGGCCTCGGCCTGGTGGCCTGCGGTGGATCTGATGACGACTTCCATTATCCCGGTGCCGCGGGTGCAAGCCTGCCCTATGAGCTGATCGGCAAGGTTTCCAACAGCCAGGGCACAGAGGTGCGCAACGGGAGCTACGGCTCATCGCTTGCGCCCCACCCCACCCGCCCCGGATATTTCTACGGCCTCAGCGACCGGGGGCCGAATGCCGCCACCGAGGCGGGCCGCACGCCGTCGGGCATCATTTTCCTGGCGCCCAGCTACACGCCGCGCATCGGTCTGTTCCGGCTCACCAGCGAAGGCAAGGCCGAGCTGGCCGAAACGATTTTGCTGAAAGACCCCAAAGGCCGCGCCATCACCGGTCTGCCCAACAAGAACTTCGGCGGCACCGGCGAAACACCCTACCACCTGGACGGCAGCGTCGTCGCGCTGGACCCGGACGGCGATGGCGTTGCGGGCTTTGACGAGAGCGGGCTGGATTCGGAAGGCCTGGTGGCGCTGAAGGACGGCACGTTCTGGATCAGCGATGAATACGGCCCGCACATCGTGCACTTCGATGCCACCGGCAAAGAGATCGGGCGCATCAACCCGTTTGCTGCGGACCCGCGCAACAAGGCGGGCCGCGTGCTGCCGGCCGAGCTGTCCAAGCGCTGGCCCAACCGCGGCATGGAAGGCCTGACGATCACCCCTGATGGCAAGACGCTGGTGGGCATCCTGCAGTCCAACCTGTACAACCCCACCAAGGCGGTGGGAAGCATCAACCTGACGCGCATCGTGACGGTGAACATCGACACCGGCGCCACCGCGCAGTACCTTTACCGCCAGGACGCCGCAGGCCTGGCCAATTCTGAAATCGTCGCCCTGAGCGCGACGAGCTTCCTGGTGATCGAACGCGACACCAAGTTCTTCGGCATCGACACCGGCACGGTGCGCAAGAACGTCTACAAGGTCGACCTGAGCCGCGCCACCAACGTGGACCAGTCCAACGCGGCCCTGCGCAGCAGCCAGTCTGCGCTCACCGTCAGCCCCGCCAACGGCCTGCTGGTGAACGGGAAGACGCTGGAGGAAGTGGTCAAGGACGCCGGCAACGCCAACAACTTTGCGGCAGGCTGGGAGCAGCTCGCCGCGCTGGGTATCCAGCCGGCTGCCAAGACGCTGGCCTACGACGGCATCGCCACCCAGAAGTACCCGCACGACAAGATGGAAGGCCTGTGGGTGATCGACGCGAACCGCCTGGGCATCATCAACGACGCGGACTTCATGATCGCGCCCGATGGCGCTGGCGGCGTCAAGCAGAAACTGCTGTACGACGGCAAGGTCGAGAACAACATGCTGTACGTGGTCAAGCCGAACGCGCCGCTGTTCTGACTCATTGGAAGTGATCGAACGAGGCATAGCGGTTGGCCACCGCTTGCCCTCGACCATCCACCAGCCGCAGGCCCGGCGCGGCCTCCACCGTGCCGATGCGGGTCACGGGGGTAGCGCTGGCCTGCGCGGCACCGGCCACGGCGCTGCGCAGCGCGGGCGGGGCGGTGAACGCGAGTTCATAGTCGTCGCCGCCCGCCAGGGTGCACTGGCGGATCAATTCGGCATCAAATTGGCATCCAGCCATTGCTGTATAAGCGCTAATAGCTATCAATTTGCTAGTGACGGTGGTGTCGATGCAGGCCCCCACGCCCGAGGCCTGGAGGATGTGCGCCAGGTCGCCCAGCAGGCCGTCGCTCACATCCAGGGCGCTGCTGGCAATGCCGTGCAGCTGCTGGCCCAGGGCCACGCGCGGGGTGGGGCGCTCCAGGCGTTGTCGGGCGCGTGCCAGCACCTCCTCGGGCAGCGCGAGCTGACCCTGCAGCACCTCCAGCGCCAGCCGGGCATCGCCCAAGGTGCCACTCACGTAGATGTCGTCACCGGGCCGTGCGCCGCTGCGCAGCAGGGCCTGACCGGCCGGCACTTCGCCAAAAATGGTGATGCAGATGTTGAGCGGCCCGCACGTGGTGTCGCCGCCCACCAGTTCGCAACCGTGCGCGTCTGCCAGCGCAAACAGCCCGCGCGCAAAGGCGGCCAGCCAGGCATCGTCCGCCCGGGGCAGCGCCAGTGCCAGAGTGAAGGCCAGCGGCCGTGCGCCGCAGGCCGCCAGGTCGGACAGGTTCACGGCCAGGGCCTTGTGGCCCAGGGCCTCGGGGTCCACATCGGCAAAAAAATGGCGGCCCTCGACCAGCATGTCGCTGGAGATGGCCAGCTGCATGCCCGGCCCGGGCGCGAGTAGCGCGCAGTCGTCGCCCACGCCCAGGGCAGCGCGGCGCACGGGGCGCGTGAAGTGGCGTGCGATGAGGTCGAATTCACCCATGGGGCTGGATTGTCCGGTGGTTCAACCTGGAAACGGCAGTTGACCGCTTTATTTACCTTGCCAAGCCGCATGAAATCAAGGTTCAATGGCTGTGCCGTCATGAGGGCCCACACGGCTGGATACGGGCCGGCTTCAGGCCAGCGGCCGCCGTGCAAGAGCTGCCCCGCCGCACTGGCGGCAGTCCCCCTGGGGGGGAAGGCGCGACGCGGCTCAAGGGGGGTCAATTCATGCCGCGAAAGCGCTGCGCCGCCTGCCGGCTGACCTCGGCCAGCAACTGTTCTTCGCGCTGGCGATCACGCAGCCAGCGCGCGTCGTTCTGGCTGGCGCTGGCCTCGCTGCGCAGCAGGTGCAGTGCCCCCGAGGCGCCGTGCGCGGCGGCGTGGCCGGCAATCTTGTCCATGGTCTGCAGGATGTGCTCGCGCAGCGGCATGTGCTCGCCGCTGGCCGGGTCTACATACACCGCGTCCAGCCCGAAGCGGCAGGCCTGGAAGCGGTTGTAGGTGTAGACGAGGTAGTCGTCTTCCTGCGGCACAAAGGGCTGATCGGCCAGAAACCACGCGCCGAGCGACTGCACGAAGCCGGCCAGTGCAGCGGCGCGCTCGATGGTCAGGGGGGTGTCGAACACGCGGATCTCGATGGTGCCGAACTCGGGCTTGGGGCGGATGTCCCAGTAGAAGTCCTTCATGCTTTTGACCACGCCGGTGCGCGTCATCTTGTTGAAGTACGCCTCGAAGTCCTGCCAGGTCAGCGCCATGGGGGCGCGGCCCGACAGCGGAAAGGCAAACACCGAGTTCAGCCGGGCCGAGTCGAAGGCCGTGTCCTGCCCCTGCACGTAGGGGCTGGACGCCGACAGCGCGATGAAGTGCGGGATGTAGCGGCTCATGCGGTGCAGCATGAGCAGCGCCGCGTCGGCGTCGGGGCAGCCGATGTGCACATGCTGGCCGAAGATCGTGAACTGCTTGCTCAGGTAGCCATACAGCTGCGACAGCTCCTGGAAGCGCGGCTTGTCATAGATGCGCCGCTCGTGCCACTGCTGAAACGGGTGCGTGCCGCCGCCCACCACGGCGATGTTGAGCTTGTCGGCGCTCTTCACCAGTGCGTCACGGATCTGGCTCAACTGCCCCAGCACCTCGCTGGAGGAATGACAGATGCCGGTGGAGACTTCGATCATGCTGTTGGTCATCTCGGGCACCACGCTGCCGGGCAGCGGCACCTTTTTCATCAGGCGCAGCATGTCTTCGGCGTAGGGGGCCAGATCGTAGTCGTGGGTGTTGACGAGCTGCAGTTCGAGCTCGACGCCCAGCGTCAGCGGTTCGGAATGGGTGAAGGCTTCAAGACTCACGGCTGTCTCCGTTGTTGCCGCGGGCCAGGGGAGCCCAGGGCTTGGAACTTTCTCCTGCGCGGTAGATGGCGATGGTCGCTATCACCGCGCCCAGCACCTCCATCAGCAAAATGGCGGGCAGGGCCACGCGGGCAATCAGGTGGCCCGTGGAGGGCGAGGCCAGTACGAACTGGGAGGCAATGAGCAGCGCAATCGACGACATCGGCGTCATCGCGCAGCCCGTCCATAGGGCCTGTTGCCAGCTCGCGCCGCTGCCCACGTTGCCCAGCGCCACGCCCACGGCCTTGGCCAGCAGGCGCACGGCGATCAGGGCCAGCACCACGCCGGCCACGGGTGCGCTCCAGTCGGCCTGTGCAGCCACGGTGGAGACCAGCACAAACATCAGCATGGTGAGCATGGATGAGGCGCTGCCCAGCTGGCGTGGCCAGGCCCAGGGGCGCGGCGTGAACTGCTTGAGCAGCATGCCCGCCAGCAGGGCCGCCAGGGGCGCCGAGCCGCCCATGTGCGCCGCCACGGCGGTGGCGGCGGCCACCAGCGCCAGCAGCAGCATGGAGGTGTTCTCGCTGGTCGGGCTCATCACGCGCAGCGCCGTGCGCAGCACCAGGGCCAGCACCGAGGCCACGACGATGGAGACCCCCAGCACCACCATCACCGGGTAGACGGTATCCATGAAGGTGATGGTGCTGCGGTTGATGAGTTCGGCGCGCGCGCTGCCCAGCGTGAGCGCATACAGCGTCGAAAGCGTGGCCAGCACGATGGCGCGTTCGGTGACAGGCCCCGCCGCACGGGTGTCGGCCACCACGCGCGTGAGCACGGCGGGCGAGGCCGCCAGCGCCACCAGGGCCAGGGGGCCGGCGGCGCGCGCGGGCACCTCGAGCCACAACAGCACCCAGTACACGGCAAAGTAGGTCAAAGCCGACTCGGCAATGCTCTGCACCAGCACCATGGGGTTGTGGCGGAACCAGCGCAGCGGGATGCGCCCGCCGCACTCGAACAGCACGATGGCAATGCCCAGCTCCAGCAGGAACAGGCCGATGCCCTGCAGCGGCCAGACAGCACCGCTGAAGCCCGCCAGACCGGCCACGGTGCCCACCAGGGAGTAGCCCACCACCTTGGGCAGGCCGATGTGGCGCTGGAACAGGTAGCCGGTGATGGCGGCAACGGCCAGCAACAGCGACCATTGCACTGTGGGAAGGCCTGCCGAGGGGCGCAACCATTGCGCCCAGAAGCTCAGAATTTCGTCCATGTCATATGTCCTCTCCGTCGTTCGGGTGGGGCCCGGTAGGGCGGAAAAGCGGGTGCGCTGCGCAACCTGCGGTGGCAGGAAACGGGGCAACCCGCCTGGGCGGTGCTTGAATTTACATGCGGAAACACGGTTGCCGTGTAGGACCAGGGGAGGTCCTTGCGCGGCATGGGCTGTGTGCCTGCAGGTTCAGGAGGGCCGGCGCACGGGGATGAAAAAGCTCAGCGCATCCGTGCGCAGCCGCGCACGGATGGCAGTGTAAATGCGGGAGCGGTCGATGCCACTCACGTTGCGGGCGCGCAAGGCCAGCCCGAAGGCGAGGTAAAAGCTCACCGCCACATTCAGGGCGCCCAGCAGCGGGATCGTGGCCACGGCCCACCAGAAAGCGGGCAGGTGCAGCACTTCCAGCCCGAAGGTGGCACTGGCTGCAGCAATCTGGCCCGAGGACAGGGTGACGTGGCGAACATCCAGGCCGAGCCCGAAAAAATGCGCAAACACCGGTATCAGACCCAGCATGAAGCCCAGTGAGATGTTGGCGGCAAAGCCCGAGATGTTTTCGCGCAGAAAGCGTGCCCAGCGCGCTGCACGCGCGTTGCCCAGCGAGCCGGTGATGCGTGGGTTGTAGCGCATGGCCGAGTCCAGGCGGTGCAGCACAAACCAGTTTTCCACCCAGCCCGCGATGATGCTGGACGCAAACAGCAGCACCCCCGTGAAGGCCGCGAACAGCACCGAAGGCCCCAGCAGGTGCTGCGACTCAAACACCTGCAAGGCCTTGGCCTGGTCCAGTGCAGGGCCGCCGGTGGCCAGGGCATACAGCAGCGACAGCCCCAGCACGGCCGGAAAGACGACCAGCACGTTGCCCAGCACCGCCGCCACCTGCGATCGCACCAGGTGCGAGACCTCGTCCACAAAGGCCTGAACGGAGTCTTCCGAATCGAGCTCCTTGAGCTTGGCCGCCATGGCCGGCGCTGTCATGGCGGGCTGTTTGGTGGCCACCGTGAAATGCAGCAGCTGGATGAGCACAAAACTCACCGCGTAATTCACCCCCGCCCAGAAACCGCCCCAGAACGCCGACAGGGCCAGCGCATACAAACCGAACTTGATGAGCGTGGTGAAGGCCATTACCGCGCCGCCTCCCGAGGCCTTGGCCAGCATCGAGCGGTACTCGGCTGGCGTGCGGGTGATGTAGTGCTCGCCCGTTTCGGCACTGCGCTCGGCCACCTTGGCTGCCAGCATCGATGAATTGCTGGACAACAGGGCCCGCAGGCTGCGCCGCTCCTGCCCGACCTGCACCAGCTGGGCCAGCAGCCGTGCGGCGCTGACGGCCGGGGTGGGCGAGAGCAGGCAGTCGAGCAGTGCGCGCACCCGCAGAATGCGCTCGCGCAACTGGCGCAGGCGAAACACCAGGCCCACCGAAATGCCGTTGTCTTCGAAATGCTGGTACACCGTGGCCGTAGCTGCGCGGCAGGCTTCGAGCCGCTCGCGCAGGCGCTGCGCCGCTTCATCGAGCCGGTTGCGCGTACGCAGGCCGTGCAGCACTTCCACCCGCAGGCTTTCCACATCGCGGATCAGGGCGTGAAACGGTTGCGCGGCACGGGCCTGCTCGCTCATGCGCAGGCGCAGCTCGGGGGCAAAGCCGGTCGACAGGATCTGCCCCGCGCAGTAGGTGATGGCGTCGAGCAACACCTTCTGCCAGCGCGACGTGTGCTCCGGTGTCTCTGACAGCAGCGCCACGAGCCGCAGCAGGTCGGCCTCGGGCACGGCGCCCAGCCATTTCGCGTCAAAAGTGCTGGGCAGCGCCAGGCTGAACAGCTCCGAGGCATCGATGGTCTCGGGGCTGCCCGGCAGCAACTTGCTGCGCACCCGTTCGGCAAACTCGCTGACCAGGGCAATGCGGGGCGCAAACCCGAAGTCGGCCAGCAATGGGGTCATGTCCACCGTATCGGCCAGGGTACCCCACCAGGCGCGCAGGCGCTCCTGCAGCTCGGGGCGGGATTCCATGGCATCCAGAAACAGCTGCACACGGCCCAGCGCCGCCGGCACGGACTCTTGCGGCCCCCGGATCCAGGCCAGCAGCTGCACCAGCCAAAGATGGCGCTGCGCCAGGTCGGCCCCGGCATCCAGGGCCGCGAGCAGGTCGGCCAGGTCGGTGGTGGCGCGCCTCAATGCAGCACCCTCTCGCCCAGCGGCTGGCTGCTGGCGCCCTGGCCCACGGCTTCGAGCAGAAACATGGCAATCGGCGCCGTGAAAATCTCCCCGTCTTCGGCCACGCAGTGGTAACTGCCGTGCATGGTGCCGGTGGGTGTGCGCAGCCGGCAGCCGCTGGAATACTGAAACGACTCCCCCGGCTTGAGCAGTGGCTGCTGCCCCACCACGCCCAGGCCCTTGACCTCCTCGGTATGCCCCTGGGCGTCGGCAATGATCCAGTGGCGCGCGATCAGCTGGGTTGGCACGCTGCCGGCATTGGTGATGGTGATGGTGTAGGCAAAGCTGTAAACACCGGCCTGCGGGCTGGATTGCCCGGGCAGGTACTGTGGCTGCACCTCGACGTCGAACTGGTACTTGGACATGATGGGGCGCATGGTAACTGCGACAATGACGGTATGAGCCGTACCTTCCGCATTGCCCCTTCGATCCTGTCCGCCGATTTCGCCCGTCTGGGCGAAGAGGTGCAAAGCTGCATCGCCGCCGGTGCCGACTGGATCCATTTCGACGTGATGGACAACCATTACGTGCCCAACCTCACCTTCGGCCCCATGGTGTGCCAGGCGCTCAAGCCGCACGCCAAGACACCTGCCGGTGTGGCCGTGCCGATCGACGTGCACCTGATGATCCAGCCCGTGGACGCGCTTGCCGCCGCCTTTGCCGAGGCGGGCGCCGACTACATCAGCTTCCACCCCGACGCTTCGGGCCATGTGCACCGCAGCATCCAGGCCATCCGCTCCAAGGGCGTCAAGCCCGGCCTGGTGTTCAACCCCGCGCAGCCGCTCGACGTGCTGGACTGGGTGATCGACGACATCGATCTCATTCTCATCATGAGCGTCAACCCGGGCTTTGGCGGCCAGAGCTTCATCGACTCGGCCCTGCGCAAGATCGAAGCCGTGCGCAAGCGCATCGACGCCTGCGGCAAGGACATCCGCCTGGAAGTGGATGGCGGCATCAAGGCAGACAACATCCGCCGCGTGGCTGATGCCGGAGCCGACACCTTCGTGGCGGGTAGCGCGATTTTTGGCAAGCCCGACTACCGGGGTGTGATCGACGCGATGCGCGTTGCGCTGGCCTGAGCGCATGCGTCCAGGTTTTGTGATCCCGGCTGCCTTCGACGCCGCCATCATCGACCTCGATGGCACCATGGTCGA
>JANJVG010000135.1 GCA_024710165.1 Burkholderiaceae bacterium
GTGCCTTGCCTTTTGCTTTCCACTGCGCGCCCATTGTGCGTGTTCCTTGTTGTTGCGGCGCTCCCAGGCGCCGGGCTGTATTGTGAGCGGCGGTGCGCGACGCGCGCGCATCACCGCAGAGGGCTAGGTTATACACCTGCCCGCCTACCCCGACCGCTGCACAAACACAGCGGGCAGTTGCACACGGCGCTGGCGCTGCGGGGACGGGGTCAATGCTCCGGTGCGATGGTCTCCGCCCAGTCGTACAGCGCGCCCAGGATGGTTTCGGCGCGCTCGTCGGCGGTTTCCGAAAGCTGGTCGATCTCGGTGAACAGCTGGTCCACGGTGCGCGCGCCCCCTGCGCCGTCGAACAGGCAGGCGCGGCGGTGCGCTTCCCAGCGCTCAAGCTCTTCGGGGGTCAGCGTGTCCGGGAAGTTGCGCGCGCGGTAGCGCCAGAACAGTTCGTCCAGGCGCGGGTCGTCGAAGGCAGCGCGGCTGCGGGCGAGCTGCTCGCCGGTCATGCTGCGCAGGTCGTTGAGCCGGCGGCGGTCGTTGTTGCCGACGAAGCCGCCGTACAGGTCCTGCTCCACGTCGGGCGCGGGCTCTTGCGGGCGGGCGAACACGGCCGGCCAGATGGCGCTCATGTCGGGCAGCGCGCGGGCCACCTCGGCGTGCGCCGCTGCCTGGGCCAGGTCGATGCCCCAGCGCTGCGCCAGCGCGGGCGTGAGCGTGTTCACATTGCCCACCACCATGGGCGACTTGTTCAGGTGCACCGTCTTGATGGGCAGGCGCGTGACGCCCTCGGGCAGGTCGGCCGTGCGCGTGAACATGCGCAGGCGCAGCGTGTCGGTGTCGAGCGTGGCCAGTTCGCGCGGGTCGTGCGCCAGGTCCCAGGCAATGATCTCGTTCTTGTTCGTGGGGTGGCTGGCCAGCGGCCACATCACGGCCAGGCAACCACGGTCGGCGCTGAACATGCCCGAGACATGCAGGAAGGGCCGCGCCGTCTGCACCGTGGCGGGCAGGCGCAGCTCGGCGGCCACGCGGTCCTTCTTGTACAGGCTGAACGCGAAGTCAAACAGCCGGGGGTTGTGCTGGCGCAGCAGCCGCGCCAGCGCGATGGTGGCGCGCACATCCGACAGCGCATCGTGCGCGGCCTCGTGCTGCAGGCCGTTGGCCTGGGTCAGGTGCTCCAGCTTGAAGCTTTGCGTGCCGTCTTCCTTGGTGGGCCAGACAATGCCGTCAGGCCGCAGCGCATAGGCCAGCCGCACCACGTCGAGCAGGTCCCACCGGCCGCACTGGTTCTGCCACTCGCGCGCATAGGGGTCGATGAGGTTGCGCCAGAACATGAAGCGCGTGATCTCGTCGTCAAACCGGATGGTGTTGTAGCCCACGCCCACGGTGCCGGGCCGCGCCATCTCGGCCTCGATGCGCGCGGCAAATTCTCGCTCGGGCACGCCACGCTCCCATGCCACCTGCGGCGTGATGCCGGTGATAAGACACGACTGCGGGTCGGGCAGGTAGTCATTCGCCGGCTTGCAATACAGCATGACCGGCTCGCCGATCTCGTTCAGCTCGGCATCGGTGCGGATGGCCGCAAACTGCGCCGGCCGGTCACGCCGCGTGTTCGCGCCAAAGGTTTCGTAGTCGTGCCAGAGGAAGGTGTGGGGTGACATGCGCGGCGCGGGGGCTTGAAACGGGGATGAAGGGAATGTAACCGGTGCGGGGCAGGCCGTTGTAGAAATATGAGTGTTTTATGCCTATAGCGCTTTACCAGTATGCGCTAACAGCTATTTAATACATAGCAAATCAGGACAGAAACGCACGCATTTCACGTTCTCCAAACCCGCTCTGCACCACACATGGGCGACCCCGCACGCCGTCACGCGCCGTGTTTGGTCGGTGTGCTTTTCGCCGAGGGCGCTCGCGAGGCCGGGCGTTCTGTCAGACGGCCCGTCACGTACTTGTGCAGCACGCTGGCAATCAGCGTCTGGTACGGCACGCCCTCCTCCAGGGCCTTGACCTGGATATCGCTGAGGTCGCCCGATGACAGCCGGATATTGACCCGGCGGTCCTTGAGCGCTGTGGCCCGGGCGGCGGCCTTGAACCTGGCCAGCTCGCTCTTGGTGGCGACGGACTTCAGTTGCCCTTGCTCGAAGGCCTGCAGCAAATCGCTTTCGTCGTGGTCAATCGGGACGGGCATCATCGTCTCCTTGGTTAAGGTAGTCCCGCGTGGCATTGCGGCTGGGAATCACGGTTTTCAGAAAAAAGTAATCGTCTTCTTCGACGAAGGGAACCAGATAGGCGTAGCTGTCATGGGAGACAACCAGTACGCGCTGCTTGGGGTACTTTTGCTCGTTCGAGTGCGCCAGGATGTCGAGCAAACCACCATGCTCGATGGCGACCACCATGCTTTCGAACGACACCCCCCGCTCTTCCTGGAGCACAGCGTTTTTCTCTGGACTCCAGCGAAAAGGTTTCATGGAGGAATGCTAGCGCAATGTGTGCCTTTTGTCACCAGGCGAGGCATCGCTGCCGCGCGCTGGCAACCGCGAAAAGACCTACAACACAAAAAATGCGGCCCGCAGAGCGTATGTGCTCTGCGGGCCGTTTCTGCACGAAGCAATCAACCCCCGCGCTCAGTCCGCCGTCGCCTCTTCCGGCTCTGCGGGCTCTGACTTGGCCGAGCGTTCCTTCTTGGGCAGCGGCTGAATGTCCAGCTGCACGTCGGCCGTTTCGACGCCCTTCTCGTCGGTCTTGACCTCCATGTCCACCGTCAGGCGGCCGCCGTCCTGCAGGCGGCCGAACAGCAGTTCGTCGGCCAGGGCGCGGCGGATGGTGTCCTGGATCAGGCGCTGCATGGGGCGGGCGCCCATGAGGGGGTCGAAGCCCTTCTTGGCCAGGTACTTGCGCAGGTTGTCGGTGAAGGTGACTTCCACCTTCTTCTCGGCCAGTTGCGTTTCGAGCTGCAGCAGGAACTTGTCCACCACGCGCAGGATGATCTGCTCGTCCAGCGCCTTGAAGCTGACGATGGCGTCCAGCCGGTTGCGGAACTCGGGCGTGAACAGGCGCTTGATATCACCCATTTCGTCGCCCGCCTGGCGCGGGTTGGTGAAGCCGATGGTCGCCTTGTTCATGGTCTCGGCGCCCGCGTTCGTCGTCATGATGATGATGACGTTGCGGAAGTCGGCCTTGCGCCCGTTGTTGTCGGTCAGCGTGCCGTGGTCCATCACCTGCAGCAGCACGTTGAAGATGTCCGGGTGCGCC
>JANJVG010000059.1 GCA_024710165.1 Burkholderiaceae bacterium
GTTGCGGATGATGGCAATGAAGTCGTCGATGTTGGCCAGTGCCACGGCCAGGCCCTCGAGCACATGGCCGCGTTCGCGGGCCTTGCGCAGCTCGAACACCGTGCGGCGCGTGACCACTTCGCGGCGGTGCTGCAGGAAGACGCTGATCAGGTCCTTGAGGTTGCACAGGCGTGGCTGGCCGTCGATCAGCGCCACCATGTTCATGCCAAAGGTGTCCTGAAGCTGCGTCTGCTTGTACAGGTTGTTGAGCACCACCTCGGGCACTTCGCCACGCTTGAGTTCGATGACCAGACGCATGCCCGACTTGTCGGACTCGTCCTGGATGTGGCTGATGCCCTCGATCTTCTTCTCGTGCACCAGTTCGGCCATGCGCTCCTGCAGCGTCTTCTTGTTGACCTGGTAGGGAAGCTCGTCCACGATGATGGCCTGGCGCTGGCCCCGATCGATATCTTCGAAGTGGCAGCGCGCGCGCATTACCACCTTGCCGCGACCGGTGCGGTAACCGTCCTTGACGCCGTTGATGCCGTAGATGATGCCCGCCGTCGGGAAATCAGGCGCGGGAATGATTTCCATCAAATCGTCGATCGACGATTCGGGGTTGCGCAGCATGTGCAGGCAGGCATCCACCACCTCATTGAGGTTGTGCGGTGGAATATTGGTGGCCATTCCCACGGCGATACCCGACGAGCCATTGACCAGCAGGTTGGGCAGCTTGCTCGGCAGTACCAGCGGTTCCTTTTCGCTGCCGTCGTAGTTGGGCCCGAAATCGACCGTTTCCTTGTCAATGTCGGCCAGCATTTCGTGGGCAATTTTGGCCAGGCGGATTTCGGTGTAACGCATCGCGGCGGCGTTGTCGCCGTCCACGGAGCCGAAATTACCCTGACCGTCCACCAGCATGTGGCGCAGCGAAAAATCCTGAGCCATGCGCACGATGGTGTCGTACACCGCAATGTCGCCGTGCGGGTGGTACTTACCGATCACATCACCCACGATACGGGCCGACTTCTTGTACGGCCGGTTCCAGTCGTTGTTCAGCTCGTGCATGGCGAACAGCACGCGCCGGTGCACCGGCTTGAGGCCGTCGCGCGCATCCGGCAGGGCCCGGCCCACGATCACGCTCATGGCGTAATCCAGGTAGCTGCGGCGCATCTCCTCTTCCAGGCTGATGGGCAGGGTTTCTTTGGCGAACTGGGTCATGGGGCAGGCGGTTGGTCAGCAAGGACGGCCATTTTAGGGGCAAGCGTCTGTAGCAGTTGCGCAACACATTCGGGCAATTGCGCTTTTGTCCTACGGCAAGGGCGCTGTACGGCCCGACACGGCCTGTTCTCGTATGGCACAATCAATTGCAACGTTCTTGGTGATGGTCACCTGCAACGTCCCGTTATTCGCAGCGCGGCTGCGGCTTTTTTCCCCAAGAGGAGAACCATGAAGAAACTGAACAAAGTGGCAATGCTGATTGCCTCCGCTGCCCTCGCAACTGCCGCCGGCGCCCAAAGCGTCGACAACTGGAAGAACGGCACCAACGAACTGGTCTGGAAGAACGGCACCAACGAGCTGTGCTGGCGCGATGCCGGCTGGACGCCTGCCACCGCTGCCCCTGGCTGCGACGGTGCTCTGGCTGCTCCCAAGGCCGCTGCGCCTGCTCCCGCACCCGCTCCTGCAGCTCCCGCCGCCAAGGCGCCAGCCGCCAAGCCCGCTCCAGCTCCCGCAGTGGCTTCCAAGGTGACCTACGCCGCCGACGCTTTCTTCGACTTCGACAAGGCTGTGCTCAAGCCCGAAGGCAAGGCCAAGCTGGATGACCTGGTTTCCAAGGTCAAGGGTATCAACCTGGAAGTGATCATTGCCGTGGGTCACACCGACTCCGTGGGTTCTGACGCTTACAACCAGAAGCTGTCGGTGCGCCGTTCCGAAGCCGTGAAGGCTTACCTGGTGTCCAAGGGCATCGAAAAGAACCGCGTCTACACCGAAGGCAAGGGCGAAAAGCAGCCTGTGGCTGACAACAAGACCAAGGAAGGCCGCGCCAAGAACCGCCGCGTGGAAATCGAAGTGGTCGGCACCCGCGCCAACTGATTCCGGTAGCGCTCCCCTCGCCCTGTTCATGGGGCGCGGGTAATGCAAGCCACAAAAGTCCCCGCCAGCCTTGCGCTGTTCGGGGATTTTTTTATGTGCAGGGAACCGGGTGCATCGGGGTGACTCGTAGGCGACATGGGGCTGGGGCAAACCCGAGACGCCGCTCGGCAGTTCGGGTTCTAGACTGCAACGCAAAGGAACCTTACATGCCCGCGCACCACGCTTTCTGGCCCCGTCGCCTTCCCCACTCCATCACCCCGCCTGCCACCTCGCTGTGGCACAACCTGGCCATCAGCGCGTTGCGCTACCCCAGCCGGCCCGCCCTGGTCTTTTTTGGCCGCACCGTCACCTACCAGGAGCTCGCACAAGGTGCCGAACGGCTCGCCGCCCAGCTGCATGCGCTGGGCGTGCAGCGCGGCGATCGGGTGGTGTTGTGCATGCAGAACTGCCCGCAGCTGGTGCTGGCGCATTTCGCCATCCTGCGCGCCAATGCGGTGGTGGTGCCGGTCAACCCCATGAACCGGGCCGAAGAGCTCAAGCACTACATCACCGACCCCGATGCCCGCGTGGCCATCACCACGGCCGATCTGGCGCCCGAACTGGCCAAGGCCAGCAACGCCTTGCCGCAAGGCCAGGGGCTCCAGCATCTGGTGGCCACGCAGTTCACCGATGCCTTCGATGCCGATGTGGCCGGTGCCGACGCCCCTCCCGCCGCCTGGAACGACTGGCTCAAAACCACCTACCCCCTGCCCGTGCTCGAGGGCGGCGCGGTGCATGCCTGGGCCGAATTGCTGGCCGGCACCAGTGCACCGCCAGCACATGCCGTGGGGCCTGATGACCTGGCCGTGCTGCCCTACACCAGCGGCACCACCGGCCTGCCCAAGGGCTGCATGCACCCGCACCGCAGCATCATGCACAACGCCGTGGCCAGTGCGCTGTGGGGCAATGCCTCGGCCGAGAACGTCACACTGGCCGTGGTGCCCATGTTTCACATCACCGGCATGGTGAGCGTGATGCATTCCACCATCTACACCGGGGCCACGCTGGTGATCATGCCGCGCTGGGACCGCGATCTGGCTGGCCGCTTGATTTCGCGCTGGAAGGTCACGGCCTGGACCAACATCCCCACCATGGTCATCGACCTTCTGGCGAGCCCGAATTTTGCCCAATACGACCTCTCCAGCCTGAACTACATCGGTGGTGGGGGCGCTGCCATGCCGCAGGCCGTGGCGCAGCGCCTTCTGGAGCACTACGGGCTGCGCTACGCCGAGGGCTACGGTCTGACCGAAACCGCAGCCCCCTCGCACAGCAATCCGCCCGACCACCCCAAACAGCAATGTCTGGGCATTCCGTTCATGAGCACCGATGCGCGCGTGGTCGACCCCGACACCCTGCAGCCGATGCCGGTGGGCGAGCAGGGCGAAATCGTCATCCACGGCCCTGAAGTGTTCGATGGCTACTGGAAGCGGCCCGATGCCACCGAGGCCGCCTTTGTCGATATCGAGGGGCGCCGGTTCTTCCGCACCGGAGACCTGGGCCGGGTGGATGAGGATGGCTATTTCTTCATCACCGACCGACTCAAGCGCATGATCAATGCGTCGGGCTTCAAGGTCTGGCCAGCCGAGGTGGAGGCGCTGATGTTCCGCCACCCGGCCATTCAAGAGGCCTGCATCATCTCCATGCGTGATGCCTACCGGGGCGAGAGTGCCAAGGCGGTCGTTGTGCTGCGCCGCAGCCACCAAGACACCACCGAGCAGGACATCATCGACTGGTGCCGCGAGAACATGGCGGTGTACAAGGTGCCCCGTGCCGTACAGTTTGTCGATGCCCTCCCCAAGAGCGGCAGCGGCAAGGTGATGTGGCGCATGCTGCAGGAAGCCGAAACCCCGAAATAACCCGCCGATGCCCCCCCGGTGGGGGGGCGGTCTGGCGGCGGTTCAGTCGGTTGCTTGCGGCGGGATGCCAGCGCGCTGCATGGCCTGTTCCAGCAGGTTCTGCGCGATCTCGAAGTCAAAGTCCTGCACTGCATGAACGAAGGCCCGGAACTCGGCGCCCAGCAGGGTTTGCAGCAGGGCGTCGTGGTCTTCCACCAGCTGCGTGCTGGCGAAATCGTCGTGCGTGAAGCACTCGATCAGCCTGCCGCACAGCTCTCCGAGGGCCGCCCTGTCGAGCGCCTCCGCGGGCCCGGAGGCAGTTGCTTCCACGGGTGCGGCGTGCCGGGCTGGCAGGCGCTGCTCCAGGATGTCGAGTAGCGCGGCAAGCTGCGAGCTGGCTTCTTGCAACAGGGCTGCAATCATCGGTGCGGGCTGCTGGCTTGCGAGGGCTTGTTCAAGGGCCTGGGCCCGTTCCCTCATGCTCTGGGCGCCCACCTGGGCCGACACGCCTTTGAGCGTGTGCGCCAGGCGCTGGGCCGTTGCCCTGTCGGGCTCGCCCAAGGCAGACGCCATGCGCTTGGGCCACTCGCGTCCGCTTTGCAGGTACTTCTCGAGCAAGGAGCGGTACAGCGCCTCACGCCCCAGGGCCTGTTGCAGACCGATGCGGGCATCGAAGCCGTCAATGCCGTCCAGCAACACCGCGCAGGGCGCTTCAGTCGGCCCCTGGCCGGTGGGGGCTTGCGCGGCGGGCGGCTGGCTGGTGCGACGCGGCTGCACCCATTGCTGCAGTGCCCGTACCAGCAATTCTGGGTCGATGGGCTTGGCGACGTGGTCGTTCATGCCAGCCTCGATGCACCGCTCGCGGTCTGCGGCCAGGGCATTGGCGGTCATGGCGATGATGGGCACCTGATCGAGCCCCGGCAGTTGCCGGATCTCGCGTGTGGCCGACAGTCCATCGAGCACGGGCATTTGCATGTCCATCAGGATGACGTCATAGCGGGCGGCTTGCGCCATGTCGACGGCAACCCGCCCGTTGCAGGCCACCTCCACTTCCAGCCCGACGTCGTTCAGCAGGGCCGTTGCCACTTCCTGGTTCAGCTCGTTGTCCTCCACCAGCAGGGCGCGCGCGCCCCCGAACATTCCCGATTCGGGGGACGTTTGCGCGATCGGTGCGGGCATCTGGTCGGGCTGCGCGAGGTGCGAGGCCGACAGCGTCTGCATGATGGTGTCGAACAGCAGGGACGGGTTGAGCGGTTTGGTCAGAACGTCTTCGATGCCCACCTGTTCGGCCCGCTTGTGGATTTCTTCGCGGCCGTGGGCGGTGACCATGATGAGGTGCGGCGGCGTATCCAGCGGCAACCGGCGGATCTCGCGGGCGGTCGAGATGCCATCCATGCCGGGCATCTGCCAGTCCAGAAAGACGATTTCATAGGGCTCGTGCGCCGTCTTTGCCCGCTGAATCTCTTGCACGGCCTCTTTGCCCGAGCCTGCCATGCCGACCACGAAGGTCATGCTGCGCAGCATCTCGGCGATGACTTCGCGGGTGGAGTCGTTGTCGTCCACCACCAGGGCACGCCGGCCGCGCAGATCGGGCTCGGGCACGAGGATGCGGGACGCTTCGGCCCCCTTGCCCAGGCGCGCCGTGAACCAGAAGGTGGACCCCTGGCCCGGCTGACTTTCCACGCCGACGCTGCCATCCATCAGAGCTGCCAGCCGCTTGGCAATGGCCAGCCCCAGGCCGGTGCCGCCAAACTTGCGGGTGGTGGAGCTGTCGGCCTGCTGGAAGCTCTGGAACAGCTGCTGCTGCTGCTCTGCGCTGATGCCGGGGCCGGTGTCCTGCACCGAGAAATGCAGCACCAGTTCGTTGTCGCTCTCGGTGCTCACACGAACCTGTAGCGCAATCTCGCCGCGCTCGGTGAACTTGACGGCGTTGTTGGCGTAGTTGATCAGCACCTGCCCGATGCGCAGCGGGTCGCCCACCAGGTGGTTCGGAACGCGCGGGTCCACGTTCAGGATCAGCTCCAGGCCCTTGGCGGCGGCGCGTTCGGCGATCAGGTTGACGACGTTGTCGAGCACCTTGTCCAGTTCGAACTCGATGTGCTCCAGTGTCATCTTGCCCGCCTCGATCTTGGAGAAGTCGAGGATGTCGTTGATGATGCCCAGCAGGTGCTTGCTGGCGTCCTGAATCTTGCTGAGGTACTGGTACTGGCGCGGCGTCAGATCGGTCTTGAGCACCAGGTGCGTCATGCCCATCACGGCGTTCATGGGGGTGCGGATTTCGTGGCTCATGTTGGCCAGAAAGTCGGCCTTGATGCGCGCGGCGTCTTCGGCCATTTCCTGGGCCTTGCGGATGGCCTGCACGGCGGCCCGCTCGGTGGTGATGTCCTCGATGATCGAGACGGTGCCCTTGCTGCGGTCAGCCGTGTCGACGGCACGGGCCGACATGCGGGCCCAGAAGGTCGAGCCATCCTTGCGCACCAGCAGCTGCTCGCGCACATCGGTGTCGCCCCGCCAGACTGCCTTGTAGCCCTCGCTGCCGACCAGTTCATAGGAGGCCTCGTCCGGATACCACATGCGCGCGGGTTTGCCGAGCTGCTCGCCGTAGTCGTAACCCAGCAGCTCATCCATGCGGCGATTGCAGCGAGCGACGGTGCGGTTCTTCATCAGCACCATGCCTGCGCCTGCCGATTCGAAAATGGCTTGCTGCTCCTCGTAGGACAGGCGTAGCGCGTCCAGCATGGCGCGTTCTTCGGTAATGTCTTCCAGCACGGCGATCAGCCCCCGGGAGGGGTCTGTCGTGTCAATCAGGTGGATCGAGCTGCGAACCCAGATCAGCTGGCCGTCCTTGCGCAGCCCGTTGATTTCGCTCACGTAGGTTTCGCCACGGTCCAGCGCCTCCAGCCCCGGGGCAAGGCGCTCTTCAAACAGCTCCCCGCCGGGGTACAGGCTCTCGACCCTCTGGTGGAGCAGCTCACCAGAGGCATAGCCAAACATGGCTTCCATGCGGTGATTGCAGCGCACAATGGTCTTGTCCTTGACCAGCACGATGCCCACACCGGCCGAGTCGAACAGCACGTTCTGCTCTTGCACCACGGCGGCGAGTTCGGCGGTGCGCACCACCACCTGCTGCTCCAGGCTGCTGCGGTAGGCATCGAGCTCGTCGGCCATGCGTTTTTTCTCGGTCACGTCCTCCTTGATGGCCAGGTAATGCGTGACCTTGCCATCGGGCTGCCGCACCGGCGCGATGATGGCGTGCTCCACATAGTGGCTGCCATCCTTGCGGGCGTTGTAGAGCTCGCCGCGCCAGGCCTGGCCCCGGGTCAGGGTGGCCCACATGTCCTGGTAGGTGGCCAACGGGGTGTGGCCCGACTGCAGCACGCGGGGGTTGGCGCCAATGGCTTCTTCCCGGGAGTACCCGGTGTTGCGGATAAAGGCCTGGTTCACGTATTCGATGCGCGCATCCAGGTTGGTGATGACGATGCTCTCCGGGCTTTGGTCCACGGCCAGGGAGAGCTTGCGCAGCTGGTCTTCCTGCCGTCGCTGCGCGGTCACGTCTTCCTTGACGGCGACATACTGGCAAACCTTGCCATCCTCGCCACGGATCGGGACGATGGTGGTGGCGTGCACCTGCTCGCCGCCCTCCCGGGTGCGGTTGATGAGCTCGCCAGTCCACGCCTTGCCGGCGGTCAGGGCGGCCCACATGGCGTCGTAGGTGGCAGGCGGTGTCTTGCCAGACTTGAGAATGCGCGGGTTGCACCCCAGCATTTCGTCGCGGCTGTAGCCGGTGATGCGGGTGAACGCATCGTTGACATAGACGGTGTTGGCCTCCAGGTCGGTGATCAGTACGGTGTTGGGGCTTTGCTCCACGGCCATCGAGAGCATGCGGATCTGGGCCTCGGCCTGTTTGCGTGCGGTGATCTCGCTCCACATGACCACCATGATCTTGCGCTGGCCGCGCTGACTCGCGTACACATCCACCTGCACGTCGATGGCCAGGCCATCGCTGCGCCTGAGGCGGTTTTCAAAGCTGGCCTTGCCATCCGCCACAACGGCCTGCACCTTGGCCCGGAACTCTTCGGGGGAGAACTTGCCCTGCACGTCGGCCAGCGTCATGCCCAGCAGCTCCTCGCGGCGGTAGCCCAGGTGCCGGCAGGCCGCGGCATTGACCGCCATGAAACGCAGGCTTTCGATGTCGATCAGCTCGATGGCATAGGGCGATTCCTCGACCATGATGTCCATCAGCGCCTGGTTGTCCTGTTCGGCGCGTTTGGCGCGGCGGCGGCGCAGCACGCTCGAGAGCCTGGTGCCCACGGCCTCGATCAGCACTTCTTCCTCGGGCAGAAAAGCCCTGGTGCCTTCCGCCGGTGGCCGGGTGGAGGCCACCGTGAGCTGGTGCACCGTGCCATCGCCGCTATCAAAGGAGATGGAGAGGGCGTGGGGCAGTTGCGGGGCTTGCGGCGAGCCGATGGATCGGCCGTCAAACAGCGCATGTGCCCGGATTTCATCGGGGTGGCGCATGGCGGCCGGCAGCCGGGCCACCACCTGCGCAATCAGGGTATCGGCCCGGATGTCATCTTCTTCGGTCATGCGGAAGATGTCGTAAAGGCAGGCCTGCTCCTTGACGCGTTCGGCCAGGTCGGTCTGCGCCGCTTCGCGAGCCACGATGTTGTCGCGAAAGGCCAGGCAGGCTCTGGCCATTTCGGCCATGAGCCCGTCGCTGCGGCGCGCCAGCTGCTGCACCTGGCCCATGGATTGCGGGTTGGTTTCACCATTGGCCAGCGCGCGCACCGCGCCCGACAGTGTGCCCAGGCGCTGGCTGACGGCGCGGCTGACCAGGAACCAGCCCAACATCAGCACGCAGCCAATGAGCGCCCCCACCAGGGTGAGCATGCGGGCGCGTTGATTGGTGAGCGCAAACTGTTGTTGCTCCGTGGCTTCGGCGTCCCGAAGGATGGAGGAGACCACATAGGAAGCATGTTCCGAGATGCGGGTGTAGTGCCCGGTGGCTTCGTGCATGAGCCGCAGGCGCTCTTCGGGCCGGGCGTTGGCCTGCTCCAGGGCATGGACCAGGCTCTGGGTGTAGGCCTGGAAATCCTGGCGTGTGGCGGTGGTGTGGTCAGCCCCCTCGTGGTGATGCTCCACCTCGGCCAGTTTCTGGAACAGGGCATCGATGCGTTCGAGGCGCTTGAGCAGCTCCGGGCGCTCGGCGTTTGGTGCGTTCTGGGCGCTTGGCACTCCCGAACCGTTGACCAGGCTCGCAAGCGCCCATTGGTGGATGTGGCCCAGCTCCAGCGAGAACTGGTTGGTCTGATCGATGCTCTCGATGTCGTGGCGCTGTTTGGCGTTGATGTCTGCAAGCTGCTCGTGCATGCCCTGCAGGACGTACAGCGAAAAAGTGGCTGCAATGACCACAATCAGCGCCACTGGCAAAAAGTAAATCAGCTGGTACCGTGGGGGTGCTTGTTTGAGCAGTTTCATGGGTTTTCGGGTGGATTCATGGCGTTCCCTTGCCCCCGCGCCGGAGCCGGCGGGGTGCAGCGGCCTCAGGCCGTCGTGCCGGTGCGGCCTTGTGTTTCCTGGGCTACAGCATCGTCCTGAAACTGTGTGGCAATGCGCACGAACTGGTCGTGGCAGGCCAGGAAGGCATCGACTACGTCGGGGTCGAAATGGGTGCCACGCCCCGCGGTGATCAGCTGGGTGGCCTGGTCAAAGTCCATGGCCTTTTTGTAGACGCGGCGGCAGGTCAGTGCATCAAACACGTCCGCCAGCGCCATCAGCCGCCCCGCAGCCGGAATGGCGTCGCCCGCCAGCGCGGCGGGGTAGCCACTGCCGTCCCATTTTTCGTGGTGGCTTGCAGCAATCTCCTGCGCGGCCCGCAGGAAGGCAAAGGCGCCGTGGGCCTGTGCGGCCGTGGTGTCATCGGCAGCGGCCAGCACGTCGTGCATGGCCTTGCCGATGGCGGCCGCGCCGATGGCTGCGTGGGTTTTCATGATCTCGAACTCGTCGGGCGTCAGCTTGCCGGGCTTGAGCAGGATGGCATCGGGGATGCCGACCTTGCCCAGGTCGTGCAGCGGCGCAGCCTTGACCACCCGTTCCAGGCGCCCATCGGCCAGCGCGGAGGCAAAGCGCTCGTGGTGCTGCAAATGGCGCGCAAGGGTCTCGACATAGGCCTGGGTGCGCAGGATGTGGTGGCCGGTGTCGGTGTCACGGGCCTCGGCCAGGGAGGCCAGTGCACGCATGCTGAGGTCCTGGATCAACAGGTTTTCGCGCATGCGGCGGGCCACTTCGCTCTCCAGCCATTCGTTCTGGTTGGCCAGGCGGTCGCGGGCGTGCTTGAGTTCGAGGTGGGCACGTACCCGCGCCAGCACGATGGCCGGCTTGATCGGCTTGGTGATGTAGTCCACGGCCCCCAGTTCGAGCCCGTGTTCTTCGTCTTGAGCGCTGTCCATGGCGGTGACGAAGATCACCGGGATGTCGTGGGTCGGCGGGTCGGCGCGCAGCTGCCGCAAGACCTCGTAGCCATCCATGCCCGGCATCATCACGTCAAGCAGGATGAGGTCGGGGCGCGGGTCGGTGTGGGCGGCGCGCAGGGCGCGTTCGCCCGAGTTGGCTGCCCGCACGTTGTAGTGCGGCCGGAGCAGTTCGCCCAGCACGATGATGTTTTGGGGCGTGTCGTCCACGATCAGCACGGTCTGCCGCGGGTGGGATGCGTGTTCGGTCGAAAGGATGGTATCCATGGCGTTTGACGGGTTGCGGGCCCTGGCGCAGGCCTGTGGTGCGGGGGCGGTGGCCGGTGTCTACTGCACCGGCGGGGGGGGTGCGGCCGCCATGAGTTCGGCCAGGTCACGCTCGAGCAGCGCGGGGGCGCCCAGCTGCAGCTCGATCAGGCGGCGCAGGTGCGTCACGCTGTCCAGGTCGATGCCGCGGCACAACAGGCCGGCAAAGTGGCCTTCGACATGTGCCACCTCGGCCGACATGGCGATGTGGTCGCTGGTGCTGGTCAGAGGAATCGTGAGGTGGCACAGTGCGCCTGCGTGCAGCAGTGTGCCGGGCGCCACGGCCACCAGCGCGCCCTTGAGCGAGAGGTCGAGTACGTGCACGCTGAGGGTCTGGTCGGCGGTGGCAAGCTGCGCGGGCGCATCAAAGCTCACACGGATGAAGTGGCGGCGTTCGTGGGGCATGGCGGGCTGCTCTGCGATGGTTTGGGCTTGATGCTACACGCAGCGCCGCCGATGTGCGCTGCCCTACCGAAAGAATGACACAAGCCGTGTGGCGGCCTCCGGCTGGCCGGGCGCACCGGTGAAGGCCCGAGTGATGAAAACGCTATTAAAAAAAGAGCTTCTCGCGCTTTCTGAATAAGGGCTGGAGCCTGTTTTTATGTTGAAACACGCTGTAACCCCTGATTTGTCCTACACGGCGGTGGGCGCGCGGGGGCAAGAATCCAGGCCGTTCCATTGTCTGAAAGATCGCCATGTTTTCATCGTTGCGCCGCTGGGGGGCTGCTGCCACCCTGTTTCTGACCGTGGCCGGGGCAGCACACGCCCAGGCCTATGTGAATGCCACGGTGGGGGGCGAGCTGGCCCCCGGCGTGTATGGCAGGGTGCAGATCGGCAATGCACCGCCGCCGCCGGTGCTGTACCCGCAGCCGGTGGTGGTGCGTCCGCCGGCCGTGGTGCTCCCCCGCTCGCCCATTTACCTGTATGTGCCGCCGGGCCACGCAGCCCACTGGGGCAAGCACTGTGTGCGCTACAACGCCTGCAGCCAGCCGGTGTACTTCGTCCAGGAGCCGCCGCGCCGCCACTACGACCGCGGTCCCGGCAAGCGGCACGATGCCCGCCACGACAGGCGCCCGGACCCGGTCCCGGGCAAGGGACGCGGCCACGGCCCCAAGCACCGCGACTGATGGGCGGGCAGGGCTGCGGGGCCGTAGCGCTGCCGCACCGCGCTACACTGGCACCCACCCGCAGGCCGAGCTGGTGGCCCACCGGCCGGCACCCGCCCCCATCAACCCAAGGAGAGTTCAAACATGTTCAAGCACATTCTGGTCCCTGTGGACGGTTCCCCCACCTCCATGCTGGCGGTGTCCAAGGCCTCGGGCCTGGCCAAGGCGTTTGGTAGCGCCGTGACGGTTTTGTATGTGATTGACCCGTACCCCTTCACCGGGGTGGGCGCCGATTTTGCTTACGGCCAGGCCCAGTACCTCAGCGCTGCCACGGCCGAGGCCAATGCCGCGCTGGATACCGCCCGCAAGGCCATGGAAGAAGCCGGTGTCACGGCCAGTACCGTGGTGGGCGAAGGCCATGCGGTGCAGGAAGGCATTGCGCGCGCACTTGACAGCACAGGCGCCGACCTCGTCGTGATGGGCTCGCACGGCCGCCGCGGTATCGAGAAGCTGGTGCTGGGCAGCGTGACGCAGCGCGTGCTGGGCCTGGTGCATGTGCCGGTGCTGGTGGTGCGCGACTGACCACGGGTTCCCCCCAATACCAAAGGCTCCCGAGGGAGCCTTTGGTATTTTCAGGGCGCCGTGGCTTATTCGATCTTGGCGCCCGAGGCCTCGACGATGCCTTTCCACTTGGCATAGTCGGTTTTGAGCAGGGTATCGAATTGCGCTGGCGTGAGGGCCAGCGGCTCGGCGCCCTGGGCCTGGATGGCGGCCTTCATGTCGGCGGTGGCCAACAGTTTGTTGACTTCGGCGTTCAGCGTGGCCACCACGGCAGCCGGGGTGCCTGCCGGAGCAAACAGGCCGTACCAGGTGCTCACGTCAAAGTCTTTGTAGCCCGATTGCGCCACGGTGGGCACGTCGGGCAGGGACGAACTGCGCTGGGCCGAGGTGACGGCCAGCGGTCGCAGCTTGCCGGCCTTGATCTGGCCCATCGCCGAGGGCAGGGACGACACCAGCAGGTCCACGTTGCCCGCCAGCGCATCCATCAGCGCCGGGTTGGAGCCCTTGTAGGGGATGTGGCTGAGCTTGATGTCCGCAGCCTTCTCGAACAGGTCGCCCGCCAGGTGGATGGACGTGCCGTTGCCCGGTGAGCCGTAGGTGATGGTGCCGGGTGCCGCCTTGGCGGCCGCCACCACGTCGGCCAGGGTTTTGTATTTGCTGTTGACGCTGGTAGCGATGATGACGGGCGTGTAGGCCACGTGGGCGACGGCGGTCAGATCCCTGGTGGGGTCCCAGGGCAGGTTTTTGTAGAGCCAGGGGCCGATGACCAGGTTGTCTTTCTGGCCCATCACGATGTCGTAGCCCGTGGGCGCGGCCTTCACGGCCTCGCCGATGCCGATGGTGCCGCCGGCGCCGGCCTTGTTGTCGGCCACCACGGTCCATTTGGCGCTTTCGGTGAGCTTGGTGGCAACCAGGCGCGAGAGGATGTCGGTGCCGCCGCCGGGCGGGAAGGGCACGATCAGGCGGATGGATTTGCCGGGGTAGGCCGCGGCTGCGGCAGGCGCAGGCGTCTGGGCCGATGCGTTGGTGCCCAGGGCGAAGGCCAGGGCGGTGAGGGTCAGAACGTGACGACGTAGCATGGTGGGTTTTCCTGAGTCAACGAATACGAAGGGCGCGGGAGCAGGCCAGCGTGCGGCGCTCCCTGCGCAGAGGGAGGGCACGCCGCAGCGGGCAACCGGGGCTTACATTCTCTCGAAAATGGCGGCAATGCCCTGGCCGCCGCCAATGCACATGGTCACCAGCGCGTAGCGGCCCTGGATGCGTTGCAGCTCATGGAGGGCCTTCACGGTGATCAGCGCGCCCGTGGCGCCGATGGGGTGGCCCAGCGAAATGCCCGAGCCGTTGGGGTTGACCTTGGCGGGGTCCAGTCCCAGCTCCTGCACCACGGCGCATGCCTGGGCGGCGAAGGCTTCGTTGGCCTCGATCACATCCATGTCCTGCACCTTCAACCCGGTGCGCGCCAGCACCTTCTGCGTGGCGGGTACAGGGCCGATGCCCATGTAGGCTGGGTCCACACCCGCGTGCGCGTAGCCCACCAGGCGCGCCAGGGGCTTCACATTCAGCGCCTGCAAGCGGTCACCCGCCACCAGCACCACGGCGGAGGCGCCGTCGTTGATGCCCGAGGCATTGCCGGCCGTCACGGTGCCGCCTTCCTTCTTGAACGCGGGCTTCATGCCAGCGAGAACGTCGAACGTGGTGGCGGCGCGCACATGTTCGTCTTCCTGGAACAGCACGGTGCCCTTGCGCGTGGCGATTTCGACGGGGACGATCTGTTCCTTGAAGTAGCCGGCGGCGATGGCGGCGGCAGCGCGCTGCTGGCTGGCCAGGGCCAGTTCGTCCTGCATGGCGCGCGAGATTTTGTAGCGCTCGGCCACGTTTTCGGCGGTGATGCCCATGTGCATCTTTTGCCAGGGGTCGTGCAGGATGCCGAGCATGTAGTCGATGCTCTTGGCGTCGCCCATGCGCGCGCCGTAGCGCGCGGCGGTATCGAAGTAGGGGCCGCGGCTCATGCTCTCGCTGCCGCCGCCCACGGCCACGTCGCAGTCGCCATAACCGATGGCCTGGGCCGCCGAAATGATGGCCTGCAGGCCCGAGCCGCACAGGCGGTTGACGTTGAAGGCGGGCGTCTCGATGGGGCAGCCGGCGTCGATGGCAGCCACGCGGGAGAGGTACGCGTCCTTGGTGTCGGTGGGAATCACGTTGCCCATGACCACATGGCCCACGGCGTCGGGCGCCAGGCCCGAACGTGCGATGGCGGCCTTGACGGCGGTGGTGGCGAGCTGGGTGTTGGGCACGTCCTTCAGGCTGCCGCCGAAGGTGCCGATGGCGGTGCGGGCGGTGCTGACGACGAAGACGTCACGGTGGGTCATGGGGGAGGCTCCGGAAAGATGAATGAAAAGAAAAGCTTATCGGCCCTGGAAGGCGGCGGGCCGCTTGGCGTGAAAGGCTGCTATGCCCTCGGGCAGGTCGGCGCTGCGCGCGCATGCCACAAAGGCCTCGGCCTCGGCGGCCAGTTGGGTGGGCAGGTCGTGGTCGAAGCTGGCGCGCATCAGGCGGCGCATGTGGCCGTAGGCCAGGGTGGGGCCGCTGGCCAGGCGCTGGGCCAGCTCCTGCACGGCGGTATCGAGTTCGGCGGCGGGTACGACGCGGTTGACCAGGCCCAGGCGCTCGGCCTCCTGGGCGCTGTAGGTGTCGCCCAGCAGCGCGATTTCGAGCGCGCGGCGCAGGCCCACCAGGCGCGGCAGCGCCCACGAGGCGCCCACATCGCAACTGGTGCCGAGGTTGATGTAGGCCAGGTTGAAGCGCGTGCCCTCGGCGGCGAGCACGAAGTCGGCCTGCAGCATCAGCGAGAGGCCCGCGCCGGCGGCCACGCCGTGCACCTGGGCGATGACGGGGGCGTTCAGTTGCGCCAGCAGCGCCACGGCTTCGTTGAGCGGTGCCAGCAGGTCGCGCGCACCCTGCACCGGGTCGGCGCGCAAGGTGGCCAGGTCGCCCCCGGCCATGAAGCCCTTGCCCGCGCCGCACAGCACCACGCAGCGCACGCTGTCGTCCTGGGCTAAGGAGCGCACGGTGTCCCGCAAGGCGGTGGCCATGGGCACGTCGATGGCGTTGAGCGCGCCGGGGCGGTTGAAACGCAGCGTGGCGATGGTGCCCGAGCGCTCCAGCCGCAGGGGAGGTTCCGTGGAGACCGTCATTTTTGCTCCTGAAATAAGAGCTGCTCGCGCTTTATGGTAAAGCGCTGGAGCCCGAAAAAGCTTGAAATTCAGCGGTACAGCGCCTCGATCTCGGCCGCGTAGGTCTTGTAGATGCTGGAGCGCCGCACCTTCATGGTGGCGGTGACCTCGCCGTCGTCGTGGTCCAGTTCCTTGGTGAGCAGGTGGAACTTGCGGATCTGCGCCACCTGCGCCAGCTTGGCGTTGCCGGTGGCGATCTCGGCGTCGATGAGCTGGCGCACCTCGGGGGTTTCCACCAGCGAGCGGAAATGCGTGAACGGGATGCGCTGGGCCTCGGCCCATTTGCCCACGGTTTCATAGTCGAGCATGACCAGCGCGCCGACGAACTTGCGCCCCTCGGCGACGATGACGCACTCCTTGATGTAGGGGCTGGCCTTCATCGTGTTCTCGATCTCGGACGGCGTGAGGTTCTTGCCGCCAGCGGTGATCATGATGTCCTTGAGGCGGTCCACGATCTTGATCTGGCCGTCTTGCAGGCGCACCACGTCGCCGGTGTGCAGCCAGCCGTTGACAATGCTTTGCGCCGTGGCCTCGGGGTTCTTGTAGTAGCCCGCGAACACCATCTCGCCCTTGATCTGGAACTCGCCGCCCAGGTCGTCGTCACCGCTTTTGGCAATGCGCCACTCCACGCCGCGCGTGGGCACGCCCACGGTGCCCACCACCACATGGTCGAGTGGGTGGCCTGTGACCATGCCCGTCGATTCGGTCAGGCCATAGACCTCGACCAGCGGCACGCCGAGCACGCGGAAGAAGCGCACCACGTCCGGCGGAATGGGCGCCGCGCCCGTGAGCGCCACTTTCGCCTCGCGCAGGCCGATGAAGTTCTGCAGCGCGCGGAACACCAGCCAGTAGCTGGCGGTGAAGGTGAACATGTCGCCGATGCTCCATTGGGCACGGGGCTTTTCGGCCAGCGGCTGGCAGGCGGCGTAGGCCTTGCGGAACAGCGCGCGGCGCAGGCCGCCGGTTTCCTGCAGCTTGATGTTGATGGCCGCGTGCATTTTTTCCCAGATGCGCGGCACGCCCAGGAACATGGTGGGCGCGATCTCGCGCAGGTCTTCCTGCACGGTGCGGATGGATTCGCCGAAGTTGACCTGCGAACCCACGTACACGGGCACGAAGGTGGTGAGCATCTGCTCGGCCACATGGCACAGCGGCAGGTACGACAGGTGGGTGGTGTCCCGCGAAAGCTGGAGCCGGTCCACGATGCCCGGCACCACGCCGCGGATGTTGCGGTACGAGACCATGGCGCCCTTGGGCTTGCCCGTCGACCCGGAGGTGTAGATCATGAGCCCGATGTCGTCGAGCTTCTGGTGCGCCAGCGCGGTCTCGACGTCCGAGAGCCTGCCGCTTTGCGCGCCCAGCCGCTCCACCTCGCCGAAGGGGATGATGAGGTCGCGCACTGCGGGCGCGAAGCTGCGCAGGCCCTTGGTTTCCATGACCACGATTTTCTTCAGGCGCGGCAGATCGTCCAGGGCTTCGAGTACCTTGTCGGTCTGTTCCTGGTCCTCGCAGACGATGATCTCGATGTCGGCATGGCCCACCACGTAGGCCACTTCCGAAGAGGGGCTGGTGGGGTACACGCCCACGGTGACGGCGCCCACCAGGCCCGCACCCATCTGCGTGAGCACCCATTCGATGCGGTTCTCGGAAATCACGCCGACATGGCCGCCATCGCTCAAGCCCAGGGCGCGCAGGCCCAGGCCGAAATGGCAGGCGCGGTCAAAGTACTGCGCCCAGGTGAACGGCTTCCAGATGCCGAAGTCTTTTTGCCGGATGGCGACACGCTGCGCATCCTGGCGCGCGCGTTCGCGCAGCATCTGGGGCAGGGTGAGTTCGGGGAGATTCAACATGTCAGTGATCCATTGCGCATCGCGAACCCATAGCCGTCAAAACTGGTGCGGAAAAAGCCAGGGCCGCCGTGCAAGGGCCGCCCCGCCGCACGGGCGGCGTCCCTCTTCCCGCATCGCGCAGCGAGGCGAGAGAAGGGGGAAGGCGCGAAGCGCCACAGGGGGTTGTTCGCGCTCATGACAGCCAACGCTTGCGGCGTTTGTAGTGCTTGATGTCTTTGAAGCTCTTGGCTTCGCCTGCTCCGCCCATGCCGAGGTAGAACTCGCGCACGTCGGGGTCGTTGGCCAGGCGTTCGGCCGTTCCGTCGATGACGATCTTGCCGTTCTCCATGATGTAGCCGCTGTGCGCCACGGCCAGGGCCACAGTGGCGTTCTGCTCCACCAGCAACATGCTGGTGCCGCGCTCGGCGTTGATGCGCGCGATGATGGTGAAGATGTCTTCCACCAGCTTCGGGCTCAGGCCCAGCGAGGGTTCGTCGAGCAGGATGAGCTGCGGCTGGGCGATGAGCGCGCGGCCGATGGCCAGCATCTGTTGTTCGCCGCCCGACAGGTAGCCCGCCAGGCCCTTGCGGCGCTCGTGCAGGCGGGGGAAATAGCTATAGACGATGTCGAAGTCGGGCTTGGGCGCCTCTTTGCGGCCCGTGAGCGCGTAGGTGGCGGCAACCAGGTTTTCTTCGATGGTGAGGTCTTCAAAAACCCGGCGCCCTTCCATCACATGCGAGAGCCCGCTGCGCACGAGCTGTTGCGGTGCCAGCGCGGCGGTGCTCTGCCCGTTGAAGAGGATGCTGCCGCTTTCCAGCTGGCCGTCCTCCAGCGCGAGCAGGCCCGACACGGCCTTGAGCGTGGTGGACTTGCCCGCGCCGTTGCTGCCCAGCAGCGCCACGATCTGGCCGCGCGGCACGGCCAGCGACAGGCCTCGCAGGGCCTGCACGACCTTGTTGTAGATGACCTCGATGTTGTTGACTTCGAGGACGTGGTCCGTGGCTTTCTGGGTCATGTCAGTGGTCAGGGTGCTGTGGACGGGGTGCGAGCGGTGAAACTGGCGCGGTTCAGGCCAGGGCCGCCGTGCAAGGGCCGCCCCGCCGCACTGGCGGCGTCCCCCTTCCCACGCGCAGCGTGAGAGAAGGGGGAAGCGGCGCAGCCGCTCAGGGGGTTGTTCACAGTTTGATCCAGTCGGAGGCGGCGACCATCTTCTGGGCCTTCATGTCGGCACGGTAGACGCGGCCGACGGGAATGGAGTTGCCCTTGATGGTGATCGGCACGCCGATCAGGCCGCCGGTGTCGTAGTCCTTGATGCTGTTGAGCGCGGCCTTGAGGTTGGCGCCCGTCAGTGGCTTGTTCGCGTCCAGGGTGCGCTTGGCCGACTCGAGGAACAGCATGGCGGCGAGGAAGCCCTGGATGTAGGCCGTGCTCTGGTATTCCGGGCGCATGGCGCGGATCTTCTCCAGCATGGGGGCTTTTTCGGTGTCGTAGTAGTAGCGGTAGGGCATCACGCCCATGAAGCCTTCGCCGACCTCGCCCATCTTCATGACGGTGGAGCTGTCCATGGTCCAGAAGGTGCCCATCCACTTCGACTGCATGCCCTGCTGCTTGCCCTGGGTGATGAACTCGGGGATGGGCGCGAGGATGTAGCCGTGGAAGATGGTGTAGTCGGGCGCGGCGCGGCGCAGCTTGATGACCTCGCCCGAGACGTCCACGCTGCCCGGGGGCGTCATGATTTTCACGACCACGTTCAGGCCGAGCTTCTTGGCCTCGGCCTCGCTCTCGTCGATGGGGTCGCGGCCGAA
>JANJVG010000205.1 GCA_024710165.1 Burkholderiaceae bacterium
CGCGCATCGCGCTCGACTACCAGGTGCCCGTGGCCAACGCCATCCTCACCACCGAAAACCTCGACCAGGCCGTGGCACGCCAGACCGAGAAGGGGCGCGATGCCGCCTACGTGGCCGTGGAAATGGCCAACCTGCTGGACGCGCTGTCATGAGCGAGCACACCCCCGCCAATCCCGCCCCCAAGCAAAAGCGCACCGGCCTGACCAGCACGGGCGCACGCAAGGCCGCCGCCAAGTCCAACCGCAGCCGCGCGCGCGAATTCGCGCTGCAGGCGCTCTACCAGCATCTGGTGGGCCGCAACGAGGCCACGGCCATCGACGCCTTCACGCGCGATCTGGCGGGCTTTCACAAGGCCGACGCCGCGCACTACGACGCGCTGCTGCATGGCTGCATCACCAGCGCCGCCGACCTCGACGCACTCATCACCCCGCTGCTCGACCGCAAGATGACTGACATCTCGCCCATCGAACATGCGGTGATGTGGATGGGCGTGTACGAATTCCAGCACTGCCTGGACGTGCCTTGGCGCGTGGTGCTCAATGAATGCATCGAGCTGGCCAAAGAGTTTGGCGGCACCGACGGCCACAAGTACGTCAACGGCGTGCTCGGCGGCCTGGCGCCCCAGCTGCGCGCCGACGAGGTGGCGGCCGACAAGGCCAAACCCTCCGGCGCATCGCGCTGAGACCCTGTTCGCGGCGGGCCACCCGCCCGCCTTCTGACACCCCGCCACCTGCGGGACGGAACCTCTCTCCCCATGAAAATCTCCACCCGCGCCGGACGCATCGAACCGTTTTATGTGATGGAAGTGGCCAAGGCCGCGCAGGCGCTGGCGCGCGAGGTGGCCGGCACCCGCGAGCCGATGATCTTCCTGAACATCGGCGAGCCCGATTTCACCGCACCGCCGCTGGTGCAGGAGGCTGCCCAGCGCGCCGTGCAGAGCGGTGCCACGCAGTACACGCAGTCGCTCGGCCTGGAGCAGCTGCGCGAGCGCATCAGCGGCTGGTACGCACAGCGCTTTGGCGTGGATGTGCCGGCGCGGCGCATCGTTGTCACCGCCGGGGCCTCGGCCGCACTGCAGCTGGCCTGCCTGGCACTCATCGACGCGGGCGACGAAATTCTGATGCCCGACCCGAGCTACCCTTGCAACCGGCATTTTGTGAGCGCAGCCGAGGGCACGGCGGTCCTGATTCCCACCACGGCCGACGAGCGTTTTCAATTGAGCGCCGACAAGGTGCGCGCCGCCTGGACCCCCAAAACACGCGGCGTGCTGCTGGCCTCGCCCTCCAACCCCACGGGCACTTCGATCGCGCCGGATGAGCTGCGCCGCATTCACGGCGTGGTGCAGGAGCACAGCGGCATCACCCTGATCGACGAGATTTACCTGGGCCTGAGCTACGACGACGCCTTTGGCCAGACCGCGCTGGCCATCGACGAGAACATCATCAGCATCAACAGTTTCAGCAAGTACTTCAACATGACGGGCTGGCGCCTGGGCTGGATGGTGGTGCCCGAAGCGCTGGTGCCCGTGGTCGAGCGTTTGGCGCAAAACCTGTTCATCTGCGCCAGCACCATTGCGCAGCACGCCGCGGTGGCCTGCTTCGAGGCCGAGAGCATTGCCGAATACGAACGCCGCCGCGCCGAATTCAAGGCCCGGCGCGACTACTTCATCCCCGAGTTGCAGCGCCTGAGCCTGTCGGTGCCGGTGATGCCCGACGGCGCCTTCTACGCCTGGGCCGACTGCAGCGCTGCCTGCGAGCGCCTGGGCGTGAACGGCAGCTGGGACTTCGCCTTCGAGCTCATGCGCCGCGCCCACATCGCCGTGACGCCGGGGCGCGACTTCGGCACGATGGATACGCAGCGCTTCGTGCGCTTCTCCACCGCCAACTCCATGGCGCAGCTGCAGGAATCGGTGGCGCGCCTCCAAACCCTGCTGGGCTGACGAGATGCCCATGGCTTTCCAGTTCCCCGTCCGCATCTACTGGGAAGACACCGATGCCGGCGGCATCGTGTTCTATGCCAACTATCTGAAGTTCTTCGAGCGTGCGCGCACCGAGTGGCTGCGCTCGCTCGGCCTCTCGCAGCATGTGCTGCGGGAACAAACGGGCGGCATGTTTGTCGTAACCGATGCCCGCCTACGCTACCTGCGCCCGGCCCGCCTGGACGACCAACTCATTGTTACCGCCCAGTTGGAAGAAAAAGGCCGCGCATCCTTGACAATCGTGCAACAGGCGCTATTAAATCAAGAGCACATGAACCCTGGCGAAACCGCCCTGCTGAGCGAAGGCACCATCCGCATCGGCTGGGTGGATTCCGCCACCCTGCGCCCCTCCCGCATCCCCGGCCACATCCTGGAACAACTTTCATGAATTCCCAAGACATGTCGATCCTCAACCTGGTGCTGCATGCCAGCTGGGTGGTGCAACTCGTCATGGTGCTGCTGCTGGGCGTCTCCATCGCCAGCTGGGCCGCCATCTTCCGCAAGCTGTTCAGCCTCAAGCGCGTCAAGTCGCTCAATGACGAATTCGAGCGCGATTTCTGGTCCGGCACCAGCCTCAACGACCTGTACGCCAGCGCCGCGCAGAACGCCAAGAACGCCGGTCCCATGGAACGCATTTTTGCCAGCGGCATGCGCGAATACCAGAAGCTGCGCGAGCGCCGCATCAGCGACCCGGGCACCCTGCTCGACGGCGCACGCCGCGCCATGCGCGCGAGCTTCCAGCGCGAGATGGACGTGGTCGAGTCCAGCCTGTCGTTTCTTGCCTCGGTCGGCTCGGTGTCGCCCTATGTCGGTCTGTTTGGCACGGTGTGGGGCATCATGCACGCCTTCACCGGCTTTGCCGGCATGGAGCAGGTCACCCTGGCCACCGTGGCGCCAGGCATTGCCGAGGCGCTGGTGGCCACGGCCATCGGTCTGTTCGCGGCCATTCCGGCCGTGATCGCCTACAACCGCTTCGCACGCGACATCGACCGCGTGGCCATCCACCAGGAGACCTTCATCGAGGAGTTCTCCAACATCCTGCAGCGCAACCTGGGCGCGCAGCCCGCCACCTCGGCCTCCGGCCACTAAGGAAAGCCGCCCATGCCCGCAATGGCCTCCCGTGGTGGTGGACGCCGCCGCACCATCAACGAGATCAACATGGTGCCCTTCATTGACGTGATGCTTGTGCTGCTCATCATCTTCATGGTGACGGCGCCCATGCTCACGCCGGGCATGGTGGACGTGCCCAGCGTGGGCAAGAGCAAGAACCAGCCCAAGATCTTCGCCACCGTGATCGTGAACAAGGATGGCTCGCTGCGCTTCAAGACGCGCGACGCCGAACGCACGCTCAGCCAGCGCGAGATCGGCGACGCCGCGTTGCGCTGGCAGCAGGCCCAGGCCGGCGAATCCGCCGTGGTCATCGCGGCCGAGAAGAGCGTGCAGTACGAAACCGTGGTCAAGGCCATGGACGCGCTACAGAAGGCCGGTGTCCAGCGCGTGGGCCTGTCCGTCAAGCAGGGCGGCTGAGCCGGTTGGAACGAATCCCGCATGCACGCCCACGACGACCGCGACCAGTTTGCCCCGCCCCGCCCGCCCGCGCGCATCCGCGCCATTGCGCTGGCGGTGCTCGCGCATGTGCTGCTGGTGGTGGCCCTGACCTGGGGCGTGAACTGGAAGACCAGCTCCGACCAGCCCGCCGTGCAGGCCGAGCTGTGGGCCGCCGTGCCGCAACAGGCCGCGCCGCGCGCCGAACCCGAGCCGCAGCCCGAGCCTACCCCCACACCCACGCCGCCGCCTGAACCCGTTCCTGTTCCCACGCCTGCGCCGCCTCCCCCGCCCCCGCCGCGCCAGGCCGAGCCCGACACGCGCGAGGCTGACCTGGCCATCGAGCGCGAGAAAAAGCGCATCGAGAAAGAAAAGAAAGAGCGCGAGCAGCGGCTTGAACGTGAAAAGCGCGAGCGCGAACGCAAGGAAGACGAGCGCCGAGCCCAGGAAAAGGAACGCCTGCAGAAAGAAAAAGAACGCCTCGAAAAGCAGAAACAGCTCGCCGAGGAGAAAAAGCGCAAAGAAGCCGAAGACAAGCGCAAGCAGGAAGCCAAGCAAGAGGCCATCGAGAAAGCCAACGCCAAGGCCGCAGAGGAACGACACAAAGAAAATGTGCGCCGCATGCAGGGCCTGGCCGGTGCCACCGGTGGCGAGAACGCCACGGGCACGGCCCAGCGCGATGCCGGCCCGTCGGGCAGCTACGGCGGCAAGGTTGCCGCCAAGGTCAAGCCACACATCGTCTACCCCGACGCCGTGTCGGGCAACCCGCGCGCCGAGGTGGAGGTGCGCGCCGCGCCCGACGGCACCATCACCGGCACGCGCCTGATCCAGTCCAGCGGCAACAAGGCCTGGGACGACGCCGTGCTACGCGCGCTGCAAAAGACCGAAACCCTGCCCCGGGACGTGGACGGCCGCGTGCCCTCCTCCCTGGTCATCGGCTTCAGGCCCAAAGATTAAGAGGCGGAGAGTCATTTGCCCATGCCCGCCTTGCACGCCAAAACACCGCCGCCCATCGTTGCAAATGCTCGCCATAGCCCACGCTATGGCTGCGCTTTGCGCCTCGATCAGCGGCGTTTTGACGCACCTTTCAGGCACGGGCAAATAACTCTCAGCCTCTAACCCTTTCACCGTTGGGTCCTCCAAGGCGGCCGTGCACACGCCCCGGAGCACCTGACGGACAATCACGCACCATGACCCTGAAAAGCCCCGAACTGCTGCTGCCCGCCGGCTCGCTCGACAAGATGCGCGCCGCCTACGACTTCGGCGCCGACGCCGTCTACGCCGGCCAGCCACGCTACTCCCTGCGCGCGCGCAACAACGAGTTCCGCCAGGAGCAGATCGAGCAGGGCATCCGCGAAGCGCATGCACGCGGCAAAAAGTTCTTTCTGACCAGCAACCTGCTGCCGCACAACGACAAGGTGCGCACCTACCTGCGCGACATCGAGCCCATCATTGCCATGGGCCCGGACGCCCTCATCATGGCCGACCCCGGCCTGATCATGATGGTGCGCGAGAAGTGGCCCGAAGTGCACATTCACCTCTCGGTGCAGGCCAACACCGTCAACTACGCGGCCGTGAAGTTCTGGCAGAAGGTGGGCGTGACGCGCATCATCCTCTCGCGTGAGCTGAGCCTGGACGAGATCGCCAAGATCCGCCAGGAATGCCCCGACATGGAGCTGGAGGTGTTCGTGCACGGCGCGCTGTGCATCGCCTACTCGGGCCGCTGCCTGCTCTCGGGCTACTTCAACCGGCGCGACCCCAACCAGGGCACCTGCACCAACGCCTGCCGC
>JANJVG010000084.1 GCA_024710165.1 Burkholderiaceae bacterium
CAGGTCGGGCCGGCGCGGCAGGATCTGCCGGATGTAGCCCAGCAGAAAGTCGATGTTCAGGCTGCGTTCGTGCGCCTCGTCGATGATGATCGTGTCGTAGGCCTTGAGCAGCGGGTCGGTCTGCGTCTCGGCCAGCAAAATACCATCGGTCATGAGCTTGACCGAGGCGCCCTGCGAGAGGCGATCCTGAAAGCGCACCTTGTAGCCCACCACCTCGCCCAGCGGCGTTTTCAGCTCCTCGGCAATGCGCTTGGCCACGCTGCTGGCGGCAATGCGGCGCGGCTGGGTGTGGCCAATCAGCTGGCCCTTCTGGCCTGCAGGCGCGTTGCACTTGCCCCTGCCCAGCGCCAGCGCGATCTTGGGCAACTGCGTGGTCTTGCCCGAACCCGTTTCGCCGCAGACGATGATGACCTGGTGCTGGCGCATCGCCTCCATGATCTCGTCGCGCCGAGCGGATACGGGCAGGGACTCGGGAAACTCCAGGGTGAAAGGACGGGACGGCTCAGACGGACGCGGATCGGAAAAAGACATAGGCCTGCATTATCAGCAGCCCCAGGTAGCCGCCGCAATATCGGTGAAAATCGCAGGCCTGCAGTCTGCCGCTGCGCCTTCCACCCTTCTGACGGCACCGCCGCCACCGCATGTCCACTGTCTTCAACTTCACCTTCGTGCCCTGGTTCCGCTCGGTGGCGCCCTACATCCACAAGTTTCGGCACCAGACCTTTGTGGTGGGGCTGACAGGCGAGGCCATCGCGGCCGGCAAGCTGCACCACATCGCACAGGACCTGGCCATGATCAAGGCCATGGGCGTCAAGGTCGTGCTGGTGCACGGCTTTCGCCCGCAAGTCAACGAGCAGCTGCGCGCCAAGGGGCATGAGGCGAAATACTCGCATGGCATCCGCATTACGGACTCGGTCGCGCTGGATTGCGCCCAGGAGGCCGCCGGCCAGCTGCGCTACGAGATCGAAGCCGCGTTCAGCCAGGGCTTGCCCAACACGCCCATGGCGGGTTCCACGGTGCGAGTGATTTCAGGCAACTTCATCACGGCGCGCCCGGTGGGCATTGTCGATGGGGTGGACTTCGAACACTCGGGCCTGGTGCGCAAGGTGGATGTGGCAGGCATCCAGCGCTCGCTGGACATGGATGCGCTGGTACTGCTCTCGCCCTTTGGTTTTTCGCCCACGGGCGAGGCCTTCAACCTGAACATGGAGGAAGTCGCCACCTCGGTGGCCATTGCACTCAAGGCCGACAAGCTACTGTTTTTGTCCGAGGTGCCCGGCATCCGTACCAACCCCGAAGCCCCCGAGGGCGACGACAACCCGATCGACACCGAGCTGCCCCTGGCCCAGGCACGGCAACTGCTCGCGCGCGTGCCGCCCAGCCAGCGCCCCACCGACACGGCGTTTTATCTGCAGCACTGCGTGAAAGCCTGCCAGGGCGGCGTGGAGCGCAGCCACATCATCCCGTTCGCTGTCGATGGTGCGCTGCTGCTGGAGATTTACGTGCACGACGGCATCGGCACCATGATCGTGGACGAGAAGCTCGAAGAACTGCGCGAAGCCACCGCCGACGACGTGGGCGGCATCCTGCAGCTGATCGAGCCGTTCGAGAAAGATGGCACCCTGGTCAAGCGCGACCGCACCGAGATCGAGCGCGACATCGCCAACTACACCATCATCGAGCACGACGGCGTGATCTTCGGCTGCGCCGCGCTGTACCCGTACCCGGAAAAGCGCACGGCCGAAATGGCGGCCGTCACCGTCTCGCCGCAAAGCCAGGGCACGGGCGACGGCGAAAAACTGCTCAAACGCATCGAGCAGCGCGCACGCAATCTGGGGCTCGAATCCATCTTTGTGCTCACCACGCGCACCATGCACTGGTTCATCAAACGCGGCTTCGTGGTGGTGGACCCCGACTGGCTGCCCGAGGCGCGCAAGCGCAAGTACAACTGGGACCGGCGCAGCCAGGTGCTGGTGAAGAAACTTTGAGTGTTTTTTGGCTCCAGCCCAATACCGGAAAGCGCTATCAGCTATCAAACATATAGCACTTATCCTCGCCTGGGCACGATCCGCCACCGTCCGGCAGAGGGTATGATCGTAAACATGAAGATGCCCAGAACTTTTTACGCGCTGCGCCTGTGGGTGCTGGCGTGGTTCGTGGCATCGCTCGGCGTGGCCATTGCAGCACCCATCGTGCATCCGCAGCCGATCCAGCTCATCTGTTCCAGCACCGGCACCGTCATGCTGCTCATGCAGTCCGATGAAGGCACCGTGGAAAAAATGGGCACCTCGGGCATGGACTGCCCGCTGTGCTCCCCTGCAGGCGCGCCGCCGGCCGTCGGCCTCTGCACACTGATCCCCTCCCCGTCCCTGGCCCACGCACTGCAGCCCATCGAGGCCGCGCGGATTGCCGCCGCCACCGCCGCGCCGCTACCGGCTCGCGGCCCCCCCACGCTCGCCTGACCCGCCCATCCGACCGGCCCGCCACGCCCTGCGCGCGGCGGTCGGCCCGCATGTCTGTCGCCGCATGCCGCCGCTTCACCTCGTAGGGGGCGCCCACATCGGCCTGACCTGCCTTTGCATCGTCCGTCCAAGAGCGTTTTCATGACCCGTTTGACCGCAACCCCTCGCGAGGCCACCACACGCGCCCACGTCCCTTCGTTCTCCCTGTCTCCCCTGTGCGCCAGCCTGCTGGCAGGCCTGGCCCTCGCCCCTCTGGGTGCCACCGCGCAAAACCAGACCCCCGAGGCGCCCACCCTGCAAGCCGTGCAGGTGGTGGATTCCGTGCTCACCCCCAATGGCCGCATCCAGCTGGACGCCCCGGTCGAAACCGGCAGCCGCCTGGGATTGACGCCGCGCGAGACGCCCGCATCCGTCACCGTGGTGGACCGCACCACCATCGAGGCGCGTGGCGCCCAGGACACGCAGGAAATCCTGCGCGCCATTCCTGGTGTGACCGCGCACAACGCGCCCGGCAGCATCGGCGTGAGCTACCGGGGCTTTGGAAGCGGCTCCATCGGCCAGATGTTCAACGGCATCAGCGTGCAGTATTCGATCGCCGCGCGTCCCGTGGACAGCTGGATCTACGATCGGGTCGAGGCCATAGGCGGCCCGTCGAGCTTCCTGTTCGGCTCGGGCGCCGTGGGTGGCTCGATCAACTACATCACCAAGACCGCCGATCGGCACGATTTCACCGAAGGCCAGCTGCGCCTGGGCCAGAACAACCTCAAGGAGGTTTCGCTGGGCCTGAACCGGCGCCTTGGCGGCAGCGACAACGCGGCCGGCCCGCAGCATTTCGCGCGCATCGACCTGAACCATCGCGATGCCGGCCACTGGGTGGAAGGCATGCACACGCGTTCCACGCAACTGGCCACCTCGCTGCTGTCCGACCTGGGCGGTGGGTTTACCCACACTCTGGCCTACGAGTACCAGAACGAGGACGTGCATCGCCCCTACTGGGGCACACCGCTGCTCAACCCGGTGGCGGGCGAGCTGAACATCGACCCACGCACACGCTTTGCCAACTACAACAGCGCCGACGGCCTGTACGCACAACGCGTGCAATGGCTGCGCTCGGTTGCGCAGTGGCGTGCCAGCGATGCACTGCAGCTGCGCAACACGTTCTACGTCTACGACGCGCTGCGCGACTACCGCAACGTCGAGACCTACCGTTTCAATGCCGGCAACAGCCAGGTCATCCGCTCCGCAGCGCTATTGCAGCGCCACGACCACGAGGTGGTGGGTGACCGCATCGAAGGCACCTTGCACAGCAGCCTTGGCGGCCGCAAGAGCGACTGGGCCTTCGGCCTGGATGTGAGCGTGAACCGTCAGACACGCTTCCCGCGCAGCCTTTCCGGCACCGTGAGCACGGTCGACCCGTACCGCTTCAGCACCGAGAACTTCTTCGACATCCCGGGCATGACGCCGGGCTTCAATCCGGATCGCGATAACAAGGTCACCAACACGGCGCTGTACCTTGAAAACCGCACCGCAGTGGCGCGCCAGGTTCACCTCATCACCGCACTGCGCCACGAGCGCATCGATCTGGACCTCACCAATCGCCGCACCGTCACCGCCACCACGCCCGCAAGCTACAGCCGCAGCTACCGCCCGACCACCGGCCGCCTTGGCGTGGTGTGGGACTTCGCTCCGGGCGCCAACCTGTACGCGCAGTACTCCACCGCCGCCGACCCTCCATCAGGCGTCCTGTCCACCGCATCGTTTGCGGACGTGATAAACAACAGCGAGCTGACCAGCGGCCGCCAGGCCGAGGTGGGCAGCAAGCTCGACTTCTGGGGCGGCAAGGGCACTGCGACGCTGGCGCTGTACCAGATCACACGGCGCAACATTGCCACGCAGGACCCGAACAACCCAGGCGTCACCATGCTGGTGGGAGAGCAGTCGTCCAAGGGCGCCGAGCTGTCGGTGGGCCTGCGCCCATCGGCACGCTGGCAGCTGCAGGCCAACCTGACGCATGTGGACGCGCGCTACGAAAACTTCATGCAGGGAGGCTTGTCCCTGGCCGGCAAGACGCCCACGAACACCCCTGCCACCGTCGCCAATCTCTGGGTGGGCTATGCCATCACGCCCCAGCTGCAGGCCAGCGCTGGCGTACGCCATGTGGGCAAGATGTACGCCAACGCGGCCAACACCCAATGGCAATCGGCCTACACACTGCTGGATCTGGGGCTGTCCTGGAAGCTCAACAAGACCAGCACGCTCACAGGGCGCATCCGCAACACCACCGACCGCGTGTACGCCGCCAACCTGGGCAGCCAGGCCTACCTGGGCGCCCCCCGCACGGCCGACGTGACGCTGCACGTCGCCTTCTGACGCAAGGGAGGCCCTCATGGTGCAGGCCAAACGCTGGCTTTTCCTGGTTCACCGCTGGCTGGGCGTGCTGCTGTGCGCCTTCTTCGCCATGTGGTTCATCTCGGGCGTGGTGATGATGTACGTGGGCTACCCCAAGCTCACGCCCGCCGAACGGCTGGAGCACCTGCCCGGCCTGCAGGACACCCCGGTGCTGCTGGAGCCTGCGCAGGCGCTGGCAGCGGCCGGCCTGCCGGGGCCCCTGCAAGACCTGCGCCTGGCCGTGGCCAGCGCGGGCCGTGCAGTGTACCTGGCCACCCCGGTGCACGAACTGGTGGGTGCGCGCGGCAAAAACGCCCGGCTACCCGGTTCCAGCACCGTGGTCATTGACGCCGGCACGGGCACCGTGCTGGCGGGCGTGGATGCAAGCCACGCACTGGCCAGCGCCGCCGCTTATGCCGGCCCGCAGGTGGCCATGCACCACCAAGGTACGGTGCAGGAAGACGCCTTCACCCACTCGCGTGCACTCTACGCCCACCGCCCGCTGCACCGCGTACAGCTGGAGGATGCGGCAGGCACGCTGCTGTATGTCTCCGGCACCACCGGCGAGGTGGTACGCGATGCCACACGCACCGAGCGCATCTGGAACTTCGCCGGTGCCTGGATCCACTGGCTGTACCCCTTTCGCGGAAACATGTTCAATGCGTACTGGACCGACATCGTGAACTGGCTGTCCATTCTCGGCATTGCCGTCACCATGCTGGGAGCGGTGGTCGGGGTATTGCGCTGGCGGTTTACCGGAACCTACCGCAACGGCAGGCACTCGCCCTACCCGGGCACCATGATGCGCTGGCACCACACGGCGGGGCTGGTCTTTGCGGCCATCACCCTGACCTGGATCTTCAGTGGCCTGATGTCAATGAACCCCTGGCGCATTTTCGACAGCGGGGCCGCACCACTGCGGGCCGCGGCGATGCACGGCGGGCCTTTGGTGCTACCCGCTCAGCCCGCCCGCGTTGAAGCCCTGCTGGCCGCGGCCCCGGCCAACGTGCGCGAACTGCGCTGGACGCGCACCGCAGACCATACGCTGGTGCAGGCCAAGGTACCTGGAGCAAGTGCCACGCTGCTCGATGCGGCATCGGCCCGGGTCCACACCTGGCAGCCCGGCGAACTCGAAGCCGCTGCAGCACGGTTGCTGCCCGCACCCGTCGAACGCATCGACACCCTGCACGCCTACGACACCTACTACTACACCCGCGATGCCCACACCATGGGAGGTGGTGCCGAAAAACCCCTGCCGGTACTGCGCGTCGTGTTTGCCGACGCACAGGCCAGCTGGGTGCATCTGGACCCGCACACCGGCACCGTGCTTGGCCGCATCGACAGCCACCGCAGGGTATCGCGCTGGCTTTTCGGCATGCTGCACAGCTGGGACTGGATTCCGCTGCTCGCACTGCGCCCGCTGTGGGACATCGTGATGATCGTCCTGAGCCTGGGCGGCGCAGCCCTCAGCCTGACGGGAGTGGTGATCGGGTGGCGACGCTTGGGGACCAAGCTGCGCGCAGTGCGCCGGCAAGCATCGCCACAAGCTGCGGCTTCGCCCCTGCGGCCAGATACCGCCTGAGAGCCGCTGGCAGCTCAGGCAGCACCTGAACCGCTGGTATCCATCTGCGCCGGGTCCAGAAACTGCTCGGCATAGCGCTGGTAGACCCGCTCGCGCACGAACACATCGAGCAGATCAGGATCGATGTGCCCGTTGTGCGCCATGGCCTGCATGATGGCGAGTGCCTGCGACAGCTTCATGCCGCTTTTGTAGGGCCGATCGGCCGCGGTGAGTGCCTCGAAAATGTCGGCAATGCCCATCATCCGGGCCTGCACCGACATCTGATCGCGCGTGAGTCCGCGTGGGTAGCCCTTGCCATCCATGCGCTCATGGTGGCCCCCGGCGTATTCCGGCACGTTGCGCAGGTGGTGGGGCCAGGGCAGCGTCTCCAGCATCTTGATAGTGGCAACGATGTGGTGATTGATGGTGTCGCGCTCGGCCTGGGTGAGCGTGCCCGAGCGGATGGTGAGGTTCTCCATTTCTTCGGCGCTGAGAAAGGACGTCTGCACCCCGTCCACATTGCGCCACTGGCGCCGCGAGCCAATCACACGCACCCGCAGCTGGTCGGACTCCTGCATGGCCTCGGTACCCTGGTTGCAACGCCGCAAAAAGGCCCGATCGGCCTCAAGACTCTGCAATTCACGCTGCAGGCCCGACAGGGCCAGGCTCTCGGCGTCCGGGTCCACCACCGGCCGCAGTGCCAGCTGCGAGCGCAGCGCGGCCAGCTCGGCATCGCGCTTGAGTACCTCAAAGCGTGTGTCGATCAGCCCGATGCGGTCGTAAATGGTTTGCAGCTTGGTGGCCTTGTCCACCACATGCACCGGGGTGGTGATTTTGCCGCAGTCGTGCAGCAGGCCGGCCATCTGCAGCTCGTAACGATCGCGCTCGCTCATGTGAAATCCAGCCAGCGGCCCGGTGGTGGTGGCATCGGCCGCCTCGGCCAGCATCATGGTGAGCAGGGGAACGCGCTCGCAATGCCCGCCGGTGTAGGGCGATTTTTCGTCGATGGCGACGTTGATCAGCTTGACGAACGACTCGAACAGGCGTTCAAGCTGGGTGATGAGCAGGCGGTTGCTCAGCGCAATGGCGGCCTGTGAAGCCAGGGATTCGGTCAGGCTTTCGTCTTCTTCGGAAAACGCCACCACCTCACGCGTCTTCGGATCGAGGGCATTGAGCAGTTGCAGCACCCCGATCAGCTCACCCTCGTGGTTCTTCATGGGCACGGTCAGGAAGGACCGGGATCGATAGCCGGTGCGCTGATCAAAGGCCTGCGTTCCGGAGCAATCGAATCCTGCCTCGGCGTACACATCCGCAATGTTCACTGTGCAGTCGTGAAGGGCGGCGTGGGCAGCCACCAGCGCATCATTGGTAGTGCCGTCCGCACGGCGCAGCGGCAGGTCGGGCAGATTGATGCGCTGCCCGGTGGTGCCGCCCAGACGAATGCCCAGCGAATCGGTGCGCATGATCTCGAAACGCAGCGCGGCCCGGTCGTCCGTCACACGGTAGAGCGTGCCACCGTCGGCCCCCGTGAGCGTCTTGGCTGCCTCCAGTATGTTTTCCAGCAGGCGCTCGATGTCGCGCTCGCGCGAAAGCGCGGCGCCGATGCCGTTGAGCTGCTCCAGGCGACGGAACAGGTGGTTTGCGCTGGTCTTGAGCATGGCAGGGCCTTTCTGCCAGCCGCCCCAGGCTGACACGACAGCCATGGTATCCAAAGCGCCCGCAGCGTGGGTGTTTTACAACTGGTCGGATTCGATGACGTGCTCACCCGGCGGCCCCTGCAGCGCGGCGTCGATCAACGCCCCCGCAATGCGCGCCGCAGGCACGGGCCGGTAGCGCCGGGGAATCAAGGGCCCGAGAGCGCGCGCCACCCACAGGCCGGCCGCTTCGCCCGGGCGCACCGTCGCGCGCTCAGCCGCAATCAGCGAGGGGCGCACGATGGTGAGCGAGGGGTAGCCGAGCGCACGCACGCCCTCCTCGGCCTGCGCCTTGGTGCGCAAGTAGAAATTGCCCTGGGCACTGGCTCCCAGCGAAGAGTTGAGCGCCAGCCGCGTGGCGCCGGCCTGCCGGGCCAGGCGTGCGGTTTCGATGACGAGGTCACGGTCCACCGCAGCGAAGGCCGCTTGCGAGCCCGCCACCTTGATGGTCGTGCCCAGCGCGCAAACCACGGCATCGGCCTGCCACCATGGCGCAGCGGCATCCAGCGGCGTGAAATCGGTAACGGGGTTGTGCAGCCGCTCATGCGACGCCAGTGCACGGCGCGTGGGCGCAATGACCAGGCCCACCCGGGGCTCCGCCAGCGCGTGCGCCAGCACTTCACGGCCCACCGCTCCAGTGGCGCCGAGCAGCAGCAGGCGCAGGGGTTGCGGGGCGGAGGCCATGACAGACAAAGCCGCTTTCAGCTGCGGCGCAACCCGCGCACCAGCAGCCACAGCATGGCCAGGCTGAACACCACAAACCACACGAACGACCAGTTGGCAATGGAGCCGCCCAGGAAGGTCCAGTCCACAACGGTGCAGTCGCCCGAGCCACGGAAGATCATGGGAATGGCGCGACCGATGGGGTAGTTTTCAATCATGCCGTAGAAGTCGCGTCCGCACGTGGCGACTTCGGGCGGATACCACTGCAGCCAGCTCTGGCGCGCAGCCGTGAAGGCCCCAAAACCGCCCGACACCGCCGCCAGCCCGGCAAACGACATCCACCAGCCTTTTCTGCCGCCAAGGCTTGCCATTCCTGTGAAAACAGCCACCAAAATAAGTGCATATCGTTGCACGATGCACATCGGGCAGGGCTCCAGGCCCACGACATGCTGCAGATACATGCCAAAAGCCAGCATGGCCACACAGGCCACGCTGATCAGCGCCAGCACCCGGCGGGGCGACGTAGTCAACCAATTCATTCATTCTCCTCATAGCGATTGCAGCAGGCATTGCCCACAAAGCCGGCGCGGCCCAGGCCACTGCACCCGTGGAACTGGCTCCGCCAGGCCACTGGGTGCGTCCCCCACGGGGGGAAGACGCGAAGCGGCTCAGGGGGGGTCAAATTCCAGCGGCTTGGTCCAGAAAAACCCGGGCACGGCGGGGTGTCACCACCAGCGTGTCCCCCTCGGAAAAACCCATCTCCCGGAATTGCTGCGCAGGAATCTGCGCCTCGATCAGGGCTTCCGGGTTCGCATTGTCCGCTGGTTTGTGGTCGTCCACGGGAATAAGTTCCAGCCGCGCAATGGGCCCCACGACAATGGCGCGGCTCAGTTGCGCCACGATGCCACGCGGGCGCCCCCCGGCATCCAGCCCGGCGCCGGGCACATAGCGCTGCACGTCCAGGTCGTGCGGGCGCACATAGGCAAACGCCTTGGTGTCCTGGGTGTCGGCATGCTCGGGTGCATCGATCTGCATGCCGTCGAGGTGCACCAGCCCCTCGTGCGCACGGCCGTGGAACAGGTTGACATCGCCCAGAAAGCCATAGACAAACGGGCTTGCCGGGTGGTCCCACACCTGCTGCGGCGAGCCGCTCTGCTCGATGCGGCCCTGGTTGATGACGACCACGCGGTCGGCCACCTCCAGCGCCTCTTCCTGGTCGTGCGTCACGAAAATACTGGTCACATGCAGCTCGTCGTGCAGGCGGCGCAGCCAGCGGCGCAGCTCCTTGCGCACCTTGGCGTCGAGCGCGCCGAAGGGCTCGTCGAGCAGCAGCACCTTGGGCTCCACGGCCAGCGCGCGCGCCAGGGCGATGCGCTGGCGCTGACCGCCCGAGAGCTGCGAGGGATAGCGCTCGGCCAGCCAGTCGAGCTGCACCAGCTTGAGCAGGTCCATCACCTTCTGCTTGATCTGCGCCTCGCTGGGCCGCTCGCCGCGCGGCTTCACGCGCAGGCCAAAGGCCACGTTCTCGAACACCGTCATATGGCGGAACAGCGCGTAGTGCTGGAACACGAAGCCCACGTTGCGCTCGCGCACATGCACATCGGTGGTGTCCTCGCCGCTGAAGTGGATGCTGCCCACGTCGGCCGTCTCCAGCCCGGCGATGATGCGCAGCAGCGTGGTCTTGCCGCAGCCCGAGGGGCCGAGCAGCGCGATGAGTTCGCCTGACTGGATGTCCAGGCTGACATCGCGCAGGGCCTGGAAGTCGCCAAACTGCTTGCTGACGTTGCGGATTTCAATGCTCATGTTTTTTGTTCCTTCAGCGCGGGGCCACGGCGGGCGCGGGTCGCTCCGGCGGGAGTTCGGCAATGGCCTTCATCTCCTGCTCGTTGCGCCACTCGGCAATCGACTTGATGACCAGGGTGACCAGCGCCAGCAGCGCCAGTAGGGACGCCGCAGCAAACGCCGCCACCGACTGGTATTCGTTGTAGAGAATCTCCACGTGCAGCGGAATGGTGTTGGTCTGCCCCCGGATGTGGCCCGACACCACCGACACCGCGCCAAACTCACCCATGGCGCGTGCGTTGCACAGGATCACGCCATACAGCAGGCCCCACTTGATGTTGGGCAGCGTCACGTACCAGAAGGTCTGCCAGCCGGTGGCGCCGAGCACGATGGCCGCCTGCTCCTCGTCGTTGCCTTGCGCCTGCATCAGCGGAATCAGCTCGCGGGCAATGAACGGGAAGGTCACGAAGATGGTGGCCAGCACGATGCCCGGCACTGCGAAGATGATCTTGATGTCATGCGCCTGCAGCCATGGGCCGAACCAGCCCTGCGCGCCGAACATCAGTACATACACCAGCCCCGCCACTACGGGCGACACCGAGAACGGCAGATCCACCAGCGTAGTCAGAAAGGCCTTGCCCCGGAACTCGTACTTGGCAATGCACCACGCAGCAGCCACGCCAAACACCAGGTTCAGCGGCACGGCAATCAGCGCGGTGATGAGCGTGAGCTGGATGGCCGACCAGGCATCGGGCTCGCGCAGGCCTTCGAGGTAGGCGCCAAAACCCTTGCGCAACGCCTCGGCAAACACGGCGGCCAGCGGCAGCACCAGGAACAGCAGCATGAAGCCCAGCGCCAGCGCGATCAGCATGAAACGCACCCAGGGCGCCTCTGTGGTGCCGGCGCGGGCACGGCGCACCGTGCGGGTATTGTTTCCACTCATGCCGGAGCCCCCGCGTGGCGTCGCTGCCAGGCTTGCAGTGCATTGATGACGAGCAGCAGGATGAAAGAGATCACCAGCATCACCACCGCCACGGCGGTGGCGCCGGCGTAGTCGTACTGCTCCAGCTTGCCGATGATGATGAGCGGCGTGATCTCCGACACCATGGGCATGTTGCCTGCGATGAAGATGACCGAGCCATATTCACCCACGGCGCGCGCAAAGGCCATGGCAAAGCCGGTCATCAGGGCCGGCGTGATGGACGGCAGGATCACCTTGGTAAAGGTCTGCAGCCGGGTGGCGCCCAGGCAGGTGGCGGCTTCCTCAAGCTCTTTCTCGGCGTCTTCCAGCACAGGCTGCACGGTGCGCACGACAAACGGCAGACCAATGAAGATCAGCGCGATCACGATACCCGCCGGCTTGAACGCCAACTGGATGCCCATGGGCTCCAGGATGCTGCCGATCCAGCCATTGCTGGCCAGCAGCGCGGTCAACGAAATGCCCGCCACCGCCGTGGGCAGCGCAAACGGCAGATCCACCAGTGCATCGACAATCTTCTTGCCGGGGAACTTGTAGCGCACCAGCACCCAGGCAATCAGCAGGCCGAAGAACAGGTTGACCAGCGCCGCCAGGAACGAGGCGCCAAACGTGAGCCGGTACGAGGCCAGCACGCGCGGCGCGCTGATGGCGGCCCAGAACTGCTCCCAGGTGAGGGTGAAGGTCTTGAAGATCAGGGCCGACAGCGGGATCAGCACGATGATGCTGAGATAGAACAGCGTGTAGCCGAGCGACAGCCCGAAGCCGGGCAGAACCCGCTTGGGCGCGCGCCGACCGGCCTGCGCAGGAAAAGCCCCCTGCGCGGCCACGGAGGTGGCGGCGGTCATGGTTTATTTGGCGCTGTACAGCTTGTCAAACTGGCCGCCGTCGTTGAAGTGCACCTTCTGCGCTTCCGTCAAGCTGCCGAAGTACTTGGCCACGGTGAACTGTTTAAGCGGCTTGAAGGTGGCTTCGTGCTTCTTCAACACCTTTTCCGAGCGCGGGCGGATCGCGTGCTTGGCGGCGATCTCCTGGGCCTCGTCCGAATACAGGTAATCCAGATAGGCTTTGGCCAGCTGCGCCGTGCCCTTCTTGGCCACGGTGCGCTCGACCACAGCCACGGGGTTCTCGGCCACGATGCTGACCGAGGGGTAGATCGCATCGACCTTGCCGGCACCGAATTCACGGTCGATCGACACCACCTCGGACTCGAAGGTGATGAGCACATCGCCCTGGTTGCGCTGCAGGAAGGTGGCCGTGGCATCGCGCCCGCCCTTGGCGAGCACCGGCACGTTCTTGTAGAGCTTGGCCACGAAGTCGGCGGCCTGCTGCTCGGTGCCGCCCTTCTCGCGCACGGCGCCCCAGGCGGCCAGGTAGGCATAGCGCCCGTTACCGCCGGTCTTGGGGTTGACGACGATCACTTGCACGCCGGGCTTGATCAGGTCGTCCCAGTCACGGATGCCCTTGGGGTTGCCGTTGCGCACCAGGAACAGCATGGTCGAGGTGGTGGGTGAGGCATCGTGCGGGAACTTCTTCGTCCAGTCTTTCGCCACCACGCCGCTGTCGGCGAGGAACTGCACGTCGGTGGTGGTGTTCATGGTCACCACGTCGGCGGCCAGGCCGTCGTTCACGGCGCGCGCCTGGGCGCTGGAGCCGGCGTGCGACTGGTCGATCTTCACATCCTGGCCGGTGGTCTTCTTGTAGTGCGCGACAAAAGCGGCGTTGTAGTCCTTGTAGAACTCGCGCGCCACGTCGTACGACACGTTAAGCAACTGGTTCTGCGCCGATGCCACGCCGCTGGCGGCCAGGGCCAGGGAGGCCAGGAGGGTCTTGATTTTCAGGGAGGTCATGGTCGTAGCCCGGTAATGCGGAAGATGGCGCATTGTGCAAAGTGGCTTTTAAAACTCAAAAGAATATATTTTTGTTAAGTTATCATTTTTTCGAATAAACAAAGGGCAACATGCCGAATGCAGGCGCGCAGCCCTTCCAGGCGATTTTTTGTATCCAATTGGCACTTTGCCCTTGCCATTCAAGGGTAAGCAGCTATGGTTTTTGTACCTTCCATGGCCCTCCCTGCATGGATGGACCCCTCTTTTGAACCGTCTGCGCTGCCCAAATCCAGGGCAATGCAGCAAAGGGCCCAGCTGTGCAGTCCTTCAGCCCAGACTATCGCGGCCATAGCCAGAGCACGCTTGCCGCCGTGCCAGGCAGACCGCACAATCGCGCCGGCTTTGTAAGAAATTACAACAACACTTCCTCCTACATTTATCCAAGGCGAACCTTATGCACCAATGGAAAATCAGCCAGCGATTGATGGCTGGCTTTGGTCTGGTCATCGTGATGCTGCTCGGCATGTCGGTCTACAGCGTCTACATTGCGCGCGGCATTGACGCAGCCCTCACAGCCAACGCCGCCCAGAATGCGGTGATTCAGCGGGCTGCCATCAACTTTCGGGGCTCCGCCCACGACCGGTCGATTGCCGTGCGCGATGTGGTGCTGGCCCCGGACGAGGGTGCACGCAAACGCGAGATCGAAGCCATCGACCGTCTGGCAGCCTTTTATGCCACCTCGGGACAGCAGCTGGACAAAGTCCTGCAGGGCGCAGGCGCGGTGCCTCCAGAGGTGGGCCCCATGATTCAGGCCATCAAGGACATCGAGGCCCGCACCGTCGCCACCACCCAGAAGGTGGTGGCGCTCATGCAGGCGGGCGACCGTGCTGCAGCCGAAGCACTGCTGTGGGCCGAGGCCAAACCGCAGTACGAGCAATGGCTGGCCACCATCAACAAGCTGATTGATTACGAAGAAACCCGCATCATCAAGAACAGCACCGACGCCAACCGCGATGCCAACCAGTTCAGCAGCGTGATGCTGGCCATCACCCTGCTGGCCGTGCTGATTGGCGTGGGTGCCACCGTGCTGGTGTCCCGCAGCATTGCCCGGGAGCTGGGCGCCGAGCCCAGCGAGGTGCGGGCCGTGGTGCAGGCCATGCAGCAAGGCAACCTGCGCGTGCAGGTGCCTGTGAAGCCGGGCGACTCCACCAGCGTGATGGTGGCGGTGCGCGACATGCAGCAGCGTTTTCACGAACTGGTGTCCGCCGTGCGCGACAACATCGGGCAGTTGCGCGCCACCAGCCTGGACATTGCCACCGGCAACCAGAACCTGGGTCAACGCACCGAGCAGGCGGCCAGCAGCCTGGAGCAGACCGCAGCCAGCATGGAAGAGCTGACCGCCACCGTGCGCCAGAGCGCGGATTCGGCGCGGGCTGCCAACCAGCTGGCCGCACAGGCCACCAGCACCGCCAGCAAAGGGGGCGAGGTGATGCAACAGGTGGTCCGCACCATGCAGGACATCCACCAGAGCAGCCAGAAAATTGCCGACATCATCGGCGTGATCGACGGCATTGCCTTCCAGACCAACATCCTGGCGCTCAACGCTGCAGTTGAAGCCGCACGCGCCGGAGAACAGGGCCGGGGTTTTGCCGTGGTGGCCAGCGAGGTACGGTCCTTGGCCGGCCGCAGTGCCGAAGCGGCCAAGGAAATCAAGTCGCTGATCCAGGCCAGCGTGGACAAAGTGGCGTCGGGCAGCGAGCTGGTGACCAACGCCGGCATCACCATCAGCGAGATCGTGCAAGGCGTGCAGCATGTCTCGGGCATCATTGGCGAAATCAGCACGGCCGCGGTGGAACAAAGCGACGGCATCACGCAGATCAACGTGGCGGTCAGCCAGCTCGATCAGATGACGCAGCAAAACGGTGCGCTGGTGGAACAAAGCAGCGCTGCCGCTGACAATCTGCAAGCCCAGGCCCAGCGCCTCAATGCATTGGTGGCGGTGTTCCGCGTGAATGAAGACGCTGGCGCGCCCGCGCTGCCGTCTTCCGCACGCTGAGCGCGCCGCGCTTCAGAAGCGCACGGCTTCGAAGGCCGGATAGAGCTCGTCCACCCAGTGGTCGAGCTCGTCGTGCGATACGTGCAGCGCGGCCATGCATGCCTCACCATGCAGCCGCCATTCGCGCGAGGGCTCCAGGCCCTCGTGGTGGTTCACCAGGTATTCGGCCAGCAGACCCAGCGCCACCAGATGCCGTACCGTGGGGCTGAACTGTTCATCAGGGAGGCAGCTGAAATCGTGGTGCAGCCAGATGGCCTGCGCCACATCGCCCGGCAGGTGCCAGGTGCGCGCCACGATGGCGCCCACCACAGCGTGGTCGGTGCGGTGGTTGGCGTTTTCGGTCTGGGTGAAAGTGCGGTCCTGGCGAGCCAGGGCTTCGGTGACGGTGCTGGCATAGCCGCGCACCGCCTTCACCAGCACGGGCATGCCCACGTGGCAAAACAACCCGAAGCTATAGCCCAGGCCAGGGTCGAAGCTGTAGAGCTGGCGGCCAATGTGCTCGCAGGCGATGGCGCGGCGCTGCGAGCTCTCCCAGAAATGTTCCAGCAGGGGCGAGCGCACCTGCAGAGCATGGCGCGTGATGAAGGCCGACAGCAGTTCCACCGCCGGGCGCAGGCCCAGCACCGTCAGGGCCATGCCGACCGTCTGCACCGGCTGGGCCAGGGCATGCAGCGGGCTGTTGGCCTGCCGGATCAGCGCAGCCGCCATGGCCACGTCGGAGGAGGCCAGCTGGTCAATGGCTGCCGGGTCCAGTTCGGGCTCTGCCACGATGGCCTGCAGGCGCACCAGTGACTCGGGGCACGGCGGAATCACGATGGCCCGCACAGCGGGCAGGACGCGGGCTTGTCGGATGTTTTGGTCGATGGGGTGGGTCACGGCACGTTTCCGGCGATTCCATGCGGCGCAACACACAGTGCGCCGCAGTGTTTCAATTGGTTGCATTGTGGCGGGAAAACACCCGCCCCACCCAGGAAAGCCCCACAAAACCCGTTGTTGCTACCGCGCCTGCAGGGGCTCGCGCGTGGCCAGACTGCTGCGCCCGGGCATGGCCTCGCCCAGAAAGTCCAGGAAATGCCGCACCGCCGGCGACAAGCCCCGGCGCGACGGGAACACGGCGTGCACGATGCCCGTGGCCGGCGCCCATTCGGGCAGTACGCGCACCAGGCGGCGCTCGCGGATTTCTTCGTGGCACATGTAATCCGGCAGCCAGCAGATGCCGGTACCAGCCAGCGCCGCGAATTTGAGCGTGAGCAAATCGTCGGCCACATAGCGTGGCGTATGCAGCACCACCTGCTGCGCGTTGTGGGGCCCCATGAGTTGCCAGGTGGCCTTGCCGTCGGGGGCCGACATGGCAATGCTGTCCATGCGCGCCAGATCGGCCAGCGTGGTGGGCGTGCCCTGGCGAATCAGCAGCTCGGGGCTGGCCACCAGCACCTGGCGTGCCACATCGAGCCGCTTGACCACCATGCTGCCACTGTCCTCCACCGAGGGGCGCACCCGCAGCGCGACATCCAGGCCTTCATCCACCAGGTTCACAACCCGGTTGCTCACCTGCAGTTCCACCCGCACCAGAGGATGGCGCGCCAGAAAAGCCGGCATCAGCTCACCCAGGACCGTCTGGGCAAGCGTCACCGGGCAGCTCACGCGGATGGTGCCGCGCGGCTCGGTCTGCACCTGGGCGACGGTATCGCGCGCCGCCAGGGCCGACTCGCGCACCGCCTGGCAATGCCGCAAAAAGGCCTCGCCCACATCCGTCAGCGAGAGCTTGCGCGTAGTGCGCTGCAACAGGCGCACGCCCAATTGCGCCTCCAGTTCAGACACCCGACGCGACAGGCGCGACTTGGGGATGCCCAAAGCCCTTCCGGCGGCGGCAAAACCGCCCCGCTCCACCACTTCGGCGAAGTACAGCATGTCGTTGAGATCCTGCATGGCAGCTCCTTGGCGCTTTATTGTTCCACTGACAGGACAATCTATCGCATTTTTGCCAACTTATCAAAAACTGCGTCGATCTCCACAATCTATCCATTGCCACACACCGTGGCGCCACCCCAGGAGATCACCATGCAACTGCTTCACATCGATTCCGCCATCACCGGTTCCAACTCGGTATCCCGCCAGCTCACCGCACAGGTGGTGGCCGCCTGGACTGCTGCCCACCCCGGTACGCAGGTTCAGCGCCTCGACCTGGTAGCCAACGCCCCGGCCCACTTCACCATGGACGCCATGACCCCCCGCACCGGCCAGACAGAAGGCCTGAGCGAGGCGCAGCAGCGCGAGAACGCGGTGTCCGAACAGCTGGTAAGCCAGTTCCTCGCGGCCGACGTGGTCGTGATCGGTGCACCGCTGTACAACTTCAGCATCCCCACGCAGCTCAAGGCCTGGATTGACCGCATCGCCCAACCCGGCCGCACCTTCCAGTACACGGCCAACGGCCCCGAGGGCCTGGCCAAAGGCAAGACCGTGATCGTGGTGTCGAGCCGCGGCGGTGTGTACTCCACCAGCGAAGGCGGCCGCGCGATGGAGCACCAGGAAAGCTACCTGCAGACGGTGCTGGGCTTCTTCGGCGTGACCGACGTGCGCTTTGTGCGCGCCGAGGGTGTGGCCATGGGCGATGCGGCCAAAGCCAGCGCGCTGAGCGCCGCACAAGTGCAGATTGGCGAAGCCGCCAACCAGCCACGGGCCCAGCAAGCCGCCTGATACCGTCTGCCCCACCACAGACCGCAACACCCGCCCCGAGCGAACCAGCGGGCGATGGGGCACGACAACGGTGGTCTCGAAGAGCGGCAAAGCCCGAGTCGGACCGCCGGCGCCCCAACCGCAACCAAGGTGCGCCTCATGGCAAATCGGGCTTCAACGCACCATGGCCTTGCAGGCAGGCTAATCCGCCAGAGCGCACTGAACGGCTTGTGCGCGCAGCAGGCGCACGCACACCTGCGGGTCGATCTGCACCAGAAAGCCGCGACGCCCACCGTTGATGGCGATGCGCGGCAGTTGCAGGATGCTCTCCTCGATGTAGACCGGCATGTCGCGGCGCGTGCCGAACGGCGAGGTGCCGCCCACCAGGTAGCCGCTGTGGCGGTGGGCGACTTCGGGCGTGCAGGGCTCGACCGACTTGGCGCCAATCTGGCGCGCCAGGTTCTTGGTCGAGACCTTGCGGTCGCCGTGCATGAGCACGATGAGCGGCTTGGCGTCCTGGTCCTGCATCACCAGGGTCTTGACCACATGGTGCTCGTCCAGCCCGAGCTGGCGCGCGGACTCGGCCGTGCCGCCATGCTCCACGTACTCGTAGGGGTGGCCGGTGAACTCCACCTTGTGCGCCTTGAGCATCTGCGTGGCCGGGGTTTCGCTCACATGCGCGGTCTTGCCTTCTTTTTTAGCCATATTACTATGATTTTTATAGCTACTAGCGCTTTACCAATAAGCGCTTGAGGCTTATTTTGCCTTAAATAGCATTCAAAGTGCGGGGTCTCCCAGCTCCCAGCGGATGGCGTCGATCTGCGCCAACAGCTCGGGCGCAAGCTGCGTGCCCCAGGCGTCCAGGTTCTCGTCGAGCTGCGCCAGCGAGGTCACCCCGATGATGGTGCTGGCCACCTGCCACTTGGTGTAACAGAACGCCAGCGCCATCTGCGTGGGCGTGAGGCCATGGTCGCGCGCGAGCTGGTTGTAGCGGCGTGCGGCGGCCAGCGCCTCGGGCCGACCCCAGCGCTGCTTGCGCACCGACTCGTAACGCGCCATGCGCGCGCCCTGGGGCGCGTCCGGGCCCGTGGTGCCACTCTGGTCGAACTTGCCCGTCAGCAAGCCAAAGGCCAGCGGCGAATAGGCAAGCAGCGACACGCCCAGGCGGTGGCAGGTTTCGTCGAGCGCGTTCTCCCAGGTGCGGTTGAGCAGACAGTAAGGGTTCTGCACCGAGGCCACGCGCGGCAGGCCGTGCTGATCGGCCAGGCGCACGAATTCGTGCACGCCGTAGGGCGTTTCGTTCGACAGCCCGACGGCGCGCACCTTGCCCGCCTTCACCAGGCCCGCCAGCGCCTCCAGTTGCTCCTGGATCGGCGTTTGCGAAGTCTCCTTGGATGGGTCGTAGTACTTGATGCCAAAGGCCGGTACATGGCGCTCGGGCCAGTGGATCTGGTAGAGGTCGATCACATCGCTCTGCAGGCGGCGCAGGCTCCCTTCGCACGAGGCCACGATATCGGCCGCCGTCATCCCCTTGCCCTCCCGAATCCACGGCATGCCGCGCGAAGGGCCCGCCACCTTGGTGGCCAGCACCACCTTGCGGCGCACTCCGGGGTTGCGGGCAAACCAGTTTCCGAGGATGGTCTCGGTGGCGCCACAGGTTTCGGCCCGCGCGGGCACGGCGTACATCTCGGCCGTGTCGAGGAAGTTGACGCCGCGCTCCAGGGCTCGGTCGAGGATGGCGTGGGCCTCCGGTTCGCCCACCTGTTCCCCGAAAGTCATGGTGCCCAGGCAGATGGGGGTGACATGCAGGCTGCTACGGCCCAGCTCGATGGTTTTCATGCGTTCTCCGTGGTCAGTTCCAGGCCAGTGTACGGGGGCAAGCCCCGCGCTGCTGTCCCCTGCGCCTTGTCCGAGGCCGCCGCCGGGGATGTCCCGCGCTTGACATGAGCCAAGCGGTCGCTTGGTAATATTGCCGCCATGTACGCCACCCGCCAGACCTCGCGCAGCGAATTCGTTGCCATCCGCCAGCTGAACTACCACGTGCGCCTGTGGGGACCTGAAACCTCCCCCTTGCCGCCGCTGGTGCTGGTGCACGGCTGGATGGACGTGGCGGCGTCGTACCAGTTTGTCGTCGATGCCTTCGGCGAAGAGTTCGTTCAGGGCCGCCGCATCATCGCGCCGGACTGGCGGGGCTTTGGCCTCACGGCGCCGCCCGTGCCCACCGACCACTACTTCTTCCCCGACTACCTGGCCGACCTCGACCAGTTGCTCGACCACTACGCGCCCGGCACGCCGGTGGACCTGGTGGGCCACAGCATGGGCGGCAACGTGGTCATGTTCTATGCCGGAGCCCGGCCCGAGCGCATCCGCCGCCTCGTCAACCTCGAAGGCTTCGGCATGCCGGCCAGCAAGCCGGCCAAGGCCCCCGGGCGCTATGCCCAATGGATGGACGAGCTCAAGGCCCTGCAGCGCGGCGAGATGGCCCTCAAGACCTACGACAGCGTGGACGGCGTGGCCCGGCGGCTGATGAAGACCAACCCGCGCCTCTCGCAGGACAAGGCCGACTGGCTGGCACAGCACTGGGCCCGCCCCAACGCCCAGGGACAGTGGGAGATCCTGGGCGATGCGGCGCACAAGATCGTCAACGCACAGCTGTTCCGTCTGGACGAAGTGCTGGCGCTCTATGCCGCCATCACCGCACCCACGCTGGCCGTGGAGGCCAGCGACGACAGCCTGGGGCTGTGGTGGAAAGGCCGCTACACGCTGGACGAGTACCACGAGCGCCTGAAGGCCGTGCCCGATTGCCGCACAGCCGTCGTGCAGGACGCGGGCCACATGCTGCACCACGACCAGCCGCAGGCCGTGGCACAACTGATCGAGTCCTTTCTTGCGTAGCATCGGCAAAAATGGCTAAAGCGCTTATCCAGAAAGCGTCTGCAGCTATTCTTTTTGAATATGCATGCCTGCTTCACCGGTGTTGACAGCCCCGAAAGCCACCACGCCCGGGCGCGTGAGAAAATCCCGGGTTATCTACAGAACACCCAGGACACCACCATGGAAGCAGAACGCATCAACCTCATCGGCAACACCCTCAACGACTTGGCCACGCGCACGGCCGAGTTACGGAGGTATCTTTGACTTCGATGCCAAGTTTGAACGCCTGCGCACGGTTAACGCCTCGCTCGAAGACCCTGCGGTCTGGAACGACCCCAAGAAGGCCCAGGACCTGGGCAAGGAACAGAAATCGCTCAACGCCGTCGTGCTCACGCTCGACAAGCTGACACGCGACCTGGCCGACAACGCTGAATTGTTCGAAATGAGCAAGGAAGAAGGCGACGAAGCCGGCCTGCTGACCATCGAGGCCGAGGCCGAGAAATTGCGCCCGATGGTGGAAGAGCTCGAATTCCGCCGCATGTTCCGCAACGAGGCCGATCCGCTGAACTGCTTTGTCGACATCCAGGCCGGCGCCGGTGGCACCGAGGCCTGCGACTGGGCCAGCATGCTGCTGCGCCAATACCTCAAGTACTGCGAGCGCAAGGGCTTCAAGGCCACAGTGGAAGAAGAAACCCCGGGCGACGTGGCCGGCCTCAAGAGCGCCACGATCCACATCGAGGGTGAATATGCCTACGGCCTGCTGCGCACCGAGACCGGCGTGCACCGCCTGGTGCGCAAGAGCCCGTTCGACAGCTCGGGCGGGCGCCACACCAGCTTTGCCTCGCTGTTCGTCTACCCCGAGATCGATGACTCGATCGAGATCAACATCAACCCGTCCGACGTGCGCACCGACACCTACCGCGCTTCCGGCGCGGGCGGCCAGCACATCAACAAGACCGACTCGGCCGTGCGCCTGACGCACATACCCACCGGTATCGTGGTGCAGTGCCAGGACGGCCGCAGCCAGCACGGCAACCGCGACATCGCCTGGCAGCGCCTGCGCTCCAAGCTGTACGACCACGAGATGCGCAAGCGCCAGGAAGAAGCGCAAAAGCTCGAAGACACCAAGACCGACGTCGGCTGGGGCCACCAGATCCGCTCTTACGTGCTGGACAACAGCCGCATCAAGGACCTGCGCACCAATGTCGAAATCTCCGCCACGCAAAAAGTGCTGGACGGCGATCTCGACGCATTCATCGAAGCCTCGCTCAAGCAGGGCATTTAAGGAACACCCATGCCATCAATGCGTGACGGGCAGGCTCCGGCCACCGCCATCCTCCGCGCCGACTACCAGGCCCCCGCCTGGTGGATCGACACCGTGGACCTGGCCTTCGACCTGGACCCCGCCAAGACCCGGGTGCTCAACAAGATGCGCGTGCGCCGCAACAGCGCCGTGCCCGCCCAGCCGCTGCGCCTGCACGGCGAGGAACTGAACCTCTCGCGCGTGCTGGTCAACGGCGCGGGCACCTCGTTCAAGATGGACGGCGACCAGCTCGTGCTGGAGAACCTGCCCGAAGGCTTTGACGCCTTCGACCTGGAGATTTTCACCACCTGCCAGCCGGCCAAGAACACCCAGCTCATGGGCCTGTACGTCAGCCAGGGCACGTTTTTCACGCAGTGCGAGGCCGAGGGCTTCCGGCGCATCACCTACTTCCTCGACCGGCCCGACGTGATGGCCAGCTACACCGTGCTGCTGCGCGCCGACAAGGCCGCGTACCCGGTGCTGCTGTCCAACGGCAATCTGGTCGAGCAAGGTGATCTGGAAGGCGGCCGCCACTTTGCCAAATGGGTTGATCCGCACAAGAAGCCGAGCTACCTGTTCGCCCTGGTGGCGGGCAAGCTGGTGGCGCGCCAGCAGCGCATCGTCTCGCGCGCGGGCAAGGAGCACCTGCTGGAGGTGTATGTGCGCCCCGGCGACCTGGGCAAGACCGAACACGCGATGAACTCGCTCATGGCCAGCGTGGCCTGGGATGAGGCGCGCTTTGGCCTGCCGCTGGACCTGGAGCGCTTCATGATCGTCG
>JANJVG010000085.1 GCA_024710165.1 Burkholderiaceae bacterium
GGCCCAGGCGCCGCAGTACCGCATGGCGGCCATCGAGCGGGGCAGCCTGGCGGCGTCGGTCTCGGCGTCGGGGCAGGTCATGCCGGTCACGCAGGTGTCGGTGGGCAGCCAGGTGTCGGGGCAGATCCGCGAGCTGTATGCGGACTTCAATTCCGAGGTGAAAGCGGGCCAGCTCATTGCCCAGATCGACCCGCAGCTCATCGAATTCCAGGTGCGCCAGGCCCAGGCCGACCGCGAGGCCGCGCTGTCGCAGGTGCTCGTTGCGCAGGCCAACGTGCTGGCCAGCCAGGCGGCCGTCTCGCGCGCGCAGGTGGACCTGGCCGAGGCGCGGCGCGACCTGGAGCGCAAGGCCGACCTGGTGGCCCGGGGCTTCATTGCGCAAAGCGAGGCCGAACGCGCGCAGGCCCTGGTCAACACCAGCACCGAGGCGCTGCGCGGCGCGCAGGCACAGGCCGCCGTGACGGCCGCACAGGTGCAGGCTGCGCAGGCCAGCGTGAAGCAGCGCGAGGCCGCGCTGGCGCAGGCCCAGACGAACCTCTCGCGCACGCGCATCACCTCGCCGGTGGATGGCATCGTCATCAAGCGCACGGTGGAGCGCGGCCAGACGGTGGCCGCCAGCCTGCAGGCGCCCGAGCTGTTCGTGATTGCGCAGAACCTGCGCGACATGCGCGTGGAGGTGAGCGTGGACGAAACCGACGTGGGCCGTATCCAGCCCGGGCAGAAGGCCAGCTTCACGGTGGATGCCTTTCCGGGCCAGACCTTTGAGGGCCGTGTGGACCAGGTGCGCAAGGCCGCCATTGCCGCCAACAACGTGGTCACCTACGTGGCGGCGGTCCATTTTGCCAACCGCGACGGCCGCCTGCTGCCCGGCATGACGGCGAACGTGCGCATCGTGACCGACGCGCGCGAGAACGTGCTCAAAGTGCCCAACGCCGCGCTGCGCATGCGCATTGTCGGGGTGGAACCGCCTGCGGACAATGCATCGAATGCTACCAAATCAAGAGCTGGTAGCGCAGTTGGGACGGGCGCTGGAGGCCAAAAAAGCTCTGAATCGTCTGCGCCGCCCACCACCCGTGGGCGCGTGTATGTGCGAAGCGACGATGGCCAGGTGCGCGCCGTGAACCTGCGCCTGGGCCTGACCGATGGCAGCTATACCGAACTGGTGCCGCCCGCTGACGGCGCCGCGCCGCTGGCCGAGGGTCAGCAGGTCATCACCGGCGTGGCAACGCCCGCTGCTGCGGCCCCGGCGCGTGCCAATGCACCCCGCCTTGCGTTTTGACGAGCCGCCCATGGCCCCCCCGCTGATCGACGCGCAAGCGCTCACCAAGACCTACACCATGGGCGACCAGACCGTGCACGCGCTGCGCGGCGTGTCGCTGCGCATCGAGGCGGGCGAGTTCGTGGCCATCATGGGCGCCTCGGGCTCGGGCAAGTCCACGCTGATGAACATCCTGGGGTGCCTGGACCAGCCCAGCACCGGCAGCTACCTGTTGGCGGGCGAAGCGGTGCAGGACCTGGCACCCGATGCGCTGGCCGCCGTGCGCAACCGGCGCATCGGGTTCGTGTTCCAGCAGTTCAACCTGCTGGCGCGCACCAGCGCGCTGGAAAACGTCGAACTGCCCCTGGTCTATGCCGGGGTGAAGGCGCCCGAGCGCCACGCTCGCGCCCTGGCTGCCCTGCAGCGCGTGGGCCTGGCCGAGCGCGCCGCGCACACGCCGGCCGAGCTGTCGGGCGGGCAGCAGCAGCGCGTCGCGATTGCGCGCGCGCTGGTCAATCAGCCGCAGCTCATCCTGGCTGACGAGCCCACGGGCGCACTCGACTCGCACACCTCCGAAGACATCATGCGGCTGCTGGCGCAGCTCAATGCGCAGGGCATGACGGTGGTGCTGGTCACCCATGAGAATGACGTGGCCGCCTGGGCACGGCGGCGCATCGTGTTCCGCGACGGGGCCATTCTGGAAGACGTGGCCCAGCCCGGCATGGCCGCGCCCGTGCAGGGGAAGGGCGCATGAACCTCGCCGCCGCGCTGCGTGCCGCCCTGCGCGCACTCACCACCCACCTGCTGCGCAGCCTGCTGACCATGCTGGGCATCATCATTGGCGTGGCCGCCGTCATCACCATGGTGGCCGTGGGCCGGGGCGCCACGGAGCGCGTGCAGGAGCAGATGAAGGGCCTGGGCTCCAACATCATGCTGGTGGTGCCCGGCAGCCTGAGCGCCGCCGGGGTGCGCTACGGCGCGCAGACGCGCTCGCGCTTCACCGAGGAAGACGCCGAGGCCATTGCCCGCGAGGTGCTCGAGGTGCAGGTGGCCGCGCCCTCGTCGCGCACCACCGCGCAGGCCGTGGCGCAGAACGCCAACTGGAACACCACCATCTTCGGCACCACCAACGACTACCTGGAGGCGCGCGAATGGCCGCTGGCGGCGGGCCGCCTGTTCGAGGCGGCCGAGCAGCAGGGATCGGCCAAGGTGGCCTGGCTGGGCCAGACGGTGGCGCGCGAGCTGTTTGCCGACGACGACCCGCTGGGCCAGATGGTGCGCGTGCGCGGCGTGCCCTTCATGGTGGTGGGCGTGCTGGCCGCCAAGGGGCAGAACGCCGTGGGGCAGGACCAGGACGACATCGTCATCGTGCCCATGTCCACCTTCCGCAACCGCATCTGGAATGCCGGCGGCAATGTGCGGCGCATCTGGTCCATCCACGTCAAGGTGCGCCAGGGCGCGGACATGGCGCGGGCCGAAGAGGCCATGCGCACCCTGCTGCGCCAGCGCCTGAAGGTGCCCGAGGGCGGGGACGACACTTTCAGCGTTCGCAACCTCTCGGAGGTGCTGCAGGCGCAGGAAGAGTCGAGCCGTGTGATGACTGGCCTGCTGGCCGCTGTGGCGGGCGTGAGCCTGCTGGTGGGCGGCATCGGCATCATGAACATCATGCTGGTGAGCGTGACCGAGCGCACGCGCGAGATCGGCCTGCGCATGGCCGTGGGGGCGCGCGGGCGCGACATCCTGGCGCAGTTCCTCATCGAGGCCGTCACGCTCAGTCTGGCGGGTGGCGCCATCGGCATTGCGCTCGGGGCGCTGGCCACCTGGGCCGTGGGGCAGTTGGCGGGCTGGAGCGTGGCCATGGACCTGCCCGCCGTGCTGCTGGCCGTGGGGTTCTCGGGCTTGGTGGGCGTGTTCTTTGGCTATTACCCGGCCCGCCGGGCTGCGCGCCTGCTGCCCATCGACGCCTTGCGGCATGAATGAGTCCCTTCCCCATCCCGGGATACGGTTGCTGTGGTTGCCGATTCCCTGGTTCGTACAATCGGCGACTTCAGCACTGCCGGGGCGTGAGACGTCCTTTGTATGGAAATAGCAATACTGTTCGCCCTCATCTGCCTCAACGGCCTGTTTGCCATGTCAGAGATCGCTCTGGTCACTGCGCGCAAGGCGCGCCTGCAAAAGCTGATTGATGAGGGCGACAGCGGCGCCGCCGCTGCAGTGAAGCTGGGCGAAGACCCCACGCGTTTCCTGTCCACCATCCAGATCGGCATCACGTCGATCGGTGTGCTCAACGGTATCGTGGGCGAGGCGGCACTGGCCGGCCCCCTGGCCGCTTGGCTTGGCACGGTGGGTGTGCCTGCCCCCTATGGCAGCTACGCCGCCACGGGCCTGGTGGTGGTGCTGATCACGTATTTCTCCATCGTGGTGGGCGAACTGGTGCCCAAGCGCATCGGGCAGTCGCACCCCGAGGTGTTTGCCCGTCTGGTGGCACGCCCCATCAATTTTCTGGCGATGGCCACCAAGCCCTTCGTCATTTTGCTGTCCACCTCCACCCGCACGCTACTGCGCTTGCTGGGGGTGAAGGAAACCAGCGGCAGCCCTGTGACCGAGGAAGAAATTCACGCCATGCTGGTCGAAGGCACCACTGCAGGGGTGATCGAGTCGCACGAGCACACCATGGTGCGCAATGTGTTCCGGCTCGATGACCGCCAGATCGGCTCGCTCATGGTGCCCCGGGGGGACGTGGTGTGCCTGGACCTGGACGCCTCGTTTGAAGAAAACCTCCAGCGCATCGACGAGTCCGATCACGCGCGGTTTCCGGTGGTCCGGGGCGGTATGGACAACATACTGGGTGTGATCAATGCCCGGCAGTGGCTGTCGCGCACCCTCAAGGAGAAAGAGCACGGACTGGCCGATCAGCCGCTGCAGGCGGCCTTGTATGTTCCGGAAACCATCACCGGCATGGAGTTGCTGGACAACTTCCGGCTCTCGGATGTGCACATGGCCTTCGTCATTGACGAATATGGCGAAGTGCAGGGCATCGTCACCCTGCAAGACCTGATTGAAGCCATCACCGGCGAGTTTCAGCCCCGCGACCCGGAAACCTCGTGGGCCTTGCAGCGCGAGGATGGCAGCTGGCTGCTCGACGGCCACATTCCGGTGCCCGAACTCAAGGACCGGTTGAACCTCGACGCCGTGCCCGAGGAGGAGCGGGGCCGATACCACACCCTGAGCGGCATGGTGATGCTGTTGACCGGACGGTTGCCCAAAGAAACCGATACCGTCACCTGGGAAGGCTGGCGCTTCGAAGTGGTGGATATGGATGGCAAAACCATCGACAAGATCGTTGCCACCAAGCTGGACCTGGCAGACACGGCCGAAGACGAGGTTTCGGGCGACTGACACCCGATCGCCCACACCGCATCCCCTGCGGCGAATGGGTGGTTTGACGTATTCAGGCACACGCCGGGAGACATAATTCGCGCTTTCGTTTGCACACAAGGACGCGCGTGGACATTGTTTTGCTGGTCAAGGCCGCCATCATGGGCGTGGTCGAGGGCCTGACCGAATTTCTCCCCATCTCCTCCACCGGCCACCTGATTCTGGCCGGGGCCTTGCTGGGTTTCGATGATGCCAAGGCCAAGGTGTTCGACATCGCCATCCAGACCGGCGCCATCTTCGCCGTCATATTGGTGTATTGGCAAAAAATCCGCGCCACGCTGGTGGCACTGCCCAGCCAGCGGCAGGCGCAGCGTTTTGCACTCAACGTGCTCATCGGCTTTGTGCCCGCCGTGGTGCTGGGGCTCTTGCTGGGCAAGGCCATCAAGGCGCACCTGTTCACGCCCGTGGTGGTGGCCAGCACCTTCATCCTTGGTGGGTTCATCATTCTGTGGGCCGAGCGGCGTGCGCCCTCGGCCACGCGCATCCAGGAGGTGGACGACATGACCGCACTCGACGCGCTCAAGGTCGGCCTGGTGCAGTGCCTGGCCATGGTGCCGGGCACCAGCCGCAGCGGTGCCACCATCATCGGCGGCATGCTGCTGGGCCTGTCGCGCAAGGCGGCCACCGACTATTCGTTCTTCCTGGCCATCCCCACGCTGGTGGGGGCAGGTGCCTACAGCCTGTACAAGGAGCGTGCGCTGCTGGAGATGGCAGACCTGCCCATGTTCAGCGTGGGCCTGTTTTTCTCGTTCATCAGCGCCTGGCTGTGCGTGCGCTGGCTGCTGCGCTACATCAGCACGCACAGCTTTGTGCCGTTTGCGTGGTACCGCATCGTTTTCGGTGTCGTGGTGCTGGTGACCGCATGGACCGGCTGGATACCGTGGAACGGTTGATAATGGTTCGCATGAAACGCCTCCCCTTCAAGACATCGGCCCGGTGGGCCTGGGCCATGGCACTGGCGCTGCCGGTGTCGTCCATGGCGCAGTTGCGCCTTCCGCCCCCATCGCCAGACAGCAACGACGGCGGCTTTACCTGGTCGCTGGGGACTTCGGTGAACAACGGCCCCAGCTACGCCGGCAGTGCCGAGCGCAGCACGGGCGTGCGCCCCGTGATCGGGCTGGAGGTGGGGCGCTTCACGCTCAGCTCGGGCGGGGGTGGCTCGCTGCTCGACTTCGACATTGATGCGCGCGATTCGGGCCTGACGGCACGGCTGTTCCAGCTGGACAACTTCCGCCTCAGCGGCGGGCTGCGTCTGGATGGCGGGCGCAAGGGTGCGGACGATCCCATCCTGCGCGGCCTGCCCGACGTGGAGCGCACCCTGCGCGGCCGCCTGAGCGCCATTTACGACTTCAACAAGCATGCCTCGCTGCGCAGCACCCTGAGCCAGGACCTGCTGGGCAAGCAGGGCGGTGCCACGCTGCAGACCTTGGCGCGCTACGAGTTCCTGATCAGTCCGCGCACCGAAGTGGGCTTTGCGCTGGGCTTTACCCTGGCCGATGCCACCTACATGCGCAGCTACATGGGCGTACCCGCCAGCGCGGCGGGCACCACCACAGCCTTGCCGGCCTACCAGCCCAGCGGTGGCATGCACAGCACCCACCTGGGGCTGGAGGTCAAAACCCTGGTGTCCGACCGCTGGGTGCTGTTTGGCGGCGTGGGCTACTCGCAGTTGCGCGGCGACGCCCGGCGCAGCCCGCTGGCGGTCAAGCCCGACAGCTACAGTGTTTCACTTGGCTTGGCCTACCGCTGCTGCAGGTGAGGGGAACACCCCCCGCTCTCGCATCGCTGCGCACTGCGGGCAGGGGGACGCCACCAGTGCGGCGGGGCGGCCCTTGCACGGTGGCCGCTGGCCTGGGCTGCGCCAGTTTCATGCGCTGCCGGGGGTGCACGCACCATGGACCACTGACCCGGTTGTATTTCGGATGTCCGGCAGCCTAGGTTGAAACCGTAGCCAGCCCGTTTTCAGGGCATCGCCAGGCGCTCGGTGTTGCGCTGCACGCGGAACTTGCCGCCCTGTTTTCCGGCGTACATGGCCGCATCGGCCAGCTTGAGCAGGCCTGCGGCGTCGTTGCAGTCCAGGGGCGCCAGTGCAAAGCCAATGGTCAGCCCCACATGGATTTGCCCCGCCGACAGTGAAAACGGGGCGCGGAAGGCGTTGAGCAGCTTCTGCGCCAGATCCTGCGCCTGCGCCGCGCTCTCCAGCGCGCCGGCCACCACCACAAACTCGTCGCCGCCCAGCCGGGCCACCAGGTCGGTGGCGCGCACATGGCCCTGCAGGCGCCGTGCCACCGCCACCAGCAGCTCGTCGCCCACGTCGTGGCCGTGCTCGTCGTTCACCGGTTTGAAGCCGTCGAGGTCGAGCACATACACCGCCAGCATGCGTTCGTGGCAGCACTGCGAGAGTGCCGCCGTCAGCGCCTGCGACATGCCACGGCGGTTGGGCAGGCCGGTGAGCGGGTCGGTGTGTGCCAGCGAGTGCATGGCGTCGCGCTCGGTACGGGCGTTTTCGGCGGCGGTGCGCAGCGACTTGGAATGGAGGCCCAGCACGCGCATGAACAGCAGCATGTCGAGCGTGGCGCCGAACTGGAAGGAGTGCAGGGTCCAGAAGTTCACCGGCACCCAGCCCCGGATCACGCCGATCACCGTGGCCGTGGCGATGAAGTACACCAGCCAGGCCAGCAGCAGGGTGCCACCCACCGGGTCGCCTTGGCGCATGCGCCCCACAGCCCCCGGAATACCCATGAGCGCCGGCACCAGGCCCAGGATGCTGACGATGGCAGTGAGCACCTTGACATCGAAGGCGTCGAGCGCGAACGCCACGGCCAGCAGCGCCGTGCCTGCCGCGCCCCAGCGCATGGTGCGCATCAGCCGGTGGTGCGGGTCGCCCGCCGCCAAGGCCTGGCCAATGAACAGGAAGGAGCCGCAGGTGGCCATGAGGGCCGCCAGCCCGCTGGCGTGCCGTTCCATCCAGAGGTTGTCCGTCCAGAGGTATTGCGCGCCCACGCCGAAGAACTGCAGCGAGAACAGCAGGCTGCCCGAGATCAGCAGCGCGTACTGTATGAAAAGCGCATCGCGCAGGCTGACCCATTGCGCCAGGCTGTAGACCAGCAGGCACAGCGCCAGGCCGGTAAGCACCCCCTGCAGCATCTGCTCGCGGAGTGCGCGGCCCATCAGCGCGGTGGGGGTGTTCAGGGTGATGGGCAGAATCATCGCGCCCTGGGCCTGCACGCGCAGCAGCAGTTCGTAGCGCGCGCCGGGCTCCAGGTTCAACACCATCGTGTGTGACCGGCTGAGCAGTGGCCGCTGGCTGAAGGGCTGCGTGTTGCCCAGCACGGCCTGCTGCACGATGCGCCCATCGGTGGCCAGGGCCACGTCAATGCGGTTGATCGGCGCGTAGTCGATGTCCAGAATCCAGCGCCGATCGGCGCCCGGCGCCACGGCAAGGGGGGCGCGCAGCCACACGGCATCGGGCCGCACGCCCAGGGTGCCCTGGGTGGCCGGCATGGGACCGAAGGCCGGGCCACCGGACAGCAGTTCTTCGGCCGTGTAGCGGCGGTCCGGGTCGGACAGCAGGGTCAGGGCGGGCCAGAGCGCGGTGACGGGCTGGCTTTCAGCGAGCACCAGCGGGGCCGGTTCGGCGCGCGCGCCGAAAACCAGCAAAACCAGCCACAGTGCCAGCACCATGCGCAGCGCCAGGGGCCACACGGTGGTGGCGCCATGGCGGTCAGGCCGCGGTGCGGGCGGGGGAAACATGGCGTACGGTAGGGCGGGTGGTGGATGGGCGGGTGCGGGGCCGGTACGGTGTGAGAAAGTGTAAGAGAAATCGGAAAATCCGGCAGTGCCCCCGGTGGTGCCATCCGCTACCGATGCCGGTGCAGGCCTGGGGGCTGCGTCAACTGTGGCCCGCCAGCGTGGCCAGGTTGAGCAGCGAGGCCTCGATGGCCGCGGCCGTGACCAGGGGTTTTTCCATGGGGAAGAGGTGGGTGCCGTCCAGCATGGTGATGCGGCCGTGCGTGAGCTGCTGCGTCAGCGCCATGCCCACCTGCTTCATTTCCACCGAGGCGCGCCCGCCGATGAAGGCGGCCGGGCAACGCAGCGGGTGCTTGCGCAGCAGGCGGCCCAGGTGGTGCGGCATGGTGTTGTAGATGTCGGACTCCACGGCGCGGTCGAAGGCCAGCACGCGGCGGTCGTCTTCGTCATACAGGCCGTGGGTCACGTAGTCGCGCAGCACCTGCGGGTCCCAGCGGGCAAAGGCATTCTTCTTGCGAAAGTGTTCGTAGGCCTCTTCGGTGCTGGTCCAGCTGTTGCGGCGCATGCGGCTGACCCGCGCCGGTGAAAAGCTGCTGATCACCTGCGTGCGCTTGGCGGCGCCCACCGTGGTGGCGCGCCAGCCGCTGAGGATGGGCGAGTCGAGCATCAGCACGCCGCGCGCCAGCTCGGGGTGGCGCGACGCGGCCATCACGCTCAGGATGCCGCCCAGCGAATGGCCCACGAGGTACACCGGCCCACCCGAGGCACGCACCTGTTCGGCAGCGAACTCGGCCAGTTGCTCCACCAGGTGCGGCCAGTTGTCGGTGACGGGGAAGCGCGGGTCGTGGCCAAAGCGGTCCACGGCGCTGACGTCAAAGCCGCGCTGGCGCAGGTGACTGAAGAGCACGCTGTAGGTGCCCGAGGGAAAGCTGTTGCCGTGGGAGAAAACGATCTTGTTCATGCAGGAGATTTGCTTATCCTCAGCCGTGTCCGCGCCACAGGGGGTTGCGCCATGTCTAAACGAGCTTGTCGCGCGGCGTGGTGATTTTCTTGAGTGGTTTGCAGCGCGCAGGCGCCACCATGATGGGCACCTCGGTGGTGCCGCCGCTCCAGTTGGGGCTTTCAATGCTGTCAAACACCTGGCGCAGCTTTTCGCCCCAGCTGTCGTGCAGCATGCGAAAGTAAGGGTTGTCTTCGGTGATGCAGACAATCTTCTCGGAGCCGAAGCGGTCCACCTCGTAGAGCACCAGGTCCAGCGGCAGGCCCACCGAAAGGTTGGACTTGAGCGTGCTGTCCATCGACACCAGCGCGCACTTGGCGGCTTCGTCCAGCGGCGTCTCGGGGGTGAGCACACGGTCGAGCACGGGCTTGCCGTACTTGGATTCGCCCACCTGGAAGTACGGCGTTTCCGATGTGGCCTCGATGAAATTGCCCGCCGAATACACCTGGAACAGGCGCATGCCCTCGCCCTGGATCTGGCCGCCAAACACCAGCGACACATTGAAGTCCACCCCCGCGCGCTTGAGCGCCGCGCCGTCGCGCTCGTGTACATGGCGCACGGCGGCGCCGAGCACGCGGGCGGCGTCGAACATGCTGCGCGCGTTCCAGATGGTGATGGGCTCGCCGTCGTTTTCGTCCTTGAGCTGCGTGGTCTGCAAAATCTCGCGCACCGACTGCGAAATGCTCAGGTTGCCCGCCGACAGCAGCACCATGAAGCGCTCGCCCGCCTTCTCGTACACCATCATCTTGCGGAACGAGCTGATCTGGTCCAGCCCGGCATTGGTGCGCGAATCGGACAGGAACACCAGCCCGGCATTGAGTTTGATGGCGACGCAGTACGTCATGGGAAAAGCGTGAAAGAAGAAAAGCACAGAGTGTAGTGCCGCGCTGCAGCAGGCCTGCACCAACTGCAGTTTACGGAAGGTCGGTATAAAAATGATAGCTGCTTGCGCTTTCCCAGTAAGCGCCAGAGGCTGTTTTGACCACAAAATATTTCAACCCAACGCACCCTGCACAAGAGTGCGCTGCGGCGCCGGGGTAGGGCCTTTGTCCACGCGGTGGGCGGCGCAGGCCCGCGCCGCACTATGATCCAGCGCTTTTGCGGAGGCTTGTGCCGTGTTCACCCCCTTGCTCTCTTCCGGAATCCGCCGCGTCTGTGCGCTGGCGCTGGCTGCATCGCTGGCGGCGTGTGGCGGCGGTGGCAACGACGACACCGTGACCGATGGCGGCGGCACCCCGCCCGTGCTGCCCGCCGACCCCGAAGGCGCGGGGCAACTCCAGGCGGCCACCCTGCTGGGTACCGTTGCCGCAGCCGACATTGCGGCGGCGCTGACCAGCGAGGAATCGCTCGCCCAGGACGTGGTGCCGCGCTACGGCGTCACCTCCTATCGCCTCGAATACCTCACCACCGATGCCGACGGCAAGGCCGTGCGCGCCTCGGGCCTGGTCAGCGTGCCGCAAAAGGCACCCGGGGCCAAAAGCCCGGTGCTCAGCTACCAGCACGGCACCCTGTTCCGCGACGCCGAGGCGCCCAGCAACAACGCCGTTGCGTCGGAAGTGGCCGTGGTGCTGGCCTCGCTGGGCTACATCGTGCTGGCGCCCGACTACGTGGGTTTTGGCACCTCCCGGGGCACGCCGCACCCCTACCTGCTGTCGGCGCCATCGGCCGCCGCCACGGTGGACTTTCTGACCGCCGCGCGCACCTGGCGTGGCCAGGCCAACGTGGCCGACAACGGGCAACTCTTTCTGACGGGCTACTCCGAAGGCGGCTACGTCACCTTGGCAGCGCACCGGGCGCTGCAGACCAGCGGCTCCAGCCACCTGCAGCAACTGCGCATGGTGGTGCCCGGCGCCGGGCCCTACAACGTGCAGGCCACCATGGACAGCCTGGTGGATCTGGTGCGCGACGAGCAACCCGTGATTGGCGCGCTCATCAACCCCGGTTTTCTGCGCTACCTTGGCGGCAGCGTGCAGCGCGAAGTGCGCCGCCTGCTGCTGCGCGCGCTCATGCCGGGCGACGCCGACGTGGTGTACGACGCCCGCTTCATCGACCGCTTTCTGGACGACGACGTGCCCTACATCGCCGAATTCAGCAGCGTGCACGACTGGAAACCCAACCTGCCCGTGCGCCTGTACCACGGCCAGGACGACCGCACCGTGCCCTACGCCAGCTCGGCCAGCACCCTGCAAGCCATGCAACAGCGCGGCGCGGGCGACCTCGTCAGCCTGACCGACTGCCGCGCCCAGCCTGCCGGGCACATGCAGTGCGTGCCGCCGTTCATCACTTTCATGCTGGGGCAACTGGCGCCAGTGGCGCAGGATCTGTAAACCCCGAAACCGTTGCGGGGCGTTCTAAACCTCCCAGAACGCCTCGATCAGCTCGCCATCGGCGTCCAGCAGCCACCACTCGATCACCGCATCGCGGCGGCCCACGCCCAGCAAACCCAGCGCCCCGCGCGGCGCAGACAGTCGTGGGCAGCGCCATAGCTGGTCACCCGGCTGCGCCATGGACAGCACCTTGGCGCGGATGGAGGGCGGCACTTCGGGGCTGTGCGGGTCGATCCGACGGTCCTCACCGTCTCCGATGTCGTCGGGGGTGGCGGGTATGGGGCGCATGTCAGGCCCCCGCAGCGGTGCTGCGCTCCAGGTTCAGCGCCAGCAGGCGGCGCAGGATTTCGTCGTCGGGCAGGTCTGCCGTGTAGTCGGCCCAGCCGTAGGCGGCGGCCACCGCTGCATCGAGCTGGGCGTGGGCTGCTGCCAGCCAGGCGGGGCGTTGGTTGTAGAGGTTGGTGAGCGTGCGCTTGGCCAGGTCTTTTTCGAAGCCGGGCTTGGGCACGGTGCGGTCGGGGTAGGGCGACGTGGCCATACCCAGGGGAACCACTTCGGGCACGGTGTCCGTCCACTCGGGCGGGTTCAGCCAGGCCTGGCGCAGGGTGTTGAGGCGCTGCGCGGCCTGGGCGATGGCTATGGCGGCGGGTCTTGGTGCTATTGTTTTGATAGCTGCTTGCGCTTGATGGACGGGCGCTGGAGGCTGATTTGGCGTGAAGCTTTCAGCCAGCAGGGTGTCGGGCAGGTCGGCTGGGATGAGTGCACCGCCCTCCAAGGCTTCGGTGCGCTGGTGGGCCGAATCTGCCGGGGTCAGGCCTGCGGGGAAGGGGAAGGTTTCGAAGCAGGTGGTGGGGGTGTAGCGAGGCCGGTCTTCCAGCGAGGTGCCCATGCGCAGTGCCCAGAGTTCGTGGAAGCGGCTGTGCAGGATGCCGAAGGTGGTGTCGTCAGCGCGGGCGACGACAGTTAGGTTTTTGTCGGCCACCGTTGTGATGGGCAGCAGCGCAAATATTCGATGTTTGGCTACCTCCGGTGTGACGATGAACCGTGGCAAGCCTTGGATGGCTGCACGCATGACGGGGCGTGACCACTGAAACAGCCAATAGCATTCATTGGTTCGGGCCTCACGTTTGCCAACGCGCGTGGGCTTGACGTGTTCGGTGACGTGCTCGAATGGTTTTTCAAACAAAGCAGCTTCGCTGGCCTGCATGTCGGCACCAAAATCGACGATCCACATATCCCGGTTCCGTCTTGTCACGTCCAGGCCGTTGAACCAAGGGCGTACCACGACGCTGTTGGAATGTCCGTTCGGGTTGGGCATTCGCAGCCATTCGCGGGCGACCTCACCAGGAATCTCGAAGGGACCTGTTTTCTGAATGCCGACATAGGCAGTCGCTCCATTGGTTGGCAGTGGGTTGGCACTTGTGATGCTGGCGCTTTCCGTGCCGGTTGAATCCAGGTTGCTGCTGGTCAAGTCTGCATGGATTTTGGTCGCTGGCGCTCCATCCAACTGCGCCGATTGCTCTGCCTCCCCAAACGCCACTAACGACACCCGCACCGCCGCGCCCTCGTTCACCCACGGCTCGTCGCTCCAGGCCTCGAAGATGCGTGTTTGCGCACAGATGGCATCGAGCACTTTGCGGTTGGCACCGCCCCGAATGGAGTTGGTGGTGACCAATCCGGCGCGTTGCAGTTGGCCTGCCGCTATCTGTGCACGGGCTTTGTCAAACCAATAGCACACCAGGTCGGCGCCGCCGGGCACGCGGCCCTCGTAAGTGCTGCGCAGTTGGGTGGTGTAGGCATCGCCCAGTTCGGCGCGCATTTTTTTGTCCCCCAAAAACGGCGGATTCCCCACCACCACATCCGCTGCGGGCCAGGCGGCCTCGGCGCCGCCTTCGGCCAGCAGCGCGTCGCGGCATTCGATGTGCTCCAGGGTGTCGAGCACGGGGTTGGTCTTGAACTCGTAGCCGTGCGCCAGGCGCCATTGCAGTTCGCCAATCCACACGGTGACGCGGGCCAGTTCGGCGGCGTACTCGTTCAGCTCGATGCCCAGCACGTTGTGCGGGCCGGTCACCAAGTCGGCCTCGCGGTCCAGGCCCAGTTCGGTGGCCTGCAGGTGGCTGTGGTGTTCCACATCCTTGAGGCACTTGAGGGCGAGGTACAGAAAGTTGCCGCTGCCGCAGGCGGGGTCGAGTGCGCGGTAGTGCTTGAGTTCGTCGAGCCAGGTGACGAACAGGGCGTGGGCGGCGCGGTAGTGTTTGTCGCCTTTTTTGGTGATTTTGGCCGCCAGCGCCCGTATTTGCTGCGCTACCAGCTCCCATTTTTGTAGCAATGGGCGGCGGATGACGGGGCCGATCAGCCGCTCGATGGTGGCCGGGTCGGTGTAGTGGGCGCCGAGCTGGCTGCGTTTGGCGGGGTCCAGGCCGCGTTCGAACAGGGTGCCGAAGATGGAGACGTCGATGGCGCTCCAGTCCAGGTCGGCGGCGCGGCGCAGCTCGGCCAAATCGGGGGCAGAGAGGGGCGGCACGGCGATGGTCTGGAACAGCCCGCCGTTGAACCAGGGGATGTCGTCCACGCCGTAGAGGCCGCCGTCGCGCATGGCGCCAAAGAGCTGCGTGAGGCCCTGGCCGAGGCGCTCGGGCGTGGCCTGCTTGTTGCCCAGCAGGCGCTCGAACATGCGCCCAGGCAGCAGGCCCACGTCTTCGGCAAAGAAGCAGAACAGGCATTGCGTGAGGAAGTGCGCCACCTGGTTGGCGCGCTGCTGCTGGCTGGCGGTGGCTTCGCCTGGCGTGGCGCCGCGCTGGCGCAGGCCTTCGGCCAGGGCGGCAAAGCTGCGGGCGGCGGCTTCGGTGATGTCGCGGTTGGTCTGGCGCGGCTTGAAGCTCTCGGGCGCCGTCCAGATGCGGCGCAGCAGGGCCAGCTTGTCGGGCTGGTCCATCTCGTCGATGGTGACGGTGTGCGTGGCGCTGGGGTGGCCGGTGAACTGGGTGTGGATGCGGATGCTCAGGCGGTCGGACACGACCAGGATGGGCGGGTTGGAGAGCGCCAGGCTGTAGGTGAGCAGTTGCTTGAGTGCGGTGTCGAGGTTTTTGCCGGGGGCTTTGTTCTCCCATGCGAACACGCCGCGCATGAAGACGTCGGCATAGCCGGTCTTGCCGCCGACGACGTGGCTTTTTTCCTCGAAACGGTAGCCCTCGGCGCTTCCGGGCTTGGGCACGCCCAGCAGCTCGCACAGGTCCAGAAAGTGGCTTTGCGCGCCTTGCTCTTCGTTCAGGGCATAGGCCGGGCCAGGCACGCCACCGGGCGCGCCCCATTTGGCGATGAAGTCTTGGGGGGTCATGGGGGGAAGGTGGTCAGTAGCCGTGTAGGGCAAAGTCGAGTGCGTCCCAGATGGCCTGGGCATTCTGGCCGAGATGGGTCAGTGGGCTGCGCAGTTCGCCGGGTTCAAACGAACCGATGGCCAAAGTCTCCAGCACGAAAGCTTGCCCTGCCACCTCCAGCTTGGGGTTCAGCACGGTGGCGTGTTGTGGGTTGTCCAGGGGGGCGAGTGGAACAGCCATGACGGCGGCAGGGCGCTTGAGGAAATGGCTTTGCACTTGCACCACGTAGGGGTGGGTGGCGCGCAGTTCTTCCAGCGGGTGCGGGTAGACGTCAAACTGCGCCATCGGTCTCTGCTGCCTGCTGCGCTTTGGCCTTGCGCCACTCGTGAATGCGGCGCGCCATGGAGCCAATCTTGGCCATGCGCTGGTTCATGGCCTCAATGGCTTCCTTGTTTTCTTCTTCCCACTGGTTGCGCGCGGCTTCCATTTCAGCCGGGCTGCGTGCGGCGGCGGCAGCGCGGCGCGCCAGGCGCTCGGGGGTGAGCCAGCCATCTCCGCTGGTTGACGTGGCGGCGTAGCGGGCGGGCTCTTCCTGTACGGTGAGGGGGGCAGGCACCACCTTCACTGGCTGCAGGGTGATGGTGCCGTCGGGCGCCGTTTGCACCTCGAACAATTGCCCGGCGTATTTTTTGCCCAGCGAGATCTGGCCGCTGGCGCCCACTTCCTTGAGCATGGCGTGATCCTTCAAACAACGTCATGCCATCATGCGGCATGAAATGGAAGGGCGTCAAGCTTGCGTGGGCTTCCCCATGATGGCCTTCAACTGGTACAGCGCATCCAGCGCCTCGCGCGGGCTGAGCTGGTCGGGCTGGATGGCGGCCAGTGCGGCCTCCACGGGGCTGTGGGTTGTCACCTCGGGTTCGGGCGGCGGGGCGAACAGGTCCACCTGCAGTTCGCCTTCGCCCGCGCGCTCTTCCAGTGCGGCCAGTGCGTGGCGGGCGTGGTTCAGCACAGGCGCGGGCATGCCGGCCAGTTTGGCCACCTGGATGCCGTAGCTGCGGCTGGCGGGGCCGGGCTGGATTTCGTGCAGGAACACGATGTCGGCACCGCTCTCGGCCGCGCTCACGTGCATGTTGACGGCGTGGCGCGCCTTGGCAGGCAGTTCGGTCAGCTCGAAGTAGTGCGTGGCGAACAGCGTGAAGGCGCGGGTCTTGTCGTGCAGGTGCGTGGCAATGCCGCTGGCCAGGGCCAGGCCGTCGAAGGTGCTGGTGCCTCGGCCAATTTCGTCCATCAGCACCAGGCTGTGCGGCGTGGCGGCGTGCAATATTTGCGCGGCTTCCACCATCTCCAGCATGAAGGTGGACTGTGCGTTGGCCAGGTCGTCGGCCGCGCCGATGCGGGTGTGGATGGCGTCGATGGGTCCAAGGCGGCAGCTGGCGGCGGGCACATGGCTGCCCATGCTGGCGAGCAGCACAACCAGCGCCACCTGGCGCATGTAGGTCGATTTGCCGCCCATGTTGGGGCCGGTGATGAGCTGCATGCGCGTGTTGGCGTTCAGCCGCGTGTGGTTGGGGATGAAGGCGCCGCTGGACGTTTCGGCCAAGCGCGCCTCCACCACGGGGTGGCGGCCGGCCTCGATCTCGATGCAGGGCTCGGGCACGAACTGCGGCGCGCACCAGCCCAGCGTGAGCGAGCGTTCGGCCAAGCTGGCCAGCACGTCCAGCGTGGCCAGCGCGTGGGCCAGGCGGGTGAGCAGGGGGATGTGCGGCTGGAGCTGGTCGAGCACCTGCTCGTACAGCCATTTTTCACGCGCCAGCGCGCGCTCGTTGGCCGACAGGGCCTTGTCCTCGAAGGCTTTCAGCTCGGGCGTGATGAAGCGCTCGGCGTTTTTCAGCGTCTGGCGGCGGCGGTAGTCGTCGGGCACCTTGTCGAGGTGGCTGCCGGTCACTTCAATATAGAAGCCGTGCACCTTGTTGAACTGCACGCGCAGGTTGGGGATGCCGGTGCGCGCCTTCTCGCGCGTTTCCAGGTCGAGCAGGAAGGCGTCACAGTTGCTCTGGATGCCGCGCAGCTCGTCGAGTTCGGCGTCGAAGCCGCTGGCGATCACGCCGCCGTCGCGCACCAGCGCGGCGGGTTCTTCGTCGATGGCGCGGTGCAGCAGATCTGCGCAGCCCGGGGGCGGCTGCAAATGGCTGAAAATCTGAGCCAAATAGGGCTCCGGCGCTTGTCCAATATGCGCGAGCAGCTCTGCTTTTTGTAGCGTTTTGCACAGCGCCACCAGTTCACGCGGGCGCACCTGGCGCAGTGCGGTGCGCGCGGTGATGCGTTCCACGTCGCTCACGCCCTTGAGCTGCTCGCGCAGCGCGCTCCAGGGGCCGCTGCCACCGCCTGCACCACCCGCGCCGCGCAGGGCCGTGGTGGCGGCCAGGCGCTGGCGGGCCTCCATCCGGTCACGCCGGGGTTCCAGTAGCCAGGTGCGCAGCAAGCGGCTGCCCATGCCGGTCATGCAGGTGTCGAGCAGCGAGAACAGCGTGGGGCTGTCTTCGCCGCGCAGGGTCTTGACGAGTTCGAGGTTGCGGCGCGTGCTGGCGGGCAGGTCGATGAGGTCGTCGCCACGCTGCACCTGCACACTGTGCACGTGCGTGAGTTGGCGGCCCTGGGTGTGCTCGGCGTATTGCAGCAGCGCGGCGGCGGCGGCGTGCGCCTGGTCCAGGTCCTGCGCGCTCCATGCCTGCAGGCTGGCGGCGCCCAGGTGCTCGAGCAGCTTGCGCTCACCGAGCTGGCTGTCAAACTGCCAGTCGGGGCGCGGGGCCATGGGACAGGTGAAGGCGCCACCTTGGCGCAGCACCTGGAGTTGTTGCTCGAAGCGGTCGGTGACGCCCGCGCTGTAGATCAGTTCGCTCGGCGCCACACGCTCCAGCCAGCTGCTCAGTTCGCCCTGTGCGCATTCGGCCAGGAACACCCGGCCCTGCGTCACGCTGAGCCAGGCCAGGCCGCAGCGCGCGCGCGCGCCCTGGTGCACGGCCAGCAAGAGCGCCTCGGCCTTGTCGGAGAGCAGCTCGCTGTCGGTCAGCGTGCCGGGGGTGACCACGCGCACCACCTTGCGCTCCACCGGGCCCTTGGCCGTGGCCACGTCGCCCACCTGCTCGGCAATGGCCACCGACTCGCCCATCTTGATGAGCCGGGCGAGGTAGTTCTCCAGGGCATGGAAGGGCACGCCGGCCATCACCACAGGTTGCCCGGCGGATTGGCCGCGCTGCGTGAGCGTGATGTCGAGCAGGCGTGCGGCCTTCTCGGCGTCCTGCCAGAACAGCTCGTAGAAGTCGCCCATGCGGTAGAACACCAGCGTGTCCGGGTACCCGGCCTTGAGGCCCAGGTACTGCGCCATCATGGGCGTGTGGTTTTCGATACCGGCAGGGAGGGGCGCTTGGGGGGTGTGGGTCATGGATGGACTGGGGCCTTCGGGGTCCGATGGTGCGGCATTGTCCATGATGAAAGGGCCCCGCCAGGCCCTTGGGTGCTGCAGGTGCCGCAAGGGGGTCAGCCTGCCCGGTCGTCGGCATTCTCCTGCTGGGCGATGGTTTCCAGCTGTGCCAGATTCAGGACGATGATGCCGCGCTGCGCCATGCGGATGGTGCCTTCACGCTCCAGCGCTTTGAGTTCGACGTTGACGCGCTGGCGCGAGCAGCCGAGCAACTGGGCCAGTTCGTCCTGCACCAGGGTGATGCCGACCGGGTGCTCGCCGTCCGGCGGCGCGGTGCGTGGCCCGAAGCGGCGCATCAAATGCAGCAACTGTTTGGCCAGGCGTGCGCGCAGCGGCAGCGTGGCCATGTCTTCCATCATCCAGTACAGGTAGCGCATGCGCCGCGCCTGCAGGGACAGCAGGGCTTCGCCGAATTCGGCATGCTCGCGCAGCAGCTGGCGGAAGACGGTCTCGGCCACGCTCAGCAGTGTGGTGCGGCCATGGGCGTGGGCGTCGTAGGTGTTGGGGCCGCAGTGCAGCACTTCGGCCTCGCCCACCCAGATGCCGGGTTCCACATAGGCCAGGGTGACCTGGCGCCCGGCGGGCGTGGTGCGCCGGAAGCGGATGGCGCCGCTGGCGCAGGTGAACCAGAACTGGGCCAGTTCTCCCTGTTCCACGATCATTTCGCCATGCGCGTAGCGCGTGACGGTACCCAGGCGAAAGATGTCGTGCCGCAGCGAAGGCGTGAGTGCTGCAAACCAGCGCCCGCGGTTGATCGCCTCGCGCTCTTCCGGTGTGAGCAGGGGGCGCTGGTGGTTGCGGTCGGTGTCTTGCATGGTCATGAAAAGGCGGGCGGCGTGGAGCGACGAACAAAAAAGGCGCTCCGTGCGCGGTGCGGCGCAGAACGGCTGCGGTGGCGCGCCCAAAGCCCGGTTCCATTTTAGGGCCATGCCCGTCATGGCCTGCCGCCGCGGTAAGCCCTGACCGGTTCTGGCAAGGGCCGTCGGCCCGGATCGCTCATTGGCCGCAGCTTGGGTGCTGTGTCAGCGGTGCGTTGGCGGGCACTCCTGTAGTCGTTTGCCGGTGGCGGCGGCGACGGGCTTTGCGCCCGGAGCACAAAGGCCATGCAACCGCGCTCGCTGCCATCCTGGTCCCTCATCAATAATCCGGGTTGGAAAAGTCGCGACAGCCGTTGCGGAACCTCGCGTTTACCCGTAGATCGGGGGGTGCGGGCGGCTGTTCCGTTACGTTTTGTCATACCATGACCCATGCGGGCTGCTGGCACGGTGTTTCGTGCCAGCGCAGCCCGCCTTTCTCTATCTTGTGAGAGGTTTCAGCGTGACCGTAGCCCCGTCAGTGCTTCAAGCCCATCCCGTCATGCCTGCTGAAAACACCGCGCTGCTGGCGGTGCAGTCGAGTTTGCAGGCCATGCTGGATGCCGTGCCCGTGGCACTGCTGGGTTTCCATGTGCACGGCACTGAACTGCGGCTGCTGTCGGCCAATGCGGCGGCGCGGCGGCTGGAGGGGCTGAGGGCCGTCCGGTCCCCGGGGGCCTCGGCGTCCAAGGTGTTTGTGCTGCTGGCGGCCACGCACCTGCTGGAGCAGTTGTGCGCCGTGGTGCGCACGGGCGAGCCCCTGGAATGCCGCCATGTGCTGCGCGACCAGGGGCGCCTGGTGCTGGCCTGGAAGATCCATGCGCACTGCACCGGCATCGGCAGCATCATGGTCACGGTGCAGGATGTTGCCGAGGCCGAGAGCCTGCGCAGCACGCTGGCGCGCTCGGAGAGCGTGCTGGCGGAAACACGGCGCGAGCTGCGCGAGCAGACCGAGGTGTTCGGCACCATGGAGAGCATGGCGCGCACGGGGTATTGGCGCCGCATCCGTGATGAGGGGGAGTCGGTGCTGCTGTGGTCGCCCGGGCTGTGTGACATTGCCGGGTTCGAGCGCCAGGAATGGATCAGCACCGAGCGCGCCCTGAGCGGCGTGCTGCCTGAGGACCGGCCCATTTTTGATGCAGCCCACAGGGAAGGCCGGGGCACCGATGTGGAATACCGCTGGCGCCGCCCCGACGGACAGGTGCGCTGGATGCGCTCGCGCGTGCGCCTGCCGTCGCAGCAGGACGGCGTGCTGGTGGAAATGGGCGTGGTGCAGGACGTGACCGAGGAACACCGTGCGGCCGAGCAGTTGCGCGAGCAGCTGGAGTTCATCCAGCGCATTGCCAGCAATATTCCCGGCTTCATTTACCAGTGCCGCATTCACCCCGATGGCCGCCCCAGCGTGCCGTATGTGAGCGAGGCGGTGAACGACCTCATGGGGGTGTCGGATTGCCTGGCGCGGCAGGACATCGGCGAGCTGGAGCGCAATGTGCTGGCCGAGGATTTGCCCCTGGTGCGCCGTGCCGTGCGACGTGCCGTGCGCACCCTGCAGCCCTGGCACTGCGAATACCGCGTGCATGCCGCCGACGGCGGCGTGCGCTGGCACATGACCAGCGCGGCGCTGCAGGCCGAGCCCGACGGCTCGGTGCTGATGCACGGCTATACGCTTGACGTGACCGACCGCAAACGCGCCGCTCAGGAGATCGAACGCCTGGCCTTCTACGACGCCCTCACCCAGCTGCCCAACCGGCGCCTGCTGCTCGACCGCCTGCAACGCCTGGTGCTCAGCAGCCAGCGCACCCAGCAGCACGGCGCCCTGCTGTTCATCGACCTGGACAACTTCAAGGAC
>JANJVG010000095.1 GCA_024710165.1 Burkholderiaceae bacterium
GCCTTGTTCATGGTCTCGGCGCCCGCGTTCGTCGTCATGATGATGATGACGTTGCGGAAGTCGGCCTTGCGCCCGTTGTTGTCGGTCAGCGTGCCGTGGTCCATCACCTGCAGCAGCACGTTGAAGATGTCCGGGTGCGCCTTCTCGATTTCGTCGAGCAGCAGCACGCAGTGCGGCTTCTTGGTGATGGCCTCGGTCAGCAGGCCACCCTGGTCAAAGCCCACGTAGCCGGGAGGCGCGCCAATCAGGCGGCTCACGGCGTGGCGCTCCATGTACTCCGACATGTCGAACCGGATCAGGTCCACGCCCATGATGTAGGCGAGCTGCTTGGCGGCTTCGGTCTTGCCCACGCCCGTGGGGCCGCTGAACAGGAAGGCGCCGATGGGCTTGTCGCCCTTGCCCAGGCCCGAGCGCGCCATCTTGACGCTGGACGCCAGCACGTCCAGCGCCTTGTCCTGGCCGAACACCACGCTCTTGAGGTCGCGCTCCAGCGTCTGCAGCTTGCTGCGGTCGTCGTTGCTGACGTTGGCGGGCGGAATGCGGGCAATTTTTGCGACGATTTCCTCGATCTCGGCCTTGCCGATGGTCTTCTTGCGCTTGCTCGCCACCAGAATGCGCTGCGCCGCACCGGCCTCGTCGATCACGTCGATGGCCTTGTCGGGCAGGTGGCGGTCGTTGATGTACTTGGCGCTCAGTTCGGCGGCAGCCTGCAGGGCGGCAGCGGCGTATTTCACGCTGTGGTGCTCTTCAAAGCGGCTCTTGAGGCCCTTCAAGATGTCGATGGTCTCCTGGACCGTGGGCTCGACCACATCCACCTTCTGGAAGCGCCGCGACAGGGCAGCGTCTTTTTCGAAGATGCCACGGTATTCCGTGAAGGTGGTGGCACCGATGCACTTGAGCGCGCCCGAGCTGAGCGCGGGCTTGAGCAGGTTGGAGGCGTCCAGCGTGCCGCCGGAGGCCGCACCCGCACCGATGAGCGTGTGGATCTCGTCAATGAACAGGATGGCGTGCGGCTTGTCCTTCAGGCTCTTGAGCACGCCCTTGAGGCGTTGCTCGAAATCACCACGGTATTTGGTGCCCGCCAGCAGCGCGCCCATGTCGAGCGAGTACACGGTGGCCTCGGCCAGGATCTCGGGCACGTCCTTCTGGGTGATGCGCCATGCCAGGCCCTCGGCAATGGCCGTCTTGCCCACGCCAGCCTCGCCCACCAGCAGCGGGTTGTTCTTGCGGCGGCGGCACAGGATCTGGATGGTGCGCTCCACCTCGTAGTGGCGGCCGATCAGCGGGTCGATCTTGCCGTCCTTGGCGAGCTGGTTGAGGTTCTGCGTGAACTGCTCCAGCGGCGAGGCCTTCTCGTTCTTCTCGCCACCGGGGCCGTCTTCACCCTCGGAGAGGTTTTCGGCGCCCTTGGCGGGCTCGGGCGGCTCGCCCTTCTTGATTCCGTGGGCGATGAAATTGACCACGTCCAGGCGCGTCACGCCTTGCTGGTGCAGGTAATAGACAGCGTGCGAGTCCTTCTCGCCAAAGATGGCCACGAGCACGTTGGCCCCGTTGACCTCTTTCTTGCCATTGCCGGTGGACTGCACATGCATGATGGCGCGCTGGATCACCCGCTGGAAACCCAGCGTGGGCTGCGTGTCCACCTCGTCGGTGCCGGCCACCTGGGGCGTGTTGTCCTTGATAAAGTTGGACAACGATGCGCGCAGATCATCAATGTTGGCCGAACATGCACGCAGCACCTCGGCTGCGCTGGGGTTATCGAGCAATGCCAGCAGCAGGTGCTCCACGGTGATGAACTCGTGGCGCTGCTGACGGGCCTCTACAAAGGCCATGTGCAAGCTGACTTCCAGTTCCTGGGCAATCATGTGAACTCCTTTGTGCTTGCAGGTAAGGGATAACAGTAAATCGGGGCGGAGCAGCGTTTATTCAACGGGCTCGGAAATACATTGCAGAGGATGCCCGGCCTGGTGGGCCGCGTCGAGCACCTGATCGACCTTGGTGGCGGCGATGTCGCGCGAATAGACGCCGCACACACCTTTGCCGTCGAGGTGGATCTTGAGCATGATCTGGGTGGCCGTTTCGCGGTCCTTGCTGAAGAATTCCTGCAACACCACGATGACGAACTCCATCGGCGTGTAGTCGTCGTTGAGCATCAGCACCTGGTACATCTGCGGTGGCTTGGCCTTCTGGGCACGCCGCTCCAGCACGACCGAACCGCCGTCATCCGGCGCCGGCCGATGCACGGCGGGCGCGGGGGGGGAAGAAGGTGGTTTTGTTGCCATGATTTTCATTCTAGCGACCCGCGGATGCGGCTGCATGCGCCTGGAAATTGACCACGGGTTCGGCAGTTTCAAACGGTCGCAAGCCAGTCTTCATTCATACACCACTACGGCGTCGCCACCGGCCGCCTCGGCACGCCAGGCGGCCAGAGAGGCGTCGCTGGGGTAGGTGCGGTACGCGTCGCCCAGTTGCAGCTCGGCGCTGGCAGCTTCCTGCCCATCCGTGCAGCGCACACCCAGGCGCACACGCAGGCCGTGCTGCAGCTCGCCGTGTTCCGTGGTTTCACGCCGGGCGGCAAACTCGCGCAGCAGCCTCGCCACTTCCGGGGGTTTGTCCCCCACCGCCACACGCAGGTATTTGCCAAACCGGCAGCGCGCAGTGGGCAGGTCCATGACCTGCTGCACGATGAAGCGCGCCTCGAAACCGTTGCGCCCGGGCTGCAGGCGCCCGCTGACGATGACCAGTTCATCGTCCTTGAGTTGATCGCGGTGCGCCTGCATGACGGCGTCCGTGGCCGAGGCCTCCACGCGTGCCGAGGTGTCGTCGATCACGAAAATGCCCTGCCTGCCGCGCATGCCGTTGACCACGCGAAAGTCGCTCATGATGCCGGCGATGGTCTGCGTCTCGCGCGTGTCCACCAGGTCGGCCACACGCGTGCGCACGAAGCGGCCCACCTCGCGGGCGGACTCGTCGAACAGGTGGCCCGAGAGGAAGAAGCCCAGCGCCGTCTTCTCGTGCGTCAGGCGTTCGCGCACGCCCCAGGGTGGCACGTCCACCAGATCGGGTTCCTGCGTGCTGGAGCCGTGGGTATCGTCGCCCATCATGTCGAACAGGCCCCCCTGGTTGACATTGGCCAGTGTTGCGGTCGCGAAGTCGAATGCGCGGTCGAGTGATGCCGAAAGCGCCGCGCGGTGCTGGTTGAGCGCATCGAAGGCCCCGGCCTTGATGAGCGCGTCCACGGTGCGCTTGTTGATCTTGCTGCGATCCACGCGCACGCAGAAGTCGAACAGGCTGGTGAACGGCCCCCGGGTGCCGCCCTGGGGCCCTTCGCCCCGACCCTCGCGCGCGGCGACGATGGCCTCGATGGCCTGCTGACCCGTGCCCTTGACGGCGCCCAGGCCGTAGCGGATGACCTTGTCGGTCACCGGCTCGAAACGGTAGCGGCCCCGGTTGATGTCGGGCGCCTCGAAATCCATGCCGAAGTTCTTCTTGGCATCCTCGAACAACACCTTGAGCTTGTCGGTGTCGTCCATTTCCACGGTCATGTTGGCGCAGAAGAACTCGGCCGTGTAGTGCACCTTGAGCCAGCCCGTGTGGTAGGCCAGCAGTGAGTAGGCGGCGGCGTGCGACTTGTTGAAGCCGTAGCCCGCGAACTTCTCCATCAGGTCGAACACCTCGTCGGCCTTCTCCTGGCTGATGCCCTTCTCTGCCGCGCCCTTGCGGAAAATGGCGCGGTGCTCGGCCATCTCCTCGGCCTTCTTCTTGCCCATCGCGCGGCGCAGCATGTCGGCGCCACCCAGGCTGTAGCCGCCGAGCACCTGGGCGGTCTGCATCACCTGCTCCTGGTAGACCATGATGCCGTAGGTCTCGGCCAGCACGGGCTCCACCAGCGGGTGCGGGTACTCCACCACCTCCTTGCCGTGCTTGCGGTTCACAAAGCTGGGGATCAGGTCCATCGGGCCCGGCCGGTAGAGCGCGTTGAGGGCGATCAGGTCTTCGAGGCGGCTGGGGCGCGCCTCTTTCAGCATGCCCTGCATGCCGCGCGATTCAAACTGGAACACGGCCTCGGTCTTGCCGTCCGAGAAGAGCTGGTAGGTGGCCCGGTCATCGAGCGGGATGGTCTCGAAAGCAAAGTTCTCCTGACCCTTGTGCCGCTGGACGATGAATTCCTTGGCAATCTCCAGAATGGTGAGCGTGGCCAGCCCCAGAAAGTCGAACTTGACGAGGCCGATGGCCTCCACATCGTCCTTGTCGTACTGGCTCACGGCCGATTCGCTACCGGGCTGCTGGTAGAGCGGGCAAAAATCGGTGAGCTTGCCCGGCGCAATCAGCACGCCGCCCGCGTGCATGCCGATGTTGCGCGTCATGCCTTCGAGCTTTTGCGCCATCTCGATGACGGTGCGCACGTCTTCTTCCTTGCGCACGCGCTCGTAGAGCATCGGTTCAAGCTCCAGCGCGTAGTTGTTCTTGTCGCCGTCCTTCTTGGGCTCGGGCGGGTACTGCAGCGTGTACGACATGCCGGGCTTGGCCGGCACCAGCTTGGAGATACCGTCGCAGAAGGTGTAGCTCAGGTCCATCACCCGGCCCACGTCGCGGATGGCGGCCTTGGCGGCCATGGTGCCGAAGGTGGCAATCTGGCTGACGGCGTTTTTGCCGTACTTGTCCTTCACGTAGTCGATCACCCGGTCGCGGTTGGCCTGGCAGAAGTCGATGTCGAAGTCGGGCATGGACACCCGCTCGGGGTTCAGGAAGCGCTCGAACAGCAGGTTGTATTGCAGCGGGTCCAGATCGGTGATCTTGAGCGCATAGGCCACCAGCGAGCCCGCACCGGAACCCCGCCCCGGCCCCACCGGACAGCCATGGTTCTTGGCCCACTGGATGAAGTCACCCACGATGAGGAAGTAGCCCGGAAAACCCATCTTGAGGATGGTGCCCAGTTCGAACTCCAGCCGCTCCACATAACGCGGGCGCTGCCGGTCGCGCTCGGCCGCATCCGGATACAACAGCTCCAGCCGCTCTTCCAGGCCCTCGAAGGAAGCCACGCGAAAGTATTCCTCGATCGGCATGCCGCCGGGCGTCGGAAAGTCGGGCAGTTGCGGCTTGCCCAGCACCAGCGTGAGATTGCAGCGCCGCGCGATTTCCACGGTGTTGGCCACAGACGAGGGCAGGTCGGCAAACAAGGCCTCCATCTGCGCAGCCGACTTGAAGTACTGCTCGCGCGTGAAACGGCGAACACGGCGCGGGTTGCCGAGAATCTCGCCCTCGGCAATGCACACACGCGCCTCGTGTGCTTCGTAGTCGTCCTCGGTGGCAAACTGCACCGGGTGCGTGGCCACCACGGGCAGATTCAGGCGGGCGGCCAGCTGCACCGCAGCCACCACATGGGCCTCGTCGTCGGGCCGGCCTGCGCGCTGGATTTCCAGGTAGAAACGGTGCGGAAACAGGCCCGCCAGCCGCAGCGCCAAGGTGGCAGCACCGGCATCGTCCCCCCGCAGCAGCGCCTGGCCCACCGGGCCGGCCTGAGCACCCGACAGCGCGATCAGGCCCTCACCCAATTCCTGCAGCCAGGCCCAGGTGCACACGGCCTGCGCCTTGCCCACGTTGCGCGTCCAGGCGCGCGCCAGCAGCTCCGACAGGTTCAGATAGCCTTGCGACCCCTGCACGAGCAGGACCA
>JANJVG010000096.1 GCA_024710165.1 Burkholderiaceae bacterium
GTCCATGCCTTTCTCGAACAACACGAAACGGCAGCGGTGGGAAAAGGGGCAGGTTGTACCCGAGTAAAGCACCATCATGGCTAGAGACTCCTAAAAACCAAAAGAGTGGAACGCAGGGATGCGTCCACTCTAGAAAAACAGGGCTGCGCCCGTGGGGCGCAGCTGGGCAAGGCGTAGCTTACTTGACGTCTTTCCAGAAAGCTGCGTTGAGCTTCCAGGCAAAAACCGTGGTGACGGCCAGGAAGATCAGCACCCACACGCCGATGCGCACGCGGGTGTTCTGGGCAGGCTCGCCCATCCACTGAAGGTAACCCACCAGGTCGGCAATTTCCTTGTCGTAGTCCTGGGCACTGAGCTTGCCGGGGGTGATCTGCTCCCAGCCCTTGAAGGCGTGGGTGGTTTCGTCGAACACAGCGCGGCGCTCACCCTGCAGTTCCCACAGCACGTGCGGCATGCCGACGTTGGGGAACAACAGGTTGTTCCAGCCGGTGGCCTTGGTTTCGTCACGGTAGAACGTGCGCAGGAAGGTGTAGAGGTAATCAGCCCCCGAACCACCCGCTCCGGCACGCGAACGGGCAATCACGGTCAGGTCAGGCGGGTTGGCACCAAACCAGGCCTTCGCCTGCTTGGGATCAATGTTGGCTTTCATGGTTTCACCGATTTTCTCGGTGGTGAACAACAGATTGTCCTTGATCTGCTGCTCGGTCAGGCCAATGTCTTTGAGGCGGTTGTAGCGCATGAAGGCCGCCGAGTGGCAGTTCAGGCAGTAGTTGACAAACAGCTTGGCACCGTTTTGCAGCGCAGGCAGGTCGTTGGTCTTGCTGGGCGCCTTGTCCCACGCGATGGTGCTGCCACCCGCGGCGTGCGCGGCCCCGGCGGCCAGACCCAGCGCTGCAATGAACGAAAGAATGATTTTTTTCATGGTAATCGGCTCCGGCTCAGTGCGCGGCAAAGGTGACGCGGTCGGGCACCTGCTTGGGTTCACCCATACGGCTCCACCAGGGCATCAGCAGGAAGAAGCCAAAGTAGAACAGCGTGCCCACTTGCGACACACGCTCGCCAATGGGCGATGGCGCCTGCACGCCCAGGTAGGCCAGGATCACGAAGTTGACGACGAACACGGCGTACACATATTTGTGCCAGCTGGGACGGTAACGGATCGACTTGACCGGGCTGCAGTCGAGCCAGGGCAGGAAGAACAGGATGATCACGGCACCGCCCATCACCACCACGCCCCAGAACTTGGCGTCGATGGCAAGCATCAGTGCCACGCCCACGGCTGCAGCCACCACGATGGCGCCCTTGAACAGTGCGGGCATGCGGCCCTTGAGCACGCCAAAGGCGGCAGCCAGCACCACGCAGGCAATCAGTGCGTACATCATTTCGGTGGTGATGGCACGCAGCATCGAGTAGAACGGCGTGAAGTACCACACCGGGGCGATGTGCGCCGGGGTCACCAACGGATCGGCCGGGATGAAGTTGTTGTACTCCAGGAAGTAGCCGCCCGCCTCGGGAGCGAAGAAGACCACGGCGCTGAAGGCCATCAGGAACAGGCAGACACCCAGGATGTCGTGCACCGAGTAGTAGGGGTGGAAGGGGATGCCGTCTGCGGGCGCGTCGGGCGACCAGCGGTTGCCCTTGGGGCCCTTCTTGATTTCGATCCCGTCGGGGTTGTTGGAGCCCACATCGTGCAGCGCCAGCAGGTGGGCCACCACCAGGCCGAGCAGCACCAGCGGCACGGCGATGACGTGGAAGCTGAAGAAGCGGTTCAGCGTGGCGTCGCCCACCACGTAGTCACCACGGATCAGCAGGGCCAGATCAGGGCCGACGAAGGGAATGGCGGCAAACAGGTTCACGATCACCTGGGCGCCCCAGTACGACATCTGGCCCCAGGGCAGCAGGTAGCCCATGAAGGCTTCGGCCATGAGCGCCAGGAAGATGGCGCAACCGAAGATCCAGACCAGCTCGCGCGGCTTGCGATAGCTGCCGTAGAGCAGACCGCGGAACATGTGCAGATAGACCACCACGAAGAACGCCGATGCGCCCGTGGAGTGCATGTAGCGGATCAGCCAGCCCCAGGGCACGTCGCGCATGATGTACTCGACCGACTCAAACGCCCTGGCGGCGTCGGGCTTGTAGTGCATCACGAGGAAGATACCGGTGACGATCTGGATCACCAGCACCAGCAGGGCCAGCGAGCCGAAGATGTACCAGAAGTTGAAGTTCTTCGGCGCGTAGTACTCCGACATGTGGACGCGGTAGGCGTCGAATGCGGTGGGGAAGCGGTTTTCAAACCAGTTCGTGAGCTTAGCGCCCGCCGAAGCGTTGGGGGAGATTTCCTTGAATTCAGCCATGGTGCGTTCCTTCAGGCTTTCTTGTCGTCGCCGATGAGCAGGCGTGTGTCGGACAGGTAGACGTGCGGAGGCACCTCAAGGTTGTCGGGCGAGGGCTTGTTTTTGTAGACCCGGCCCGCCATGTCAAAGGTTGAACCGTGGCAGGGGCAGAGGAAGCCACCCTTCCAGTCGTCTGGCAGCGAGGGCTGTGCGCCCATGGCGAACTTCTCGGTGGGCGAGCAGCCCAGGTGCGGGCAGATGCCCACGGCCACGAGGACTTCGGGCTTGATCGATCGGTGGACGTTCCGCGCGTACTCGGGCGTGAACTCGTCGGGTTTGCGCTTGGATTCGGGGTCGGCCAACTGGGGATCGAGCTTGGGCAATTCGGCCAGCTGCTCGGGGGTGCGCTTGATGATCCAGACGGGTTTTCCACGCCATTCGACGGTGACACGCTCACCGGGTTTGAGCTCGGAAATGTCCACCTCGACTGCAGCACCGGCGGCCTTGGCTTTCTCCGACGGCTGGAAAGTACTCACGAAAGGAACGGCGGTTGCCACGCCGCCCACTGCGCCCGCGCAGCCGGTCGCGATCAGCCACGTCCGTTTGCTGGAGTCGATTGGAGTGTCACTCATGGGGGTCCTCGATGATCATCGCTAGGGTTGGGAGTCAACCGTAAATTGTAGCGGAGTGAAAACAGCTCACGCCGACTATCTGGCGCTGCCTTGACATGCGTCGAACCCACCGGGGGCCGGAAACTGGCCCATACTGTGCGTCTTTTCCAAACCAAACGGAGGTGACGCATGGGAATGATGCAGGAGTTTCGTGAGTTTGCCGTCAAGGGCAACGTCATTGACCTGGCAGTGGGCGTGATCATTGGAGGCGCGTTCGGCAAGATCGTCGATTCGGTCGTCTCCGACCTCATCATGCCGGTGGTCGGGCTGGTGTTCGGCAAGCTCGATTTTTCCAACCTTTTCCTGGTGCTGGGCACGGTACCCGAGGGAACGGCCCTGACGCTCGACGCACTCAAGAAAGCCGGCGTACCTGTGTTTGCCTATGGCAGCTTCATCACGGTCGCGGTCAATTTCTTCATTCTTGCGTTCATCATTTTCATGATGATCAAGCAGATCAACCGGCTCAAGCGCGAAGCACCGGCAGCACCCGAGGCACCTGCCGCAGCACCGCCGACGCCGGAAGACATCGTGCTGCTGCGCGAAATTCGCGACAGCCTGAAGCGGTAACGTCCTGACGGGCAATGCGTTCCGCTCTTCCAGAACGCTCTGCTTTTCATAGCTTCTCGCGCTTTATCAATAAGCGCCAGAAGCCATTTTCATTGGGATAGTTTGCGCGCCATGCGCACCGCCTCGATGAGGCTGGAAGCGTCGGCGACGCCCTGGCCTGCAATGTCGAAGGCGGTGCCGTGGTCCGGGCTGGTGCGTACCAGCGGCAGGCCCAGGGTCACGTTCACGCCCTTGTCCACCCCCAGGTATTTGACGGGGATGAGCCCTTGGTCGTGGTACATGGCGAGCACCACATCGAACTCCCCCGGATGCGCAGGCGTGTGGCGCGCGCGCATGAACACGGTGTCGGGCGCCAGCGGGCCGGTGACATGGAGCCCCTGCGCGCGGGCGGCGGCGATGGCGGGTGCGATCGCTTCGATCTCCTCACGGCCGAACAAACCGCCCTCCCCCGCGTGCGGATTGAGTCCTGCCACCGCAATGTGCGGCACCCGCCCCAGGCTGCGCTGCAGTGCGGCGTGCGTGATGTGCAGCGTTTGCAGCACGTTTTCGTGGGTGACGGCCGCCAGTGCGTCACGCAGCGAGACATGGATGCTGACCAGCACCGTGCGCAGTTCGTCGCTGGCCAGCATCATGCGCACCGGCATGTCCTGCAGGGCGACCCCCTGGTGGGCGGCGGCCTCGGCCTGCAGCAACTCGGTGTGGCCCGGATAGTCCACCCCTGCAGCGTGCAGCGACTCCTTGTGCAGTGGCGCGGTGACCAGCCCCGCAACCTCTGCGCGCAACGCCGCACGCGCCGCCCACACCACGCACTGCGCTGCCGCACGCCCGGCCTCGGCGGAAATGACTCCCAACGGCACGCCCCCCGGCAGGCCGGGCAGCTGCAGCACCGGCATGCAGCGCGGCGGCACCGCGTGCGCCTCGGCGGGCGAGGCGATCAGGGCCACCGGCAGCTGCGGTTCGCCGGGCCGCTCGATGCACTGCGCCGCGCGCCGCAGCGTGGCGACGTCGCCCACGGCAAAGCAGTTCTGCAGGTCGTCCGGCGCATCACGGAAGGCCTTGGCAATGATTTCCGGACCGATACCGGCCGGGTCTCCCTGGGTGATAGCCAATGGGCGCAGCAAGGTGGTCATGATTTATAAGAAATTGGCCTCTAGCGCTTATGAAATAAGCGCTAATAGCTATAATACTAATAGCAATATTGTCATGCAGGGTTGTCGATTTCGATGAACCGGTGCTCCAGCCCGTGGGCTGCGGCCACGTGGGCCGCCACAGCGGGCGCACCGTAGCGCTCGGTGGCATGGTGGCCCGCAGCGATGAAGGCCACGCCCGTTTCACGCGCCAGGTGGGCCTGGGGTTCGGAGATTTCACCGGTCACAAAGGCATCGGCCCCGGCCGCAATGGCCGCTTCAAAGTACGCCTGGGCACCGCCACTGCACCAGGCCACGCGTTGGATGCGGCGTTGACCCTCGGGCTGCACCAGCGTGGCGGGCCGTCCCAGCACCTGTTCCACATGGCGCGCCAGCGCCTCCGCGCTGCCGTAGTGCACACTGGCCACACAGCCTAGGTCCTGCTCGCCAAAGCGCGCGTCGGCCGCCCAGCCCAGCTCCTGGCCCAGGCGGGCGTTGTTGCCCAGTTCGGGGTGGGCATCGAGCGGCAGGTGGTAGGCAAACAGGTTGATGTCGTGCGCCAGCAGGCGTTGCAGGCGCTGCTTCATCCAGCCGGTGACGCGGCCGTCCTGCCCGCGCCAGAACAGGCCGTGGTGCACGAAAATGGCATCGGCCTGCTGCACGATGGCCGCGTCGATCAGCGCCTGGCTGGCCGTCACGCCGCTGACGATGCGACGAATTTCGCCTCTGCCCTCGACCTGCAGGCCGTTGGGCCCGTAGTCCTTGAAGCGTTCGGGTTGCAGCAGCGCGTCCAGCGTCTGCCGCAGGGTGTCTCGGGTGGTGCTCATGCGCCTATTGTCGTGCGGGCGCAAGCCGGGCGCTTGCGCGACAATAGCCACTGCCTTCTTTTCGAACCTCTTTATGAAACGACTCTGGCTGCTGTTCTCGCAAACCGTGACGGTGTTCGTCGCGGCCTATTTTGTCGTGGCCACACTCCAGCCCGACTGGATTCGCCAAGGCAAGACCCGCTCCAGCGCCGGCATTTCGCTGATCGAGGCGCCCCCCGGCAACCCCGACATTCCCGCCCCGGGCAGCCTGAGCGCTGCCGCACGCATGGCTTCGCCCGCCGTGGTGAGCATCAACACCAGCAAGGCGCCGGTGCGCGACCCGCGCAGCAACGATCCCTGGTTCCAGTTTTTCTTCGGCAACCAGGGCAGCCAGCCGCAGGCCGGTCTGGGCAGCGGCGTCATCATCAGCCCGGATGGCTACATCCTGACCAACAACCATGTGGTCGAGGGCGCCGACGAGATCGACATCACCCTCTCGGACAGTCGCCGTGTGCGCGCCCAGGTCATTGGCACCGATCCCGACACCGACCTGGCCATCCTCAAGATCGCGCTGGACAAGCTGCCGGTGATCGTGCTGGGCGACTCCGACGCACTTGCCGTGGGCGACCAGGTACTGGCCATCGGTAACCCCTTCGGCGTGGGCCAGACGGTCACCAGCGGCATCGTCAGCGCGCTCGGACGCAGCCAGCTGGGCATCAATACCTTCGAAAATTTCATCCAGACCGATGCAGCCATCAACCCCGGCAACTCGGGCGGCGCGCTGGTGGATGTGCATGGCCACCTGCTGGGTATCAACACGGCCATCTATTCACGCTCGGGCGGCAGCATGGGCATCGGTTTTGCCATTCCGGTGTCCACCGCCAAGATGGTGCTCGACGGCATCGTGCGCGACGGCCGGGTCACGCGCGGCTGGATCGGCGTGGAGCCCAGCGAACTGTCGCCCGAACTGGCCGAAACCTTCGGCGTAAAGGCTACCGAAGGCGTGATCATCACCGGCGTGCTGCAGGATGGCCCCGCCGCACTCGGAGGCATCCGGCCCGGCGATGTGATCGTGCAGGTGGCAGGCAAACCCATTACGAGCGTGCCCGGGCTGCTGTCGGCCGTGGCGGCGCTTCGGCCGGGTGAAAAGGCGGTGTTTCAGGTGCAGCGCGGGGATCGCGTGATCGACCTCGACCTGTCGCCGGGTGTACGCCCTGCTCCGCAGCGCATGCGCTGAACCACGTCAGGACGATGCGGCTTCTTCTGCATCTTCTGGCGCCTTGGTGTGCCGGATGAAAAGCTGTGCGGCCCAGATACCCAGCTCGTAGAGCAGGCACATGGGAATGGCCAGCGCCAGCTGGGACACCACATCGGGCGGGGTGACGACGGCTGCGATGATGAAGGCCAGCACAATGAAGTAGCCACGGAAATCCTTGAGCTTTTGGACGCTCACCAGACCCAGGCGAGCCAGCACAATCACCACGATGGGCACCTCAAAAGCCAGCCCAAAGGCGATGAACATGGTCAGCACGAAGCTCAGGTAGGCCTCGATATCGGGCGCTGCGGTGATGCTTTTGGGTGCAAAGCTCTGGATGAAGCTGAACACCTGACCAAACACGAAAAAGTAACAGAAGGCCACGCCCACGAAAAACAGCAGGGTGCTGGACACCACCAGCGGCAGCACCAGGCGTTTTTCGTGCGTGTACAGGCCCGGCGCGACAAAACCCCAGACCTGCCACAACACCACCGGCAGCGCCAGCAGAAACGCAGACATCAGCAAAATCTTGAGCGGCACCATGAAGGGCGAGATCACCGAGGTGGCAATCAGCGTGGCCCCTTTGGGCAGATGCGCCACCAGGGGTGCAGCAAGCAGGTCATACAGCGGGCCAGGGCCCGGGAAAAAGAACAGCAGCGCAGCAGCAACGCCGACGGCGATGGCCGCCTTGACGAGGCGGTCGCGCAGCTCCATCAGGTGCTGCACGAAGGGCTGCTCGGTGCCAGCCAGCTCATCTTCTTTGTTGGGTGTGTCGGACATGTCGGAGGGTTGCGGACTTCACGCCCGGCCAGGCAGCGCGAGGCACCGCGGCATCAATGGAATTTCTGTGGCCGATAGCGCGCCACGCGCGCTGCGCCCGACAGGGCCTTGGTACGAACGCCGTTGCGCGACTTGTACCACTGCGGGGTGGCACCGCGCTTGAGGCGCCAGTTTTTTCCGGGGTGGCGGTAAGAAGGCGCTGCGGACAGGCTGTTTTCCAGGGCTGCCGATGCTTCACCGGCCGCATCAGCCCAGTCCTTCTCGAAATCGCTGGCCGCCGTCTGGACCGATTGCTCCACGTCGCGCGCTGCGTTTTCCACCGCTTCCTTCATTTTCTTGAGCTCGTCGAGCTCCATGGAACGGTTGACTTCGGATTTGACGTCGGCCACGTAGCGCTGCGCCTTGCCCAGCAGGGTGCCGACAGTGCGCGCCACGCGGGGAAGCTTTTCAGGCCCGATGACGATCAATGCCACCGCGCCGATCAGCGCCATCTTGGACAGGCCAATGTCAATCATGCGTGCGCGCGCTCAGAACTTCAGCTTTTCTGCTTGGCTTCGACGTCGATGGTGGTCTTCTCGGCAGCGGCGCTGCCCGTCACCTGACCGGCCGGCGGCACAGCCGCCGTATCGCTGGCAGAACCATCCTTCATGCCATCCTTGAAACCCTTGACAGCGCCACCAAGGTCGGAGCCCATGTTCTTGAGTTTTTTGGTGCCAAAGACCAGCACGACGATCAACAAAACGATCAACCAGTGCCAGACGGAAAAAGTGCCCATGGAATATCTCCTAACGAATTCGGTTCATTTTAGACGGGGTGCGTGACAGGACGTTCACTCACCCTGTCGTTCAGTGCAGTGTTTCTCTCGTATTGGTACCAATAAGAGAGAAACACTGCACGCGCTGTCAGCCCTTGAGCCAGGGGCGTGGTCCGCCCAGGACATGCACATGCAGGTGGTGCACTTCCTGCCCGCCTTCAAGACCGGTGTTGACCACGATGCGAAACCCTCCGTCGGGGTAGGGACGGCAGCCCTGCTCCAAGGCCAGGCGTGGAGCCAGGGCCATCATGCGCCCCAGCAGGGCGGCGTGCTCGGGCTGCACCTGGGCCATGGAGGGAATGTGCAGCTTGGGCACCATGAGGAAATGCACCGGCGCCCAGGGATGGATGTCATGGAATGCAAAAATGTCCTCATCCTCGTACACCTTTCGGGAGGGAATCTGGCCGGCAATGATTTTGCAGAAGATGCAGTTCGGGTCGTGCATGGTCAAGACGAAAGGCTGGGGCAAAGTGAAAAGTCAGGCATTGTGCGCGAGATTCAGGCTGGCACGCACACCCACGTCATGCTGGTGGGCCGATAGCCACTGCAGGCCTGCCGTGCGGCCCAGGGCAAAGAGCTGGCGCAGAAAACCCAGATCGGCGCGGGCCTTGCTGGCAAAACCGAGCCCGGCCAAGACCGATCCCCCATCGATGCGGTGCATGCGCACGTCCTTGTAGCGGCGCGGGTCGAGCTTGCCCTCGGCCAGCAGCCGGCGCACAAATTCAATCGCACGCAACTCGGCCAGCAGGCTGGCATTGAAGGTGACTTCGTTCATGCGGTCCATGATCTCGGGCACCGTGTCGGGCACACCCAGGTGCTCGATCGGGTTGATCTGCACCAGCAAGATGTCGCTGCATTCGGTCTGGTAAATCAAAGGGTAGAGCGCCGGGTTGCCCGAGTAGCCGCCGTCCCAGTAGCGTTCACCCTCGATCTCGACGGCCTTGAACACCAGCGGAAGGCAGGCCGAGGCCATCACCGAGTCAGCCGAGAGGCGACTGCCCGAAAAAATCTCGCCACGCCCGGTGCTCACGTTGGTGGCACACACGAACACCTTGGGCACCGCCTTGCTGGCCGAGCACAGCAGTTCGAAATCCACTTCCCGCTCCAGCAGGCTGCGCAGCGGATTGATGCCCAACGGGTTGGCCTGGGCGGGCGAGAGCCACTGCGTCATCATCTGCAGCGCCGGGAAAGCCTGCGCCAGCGGCGCGCCCCACGACAGTGTTCCCAGCGATCCCACACCCTCCCACAGCCGCGTAAGGGTGCTGCGCGCCAGGGCGGCGCCGACCAGGCGCGCCTCGTGCGGATCGGTGGTTTGGGTGGCCGCCCGGGCATAGCCGTGGGCCAGTGCCACAGCATTCATGGCGCCAGCGCTGGTGCCGCTCAAGCCCTCGAACTCGAACCGTCCATCCTCCAGCAGCGCATCGAGCACCCCCCAGGTGAAGGCACCATGCGATCCACCGCCCTGCAGCGCGAGATTCAGGCGCAAGGCCCCTCCAGGAGCCTCAGACATCGATGGCCCGGTTCTGGTTCATGGTGACCATGCCGCGCACGATGCGGTAAAGGAACCAGATCGAAATCAGACCCCAGGCAATCCAGCCCGGCAGCACGAACAGGAACCACAGGGGCGCTGTCACCACGTACAGCACGCCCGCCCAGATCACCGTGCGGATGCGCCAGGAAAAATGGCTGGCCTGCCAGGTGCCCTCGGCGTCGCTCTTCTTCACCAGATCGATGATCAGCGCAATGACCAGCAGCAACGCCCCGGGCTGCGCCCCCGGGATGACCGCCCCCACGGCCACGACGAGGTGCAGCAGGTAGCTGACCCAGCCCCAGGCCTTGAGGCCTTCGGCGCGTTCATCGTGGGTCTGAACGTCGGTGATGTCATTGCGCATGGGGTCTCTCCTGCTGACGGGCCGCTTTTTCTGCAATGCCGCTGGTGCCCTCACGGCGCGCCAGTTCGGCCACGACGTCGGCGGGGCCCAGGCCATAGTGCGCCAGGGCAATCAGGGAATGAAACCACAAATCGGCCACCTCGTAGACCAGCTTGGCCCGATCGGCGCCGTGATCGACATCCTTGGCGGCCATCACCACCTCGGTCGCTTCCTCGCCGATCTTCTTCAGGAAGGCATCAGGCCCCTTGTGCAACAGGCGCGCGACATAGCTTGTTTCGGGATCGCCACCCTGGCTGGCCTTGCGGCTTTCAATGGTGGCGGCCACGCGGGCCAGGGTGTCTGAATGGGTCATGGATGTCACTTGTAGATGGTCTCCGGGTCCTTCAGCACCGGGTCGGCGCTCTGCCAGGCCCCCTGGTGCAGCACCTGAAAGAAGCAGCTGTGGCGCCCGGTGTGGCAAGCAATGCCCGGCTCATGCCCCAATTGCGTGACCTTGAGCAACACCACGTCGCTGTCGCAATCGGTACGGATTTCGTGCACGGTCTGCACATGGCCCGACTCTTCGCCCTTGAACCACAGCTTGCCGCGCGAGCGACTGAAGTACACCGCGCGGCCCAGCTCGGCGGTTTTTTCGAGCGCCTCGCGGTTCATCCAGGCGAACATCAACACGTCGCCCGTGTCTTTTTCCTGCGCAATCACGGGCACCAGGCCCTGCGCGTCCCATTTCACTTCGTTGAGCCAGTTCATGGCCTGCATTGTCGGTGATTTGCCGCGGGCCCGGCCAGGGCCCCGGCGCTCAGCGCAGCGACGGCGCCACCGACCGCGCTGCCTGCACAGCCCCGGCACCGATGGCGGCACCAAAGCGCTTGGCAAGCCGTTCAGCGACGTTCTCGCGCCGGGTGTAGTCGATGATGTCCTCGGCCTGAATCACCTCGCGTGCCACGAAGTCCAGGCTGCCGAACTGGTCGGCCAGGCCGATTTCAATGGCTTGCTGACCCGTCCAGAACAGGCCGCTGAAGGTTTCATCCGTAGGCTTGAGGCGATCGCCCCGGCCAGCCTTCACCACCGTGATGAACTGCTGGTGGATCTGATCGAGCATGGTTTGTGCAAAAGCGCGCTGCGTCTCGGTCTGCGGACTGAACGGGTCGAGAAAGCCCTTGTTCTCGCCCGCCGTCAGGAGGCGGCGCTCGACACCGAGTTTCTCCATGGTGCCGGTGAAGCCAAAACCGTCCATCAGTACACCGATGCTGCCGACAATGCTGGCCTTGTCGACGTAAATGTCGTCGGCGGCGGCGGCAATGTAGTAAGCGGCCGATGCGCAGGTTTCCTCGACCACGGCATACACCGGTTTACCGTGCTTGGCCTTGAGCCGGACGATTTCGTCGTTGATGATGCCCGCCTGCACCGGGCTGCCGCCCGGTGAGTTGATGAGCAACACCACCCCCTTGGAGCCCTCGTCCTCGAAGGCACTGCGCAGGGCAGCCACCACATACTCGGCGCTGGCATCGGCTCCCGAGGCAATTTCGCCCTTGATGTCCACCACGGCGGTGTGCGGTGCACTCTTGCTGGTGGTGCTTGCCATTTCGCGCGACATCAGCGTCCAGGCCAGCACTCCGAAGAACACCAGCCAGCACAGGCGCATGAAGGTGCGCCAGCGGCGTGCCGCACGCTGTTCGTTGAGCGTTGCAAACGCCAGCTTCTCCAGCACGCCACGCTCCCATCCCGGGGGGCCGGCCTCGCTTGTTTTTGCTCCTGAATTCGTAGCATTTTGCGCCCATAGGTCGGGGGCTGGAGGTTGATTTTTATCAGATCCACTCGGGGGAAACTGGTTCGGCTCGGTCATTTCAGAACTCGATGGGCTGGATGTGCCTTGCAGTATGCCAGTGCACCATGCCATCGCGCTCGCTGAGCTCGATTTTCACCAGGCCGCCCCGGCAGGGGCCGGCCACGCAGGTGCCGGTGTCTGGCGCATAGGTGGCGCCGTGCGTGGCGCACAGAAGCCAGCGGCCGCTGTCATCAAAGAAACGGTTTTCCTGGTAATCCATCTCCATGGGCACGTGGGCGCAGCGGTTGAGGTAGGCGTGCGCCCGACCCTCGAAACGGATGGCAAAGGCACGACAGCTCTGGCCGGCGTACACCACATCGAAGGGCAACGCCAGGGAGCCCTCCTGCAGGTCGGCGCTGGCGCACAAGGGGAAGGACTGAGATGGTTCGATCGTCATGGCTTGCCGTCTCTCATGCCTCGCGCAGCAGCCAACGGTGCAGTTCAGCCACCGAATGCGCAACATGAAGGGGGCCGAGTGCGGCAAAGGCATCGGGTTCGTGGGCGCCGTAGCTCACGCCCACGCTGGCGCAACCGGCGTTGAGCGCCATCTGCAGGTCGTGCGTGGTGTCGCCGATCATGAGCACGCGCTCGGGCGGCACGTCGAATTCAGCCATCAGCTCCTGCAGCATCAGCGGGTGCGGCTTGCCGGCCGTTTCGTCGGCGGTGCGCGAACCGTCAAACACGCCGCGCAGGCTGACGCTGTGCAAGGCTTCGTCCAGACCGCGACGGCTTTTGCCCGTGGCCACGGTGAGCAGGTGGCCGCGCTCGCGCAAGCCGGTCAGCAGGGGCAGCACGCCGTCGAACAGGCTCAGGTCGTCCTGGTGCTGCAGGTAGTGATAGCGGTAACGGTAGCCCAGCTCGGGGTACTTTTCGGGCGGCACGTCGGGCGCGGCGTGCGCCAGCGCCTGCGTGAGGGCCATGCCGATGACGTACGCGGCATCGCGGTCGCTCGGCGTGGCGCCGCCCACGTCGCGCACAGCGGCCTGGATGCTGCGCACGATGATGGCGGTGGAGTCGAACAGCGTGCCGTCCCAGTCGAAGGCAATCAGGTCGAAACGGCGGGAGCGGGAAACAGGGCTCATGGGATGGAAGGAAGAAAACAGGCCAGATCGGGCGGCAGGGGCGCAAGCAGTTCAGTGCGCTCGCCGCTGGCGGGGTGGTTGAACTGCAGGCGCCAGGCGTGCAGGAACATGCGTTTGAGGCCGTGCTTGTGCAATTGGCGGTTGAGGTCGAAGTCGCCATACTTTTCGTCGCCCGCGATCGCATGGCCCTGGCTCGCCAGGTGTACCCGGATCTGATGCGTGCGCCCGGTCTTGATGGTCACTTCGAGCAGCGAGAACGCCGGCAGCCCCGCATCCGGGCGCGCCGGCACGGTGGAACGCACCTTGACCAGGGTGATGGAGCGCATGCCGTCCGGGTCTTCCGGGGTGGTGACGCGCACGCGGCGCTCGCCGTCGGCCTGCAGATACTTGTGCAACGGCGTGTCGATCACCTTCTTGTTCGCGGGCCAGGCGCCGATGACCAGCGCCAGGTAGGTCTTGCCGGTTTCACGCTCGCGGAACTGGTCCTGCAGGTGGGTGAGCGCGCTGCGCTTCTTGGCCACCAGCAAAATGCCCGAGGTTTCGCGGTCGAGCCGGTGCACGAGTTCAAGAAATTTCGCCTGCGGCCGCGCCTGGCGCAGTTGTTCGATCACGCCAAAGCTCACGCCGCTGCCGCCGTGCACGGCCGTGCCCGCGGGTTTATCGAGGGCGATGAGGTGCTCGTCTTCCAGAAGCAAGGGAAACTCACGCGCGGGCGCCGGGCGCTCGGCCTTTTCGGCGATCTTGTCGGACACGCGCACCGGCGGCAGGCGCACCTGGTCGCCCTCCTGCACGCGGGTGTCGGCGCTGGCGCGGCCCTTGTTGATGCGCACCTCGCCGCTGCGGATGATGCGGTAGACATGCGTCTTGGGCACGCCCTTGAGATGGCGCAGCAAAAAATTGTCCAGCCGCTGGCCCGCCGAATCGGCATCGACGCCGATCAGGCGCGCTGCGGGAGCCCCGCCGACGGCCGGGAATACGGGGTTGCCGGGGCGGTGCGCAGCCAGTTTGGCACCTATAATGTGTTTCACCTGCGCAGTGTTTTGTAAGTGGTTGATTCGTCTGGAGTTTAGTCCACACGGCCATTTCCCCGCGCGCAGGCAGGTCGATGCCGGCGGGCGTCGTGCATGCAGATGACAGGCCAGTTGCCTGCCATGGCCTGCGCGCAGCACGGGTGGCTGACACATTGGAACACCGATACGGAATACCCCCATCTGGCAGACGACCCTATCCGGGCCCCGGCTGCCAGCGGATCAAAGCGAACATGTTGGCACTGGTGATGATGTTTCAATCCCTCTGGCGGTGGCGTCTGCCCCTGCCATGGGCATTGAATCGCGCTCCAGCGCCCACCCAGCCTGCGCATAATGCTATTTATTTACTAGCATCTCTGCACCCTCTCAGGCTCGCCCCCGTCCACGCGCCCCCGCCACCACCTGCGCTGCGAAAAGCCGCGCGGGCTGTGATGGCATAAGCGGCAATTCCCTTCGTTCCAGCGCGTCAGTCCAGGCATCGTTGGCTCCTGCAGAGCCTGTTGTTTGTTTGGATCACGGGTCCGCAGTGCGGCGGCATGTCTTTCGCCGCGCTGCCCTCCCGGGCACTAGAAGAAGGAATCGCATCATGAAGCGGATGCTCATCAACGCCACGCAGCCCGAAGAACGGCGTCTGGCCATCGTCGACGGACAGAAGCTCCTCGACTACGAAATCGAGATCGAAGGGCGCGAGCAGCGCAAGGGCAACATCTACAAGGCCGTGGTCACGCGCGTCGAGCCTTCGCTGGAAGCCTGTTTTGTCGACTACGGCGAAGACCGCCACGGTTTTCTGCCGTTCAAGGAAATCGCCCGCCAGTACTTTGCACCGGGCGTCTCGCCCAGCCAGGCACGCATCAACGACGTGATCCGCGAAGGCCAGGAGCTGCTGGTCCAGGTCGAAAAGGAAGAGCGCGGCAACAAGGGCGCTGCCCTGACCACGTTCGTCTCGCTGGCTGGCCGCTACGTGGTGCTGATGCCCAACAACCCGCGTGGCGGTGGAGTTTCGCGCCGCATCGAGGGCGAGGACCGCGCCGAGCTCAAGGAGGCGATGGATCAGCTCGAATACCCCAATGGCATGTCCATCATCGCCCGCACGGCCGGCATCGGCCGCAGCGCCCCCGAGCTGCAGTGGGACCTGAACTACCTGCTGAAATTGTGGAATGCCATCGACGGCGCGGCCAAGGGTGGCAAGGGCGCCTTCCTGATCTACCAGGAATCGAGCCTGGTGATCCGCGCGATCCGCGACTACTTCAACAACGACATCGGTGACATCCTCATCGATACCGACGACATCTACGAACAGGCGCAGCAGTTCATGGCGCACGTCATGCCCGAGCATGCCGCCCGTGTGAAGCGCTACCGCGACGACGCCGCCCTGTTCAGCCGCTTCCAGATCGAGCACCAGATCGAGTCGGCCTACGCCCGCACCGTGCAACTGCCCAGCGGCGGCGCCATCGTGATCGACCACACCGAAGCGCTGGTCAGCGTGGACGTGAACTCGGCCCGCGCCATCAAGGGCGGCGACATCGAGGAAACCGCCACCCGCACCAACCTGGAAGCCGCCGACGAAGTGGC
>JANJVG010000121.1 GCA_024710165.1 Burkholderiaceae bacterium
AGGTGGACGCCAGCGGCAAGATCATTGCCGTGCGCTGCGGCTGATCAGCCGCAGGAATGTGGCGCTGATGAAGTGTGCGCGGCTGTGACCGGGCACGCTTCGTCGGTGTGCTTTCGGCGCCCGCTCAGTCCGCCAGGAAGAGCGCCTGCAGGTCGCTCAGAAAGTCAAAGCCCCGCTGCGTGGGACGCACGCGCTCCATGTCGCGCGTGATCAGGCCCTGCGCCTCGGCCTGCTGCAGGCCAGCGGCTATGGCCGTGATCGCCAAGCCCGTACGGGCGGTGAAGTCCTGCAGCGCAAAACCCTCCTGCAGCCTTAGCGCATTGAGCATGAACTCGAACGGCAGGTCCGCGCGGCGCACGTCGTCGTCTTGCGCGATGGCGCGCCCTGCGAGTGCTCCGGCCATGTAGAGCTGCGGATCGCGCAGGCGCACCTGGCGCACCACCCGGTGCGCAAAGCTGAGCTTGCTGTGCGCGCCCGCGCCAATGCCCAGATAGTCGCCAAACTGCCAATAGTTGCGGTTGTGCACGCATTGGTGGCCCTCGCGTGCATAGGCCGATACCTCGTAGCGTGCAAGGCCTGCCGCGCCCGTCAGTTCGGTGATGCGGTCGAGCATGGCATAGGCCGCGTCGTCCTCGGGCAGCGGTGGGGGGTATTTGGCGAAGTAGGTGTTGGGCTCGATGGTCAGGTGGTAGATGGAGATGTGCGGCGGTTGCAGCGCGAGCGCGGTGCGCATGTCCTCGTCCAGCTCGGCCGGCGTCTGGCCGGGCAGGGCGTACATGATGTCGAGGTTGAAGGTGTCGAAGGCCTGTGCGGCCTCTTCCACCGCGGCCAGCGCCTGTGCGCGGTTGTGCACGCGGCCCAGCGCCTGCAGGTGCCGGTCGTTGAAGCTCTGCACGCCGATGGACAGGCGCGTGACGCCCGCCGAGCGGAAGGCGCGAAAGCGGTCTTTCTCGAAGGTGCCGGGGTTGGCCTCCATCGTCACTTCGCAGCCGGCCGCCAGCGGCAGGCGCGCGCGGATGTCGGCCAGCAGGCGGTCGATGGATTGGGGCGCAAACAGGCTGGGCGTACCGCCGCCGATGAAGATGCTTTGCACCTGTCGGCCCCACACCAGGGGCAGCGCGGCTTCGAGGTCAGCGCACAGCGCGTCGAGGTAACGCTGCTCGGGCAGTTCGCCCCCGCTGGCCCAGGCGTGCGAATTGAAGTCGCAATAGGGGCACTTTTTCAGGCACCAGGGCAGGTGCACGTAGAGCGAGAGCGGCGGCAGGCTGGTGAGCTGCAACAGCCCGGGGCGCATGTAGTGCTGCACGTCGCGCGGCGCGGCGCCAGACTGCGCCACGAGGGTGATGGGGATGTTCATGCAACGGTTCGATGGTTCATCGCGCTATGTGCGAGACATTGCGCATGCCGCGGGCGCGCCCCTGGCGAGCAACCGCCGCGCAAGGGCCGCCCCGCCGCGCTGGCGGTGCTCCTCTCCCGCAGGAGAGGGGGAAGGCGCGAAGCGACTCAGGGGGTGCTTCATTACAACCAGCGCTCGCGCATCAGCGCCAGCATTTGCTGCGCTGCGCGGCCGCGGTGGCTGTGGGCGTTCTTCACTTCGGGGGGCAGTTCGGCGAAGGTCTGGCCGAATTCGGGGATGAACATCACCGGGTCGAAGCCAAAGCCGTGGCTGCCCCGGGGCTCGGTGGTGATCTCTCCGACCACGCGGCCCACGGCGATGAGCGGCTCGGGGTCTTGCGGGCTGCGCACGGCAACCAGGGTGCTGACCATGGCGGCACGGCGATTCTGCTGGCCCTGCATTTGTTCGAGCAGGGCGCGCACGTTGTTGTCGTCGCCCTTCTCGTAGCCGAACTGCGTGGCGTAGTAGGCCGTGTCCACGCCCGGCAGGCCGCCAAAGGCGTCCACGCACAGGCCGGCGTCGTCGGCCAGCGCGGGCAAGCCGGTGTGCTGGCTGGCAAAGCGCGCCTTGGCCAGGGCGTTCTCGACAAAGGTGCGGTGCGGCTCCTCGGCCTCGCCCACGCCCAGGTCGGCCTGGCGTACCAGCTCCACGCCCAGGGGGGCGAGCATGGCCTGCAGTTCGGCAAGTTTGCCGCGGTTGTTCGATGCCAATACGATTTTCATAACAAATCAGCCTCTAGCGCTTATCCAGCAAGCGCGACTAGTTATCACTTTTGAAGGGCTTCCTGCTGCATCTGCATCAGTTCGCCAATGCCTTTTTCGGCCAGCAGCAGAAGCTGGTCCATCTCGCGGCGCGTGAAGGCCACGCCCTCGGCCGTGCCCTGCACTTCCACGAAGTGTCCGGCACCGGTCATGACCACGTTCATGTCGGTGTCACAGGCCACGTCTTCCACGTATTCGAGGTCGAGCACGGGTGTGCCCTGCACGATGCCCACCGAGATGGCGGCCACGGGTTCGCGGATGGGCGTGGCGGTGAGCTTGCCGCTGGCGAGCAGCGTGTTCACCGCGTCCTGCGCGGCCACCCAGGCGCCGGTGATGGCGGCGGTGCGCGTGCCGCCGTCGGCCTGGATCACGTCGCAGTCGAGCACAATGCTGCGCTCGCCCAGGAGCTTGAGGTCGAACACGGCGCGCAGCGAGCGGCCGATGAGGCGCTGGATCTCCTGCGTGCGGCCGCTTTGCTTGCCGCGCGCGGCCTCGCGGTCGCTGCGGCTGTGCGTGGCGCGCGGCAGCATGCCGTATTCGGCCGTGACCCAGCCCTCGCCGCTGCCGCGCTTGTGCGGCGGCACTTTCTCTTCCACCGAGGCGGTGCACAGCACCTTGGTATTGCCAAACTCGATGAGCACCGAGCCCTCGGCATGCATGGTGTAGCGGCGGGTGATGCGCACGGGGCGCAGCTGGTCGGCGGCACGGCCACCGGGGCGAACAAATGTGGTCATATGGAAAACGTCAAAAAAATGGCGCTACGTGCAGCGCCCGGGTTGCAAGCTATTCACCGCCTATTGCGCCGCGCTGAGCAAGGTCCCTTGCCTCGCGCGCAGCGCGAGAGGAGAGGGAAGGCGCGAAGCGACACAGGGTCACGCTTTCTTTGCAGCGGAAGTGCGGCGGATCGCCTCGTTGATTTCGGCAATCGAACGCTCGATGGCCTCATCATCCAGGTCGTCGACCATGCCATCCATGGGGCCGGCCTGGATGGTGGAAGCGAACACGTCGTCGGTGATGCTGTCGGTGGACACTCCCTGCGTCGACTCGAAGGAATCGGGGGTTTCCCACTCCATGGCCACCACAGTCACGTTGTCGCTGCTTTCGCCGCCCTTGCGCAAGGCTTCTTCCACCAGCTCGGGCACCGACTGGGACACCGACTGCGCCCCCAGCTGCCGTGCGATGTCCTCGTCGCTGAGGGTGCCCCATAGCCCGTCGGAGCACAGCAGAATGCGGTCCCCCTGCTCCAGGTGCACCGGGCCGGTCATGTCGTAAATGGGCTTGGTGGGCGAACCCAGGCAGGTGAACAGCACATTGCGGTTGATGCGCTCGAGCCCTTGGGGCATGTTGCGCAGTTCCAGGTAGGAGTGATCGCGGGTCCGCGTGCGCAGTTGCCCGGCGCGCACCATGTACAGGCGCGAGTCGCCACAGTGCACCCAGGTGGCGCTGCCCTCTTGCACTACCGCCGCCACCAAAGTGGTGCGCGGGGTGTCGAGCATGCTCTTGTCGGTGGCGTAACGCAAAATCTGGTGGTGCGCCGCCAGCAAGGCAGACGAAAGAAACTCCTGAACATTCTGCAGCACGGGCTTGGCCTGGCGCTGGAACATGGAGGCCACTGTCTGAATCGCGATCTGCGCCGCGACCTCGCCTTCCGGATGCCCGCCCATGCCATCGGCCAGCACAAAAAGCCCGGACTCCCTGGTGTAGCAATAGCCCATGCGGTCTTCGTTTTTTTCGCGCCCCCCGCGACGGCTGATCTGGAAGACGGAAAATTTCATTGGAGCTTGGCTCCAATGCCAGAGGCATCACCCGCTTTTTGAACGCTTTTTCGGGTGTCGGTCACCAGGGTGTCGAGTTGCATGCGCATTTTTTCGGCCACACTGAGCTTGGTGTAGCGGCGCTCGCCTTCGCGGCTCAGTTCCTTCTGCAAGGCAAACACCGACTGCGGTCGCGAGAGGGGGTCGAGCGCCATGCACCATTCCACCACCTCGATCAGGTTGTCGGAATACACGCCGCGCAGCTTGGCCAGGGCGAGCGAGAGGCGGTCTTTCTCCTGGCGCTGTGGTGCCTCATTGGGCGGAAAACCTTGCATGCAGGCGTAAATGCAGGCACCAATGGCGTAGATGTCCGTCCAGGGGCCCATGGACGCATCGCGCCGGTACATCTCGGGGGCGGCAAAGCCGGGGGTATACATCGGACGGATGAAGTTACCCTCTTTGGACAGCACCTCGCGCGCGGCGCCGAAATCGATCATCACGGCCTTGTTGTCGTTGGTGATGAAGATGTTGGCGGGCTTGATGTCCAGGTGCAGCATCTTGTGCTGGTGCACGATGCGCATGCCGCGCAGCACCTCGTCGAATAAGCTGCGGATGGTGGATTCGCGGAACACCTTCTGTGTTTTGAGGTCTCGCGCGGTGATGATGAAGTCCTGCAGGGTCGCGCCCTCAAGGTAGTTCATCACCATGTACACCGTTTCGTTCTCACGGAAGAAATTGAGCACGCTCACCACCGATGCGTGCGAAATCTGGGCCAGCGCCCTGCCCTCTTCGAAAAAACTTTTGAGCCCCAGGCGATAGAGCGAGAGCTTTTCGGGCGGGACCTTGGGCAGCAGTTCGCCGGGCGCACGCGTGGCCAGCGACGAGGGCAGGTACTCCTTGATGGCGACCTGCTGGCCTTCGGTATCCAGGGCAAGATAGACCACACCGAAACCGCCAGAGGCCAACCGGCGTATCACACGGTAGCCGCCTATGACGGTATCGGGCGGCAACGGTGCCGGTTTGATTTTTGACATATTTTGCGCAGAAGATTCGGGGGCCAGACAGAACCCGGATAATCGCGGATTCGCAAGCAACCATCAAAAGCCCAATGCCAGTTTACAGTATGACCGGATACGCCAGCGCCCAGCATGGCGCGTCCACCGGGAGCCCTGAGGCCGATGCCCGGCCCGCTCCGGCGCGTCGCCTGGGACTGGAAATTCGCTCGGTCAACAGCCGCTTTCTGGACCTGTCCTTCCGACTGCCGGACGAGCTGCGCGCCATGGAACCCGTACTGCGCACTTTGCTCACCGCCAAGATCAAGCGCGGCAAGGTCGAGGTGCGCGCCACCCTGGAAAGCACCGACTCGTCAAGCCTGCCCGACCTCTCTCCTCGCCTGCTGCAGCGGCTGGGCGCGGTGCAGGATGCGGTGCGTTCGTGGTTGCCCGACGCTGCGCCGCTGTCAGTGGCCGAGGTACTGCGCCTGGGCACCAGCCAAGGTTCAGGGCAGGAAAACTGTACGGAGGCCCTCCCCACCCTCGCGCAGGAAGCGCTTGCCGCATTGCTCGACGCCCGCCAGCAAGAGGGCGAGCGACTCGCCACCATGCTGCAGGGCCACCTTCAGCAACTGCGTGCCCTGTCCGAGCAAGCCGTACCGCTGGTGCCGCAACTCGTGGAGCAGCAGCGCCAGCGTTTCATGGAGCGCTGGAAAGAGGCCATGGGTCTGGCCGACGGCTCTGCCACCCCAGAGGCGGCCCAGGACCGTGCGCTTTCCGAGGCCACAGCCTTCGCCATTCGCATCGATGTGGCCGAGGAGGTCACGCGGCTGCAATCGCACCTCACAGAGATCGAGCGCTTGCTGCAAAAGGGCGGCGAAATCGGCAAACGCCTGGACTTCCTCATCCAGGAACTGCACCGCGAAGCCAACACCCTGGGCTCCAAGTCTGCCGCACTCGAACTCACCCGCATCAGTGTGGACATGAAGGTCCTGATCGAGCAGATGCGCGAGCAAGTGCAGAACATCGAATAAAGCTCCATTACCGCGCACAGCGCCCCTCCCCCATGGACTATCCCGGAAATCTCTTCGTTGTCGCTGCGCCGAGCGGTGCGGGCAAATCCAGCCTCGTCAAGGCCCTGCTGGAGCTCGACTCCCAGGTCCACTCATCCGTCTCGCACACCACCCGGGCACCGCGAGGCCAGGAAAAACACGGCCGTGAATATTTTTTCGCTTCTGAATCAGAGTTCGATGCCATGGTGGCCTCCAACGCCTTCGTCGAGTGGGCCAACGTGCATGGCCGGCGCTACGGCACCTCCAAACGGGCGATCGAAGAGCGCATTGCCCAAGGCAACGATGTGGTCCTGGAAATCGACTACCAGGGCGCCCTGCAAATCAAGCAGGTGTTTGCCAATGCCGTGCTCATCTTTATCCTGCCACCCAGTTGGGAAGAATTGCGCTCCCGTCTTGAACGCCGGGGCGAGGATTCTGCAGAGGTGATCGAAGTACGCCTGAAAAATGCAGCCGAGGAAATGGCCCAGGTCGACAAATTTGACTTCGTTATAATCAACGAGTTATTTGAGCGAGCGCTTTTCGACATGAAAACCATCGTCCACGCCCAGCGACTCAAGTATGCGGCCCAGCGCCGCGCCCGAGCCGAGACCTTTCTTTCGCTCAACATTCCCTGAATTTCCGGAGTACCTATGGCCCGTATCACCGTCGAAGACTGCCTTGAGCAGATCCCCAACCGTTTCCAGCTCGTGCTGGCGGCCACTTACCGCGCGCGCATGCTCAGCCATGGCCACGCTCCCCGCATCGAAAGCCGCAACAAGCCCGCCGTCACTGCGCTGCGCGAGATTGCTGCGGGCAAGGTGGGACTTGAAATGCTGAAGAAGGTCCCCGGCTGATCCGGCCGACTGTTCCTTCCATCAAGCACCGCCCTGCGGTGCTTTTTTTATGGCTCCAGAATCTTCAACACAGTCACGCTACATTAAAGGGATGAATGCGGTGTCTTCTTCCCTTTCCGCCAACGAACCTCGGTCGTGTGAGCGCCCGCTATCGCAAGATGCCAGTGCTGCTGCGGCCAACGCTGCCGCGGCCAGTTTTGCCGCACTGACGGAGAATCTGGACTACCTCGACAGTGCCAGCGTGGAGCAGGTTCGGCAGGCGTACCGGTTCGCCGACGAGGCGCACCTGGGTCAGTTGCGCAACAGCGGCGAGCCCTACATCACGCACCCGATCGCAGTCGCCGCGCAGTGCGCCACGTGGAAGCTGGATGCACAGGCGCTCATGGCCGCCTTGCTGCACGATGCCATGGAAGATTGTGGCGTGACCAAATCCGACCTGATCGACCGGTTTGGTGCTCCAGTCGCCGAATTGGTGGACGGCCTGACCAAACTCGACAAACTCCAGTTCGATACCCGCGAAGAGAACCAGGCCGAGTCTTTTCGCAAGATGCTGCTTGCCATGGCCCGCGATGTGCGTGTCATCCTGATCAAACTGGCCGACCGCACACACAACATGCGCACCCTGTCGGACATGCCGCGCAGCAAATGGGGGCGGATTTCTTCCGAAACCCTCGAAATTTACGCTCCCATCGCACACCGCCTAGGCCTGAACCAGACCTATCGTGAATTGCAGGATCTGTCTTTTCGCCACCTGCACCCCTGGCGCTACGCTACCCTGGCCAAAGCAGTAGGCAAGGCACGCAACCGTCGACGCGATCTGGTGCAAAAAGTCCAGACCGACGTGGACGCAGCGTTCGCGCGTATCGGCATGCCGGTGCGCTTGGCCGGGCGTGAAAAAACCCTCTATTCCGTCTACCAGAAGATGACGCTCAAGCACCTGAGCTTTGCGCAGGTGACCGATATCTATGGTTTTCGCGTGATTGTTCCCACCATCACAGACTGCTACACCGCTCTGGGCATCTTGCACCAGATGTACAAACCGGTGCCAGGCAAGTTCAAGGACCACATCGCCATTGCCAAGCTCAATGGCTACCAGTCTCTGCACACCACGCTGGTGGGTCCTTCGGGAGTGAACATTGAATTTCAGATGCGCACCGACGAAATGCATCTGATCGCCGAGGCTGGCGTTGCCGCGCATTGGCTATACAAGGCGCAGGATGCCGATGGCGGCGCCGCCGATCGCTTGGGGACCAAGTGGCTGCAATCGCTGCTCGACATCCAGAACGAGACGCGGGATGCAGCCGAGTTCTGGGACCACGTCAAGGTGGATCTTTTCCCGGATGCAGTCTACGTGTTTACGCCCAAGAGCCAGATCATGGCCCTGCCACGCGGTGCCACCGTGGTCGACTTTGCGTATGCCATCCACAGCAACATCGGCAACCATACCTCGGGCGCAAAAATCAACAACGAACAGGTGCCGCTGCGCACCGAACTGAAAAACGGTGACGTGGTGGAGATCATCACCAACCCAACGGCCACCCCCAATCCCGCATGGCTGGGGTTTGTGCGCTCCGGGAGGGCCCGCTCCAAGATTCGCCACCACCTCAAGACCCTGGCACAAACCGAATCTGAAAGCCTGGGAGAAAAACTGCTGACGCAGGCGCTGCGAGCCGAGGGCATGGAGCAACTACCACCCACCGACGATGCAACGCAAACTCTCTGGGACAAACTTCTGCGCTTCACTGGCAACCGCTGTCGCAGCGAGCTCATGACCGATATCGGACTGGGCAAGCGCATCGCCTCCATTGTGGCCAAGCGATTGATGGTGCTGATGTCAGAGCATGGTCACAGGCCCGATGCTCTGCTCATGACCCGGGAGCGATACACCTCCCATGAAACGGTATCGCAGGGCGGCGTCACACTTGACGGTAGCGAAGGCGCATCGATCAAGTACGCTCCCTGCTGCCGCCCTATTCCGGGTGACAGCATCGTGGGTTATCTGGGACGTGGCGAGGGTCTGGTCGTCCATGCCGCGGCATGCTCGATCGCCCATCGTCTGCAAAACAAGGACAGTGAACGGTTCATTGCCGTCGACTGGGCCGAAGAACCAGTACGAATGTTCGAGACGCGCATTGTGGTCACGGTGAACAACGGCAAAGGCGTACTCGCACGCATCGCTGCCGACCTGGCACGGTCCGAAGCAGACATTACCCATGTCGACATGGACGACGACACAGCGCTTGATACCGTCGATCTGCGATTCACCATTGCTGTGCGCGATCAATCACACCTCGACTCCGCACTGCGCAACCTGCGCCGCACCCCCGCTGTTCTGCGGGCGATTCGCTCCCTGCAGCCGGGCTGACAGACCGATGACCTGCTACGCTCAGGTCGGGCTGGCAACGGGGTAGCAAACCTCTAGAATTTCCAATGTTCGGGAGCCCGAAGGCGTGGGCAGATGCACTTCATCTCCCTCCCGGGCTTTCAGCAGGGCCCTGGCGACCGGAGAAATCCAGCTTACCTGACCCAGGCTGCTGTCCGCCTCGTCAATGCCCATGATCGTGACGGCCCTCGTGACACCCTGATCGTCTACATAGGTCACCGTCGCTCCAAAGTACACTTGGTCGCTACCTGCATGGAGCGAAGGGTTGACGATCTCGGCAATCTCCAGCCGCTTGGTCAGGAATCGTATGCGCCTGTCAATTTCACGCAGACGCTTCTTACCGTAGAGGTAATCCCCGTTTTCAGAGCGGTCCCCATTGCTGGCCGCCCAATGGACAATCTCGACCACCTTGGGACGCTCGTTGTCGATCAGATCCAGTAGCTCGGCGCGAAGCCGCGCGTATCCTTGCGGGGTGATGTAGTTCTTGCCTCCAGTCGGAATCGGCGGCAAACCCAGATCATCGTCTTCGTCGGACTCGGCTTCCCTGGTGAAGGCTTTGCTCATGACAGATCGACCTCATTCGCAACTATCGGCGAAAAATCGGCATAGGGGGTTGCCATTATCGGCTGCACCCCTGCCACCTTGGCCACCCACAGTGTTGACGCCGACCCGCTGCGCTGCGCAATCGCGCCGCGCCCACCAGACACCGCTGCGCCGATAAAGACCATCCATGTGCCGCACCTTGTGATTGTGCGATGTATCAAGACGCCCAAAAGGAAAAAGCCTCTCGTCTTTTCAGACGAGAGGCTGACCAAATGGTGCGGCTGGCAGGAATCGAACCCACGACCCCTTGGTTCGTAGCCAAGTACTCTATCCAGCTGAGCTACAGCCGCTAAGCCTCAAATTATAGCAAAAATTTTTAGATTTTCCAAAATTTTTACCAAAGAAAGACGATTGGTATTCCGATCAAATCCGTCTCTCGAGGCAAGCAAGCATTGTAGTTCAGCCAACCCCTGATTTCCTTCTGAATCCCACTTTTTTATCTGATCTTTTCGTAAGGGATGTCCTGAACAACTCGGTTTCGCGCGTGCTACGAGACTGAGTTTTTCAGCTGGCGCAATGGAGACCGTCTTTCCGGCGGTTTCGCCTTGTTTGGTGCCCCTTGTGGGGGCCGCTTGCGCAGCCGCTGCGGCTGCACGGCTGTTTGCGGGCGCACTCATCCCTGCGCCTCCAGCAATTGGTGGCGCACCATCCACAGGTTGGATAGCGCAAACAGCGTCTTGAGCTGCAGTGTGTTCTTCTTCAATCCCCGGTAGCGCACCTTCACATATCCAAACTGCCGCTTGATCACCCGAAAGGGATGCTCCACCTTGGCCCGGATGCTTGCCTTGATCTTCTCCATCTGGTCTATGAGCGCGTCAACGGGGTTGTTCTCTTTGTCCAGCTCTTTGCGCTTGCCCGGGCGCATCGCTATGTGCCACGTCACGCCCGCCCTGGCATCCGGGCGCTTGTGAACGCCTTGATAGCCCGCGTCACCAAACCCGTCTTTCTCCTGCCCGTGCAGCAAGCTGTTGCCTTCTACAACGTCGGCCACGTTGCCCGAGGTTCCGATGACGGTGTGCACCAGTCCTGAGTCCGCGTCCACGCCAATGTGGGCCTTCATGCCGAAGTGCCATTCATTGCCCTTTTGGCTTGAGTGCATCTCTGGATCGCGTTTTCTGTCCTTGTTCTTGGTAGAGCTGGGCGCTGCGATCAACGTGGCGTCCACCGCAGTGCCCGCCTTGAGCAGCAAGCCCTGCGCTGCCAGCAGTTCGTTGACGGTGGCCAGAATCTGCTCGGCCAGCTTGTGTTTCTCCAGCCGATGGCGAAACCTCAAAATGGTGCTCTCGTCAGGCATTCGTCCATGGGCATCGAGCCCTGCAAACTCCCGGTAGATCGGGGTGTCAAAGAGGGCTTCTTCCATCGCCAGATCCGACAAGGTAAACCACTGCTGCATGCAGTGGATGCGCAGCATGGTCTCCAGGGCAAAGGGTGGGCGGCCGTTCTTGCCCTCGGGGTAGTACGGGGCAATGACATCGATCAATGCAGCCCAGGGAACCACCCGATCCATCTGGGCCAGCAGTTCCTGTTTGCGGGTCTTCTTGGTGCTCAGGTTCAGGTCAAGGCTGCTTTGCTTCATGGCCTGTGAGGATGCCATTGCATGCTGACATGTACCAAACACTGCGGGGGGTTTTGCAGGATTTCC
>JANJVG010000123.1 GCA_024710165.1 Burkholderiaceae bacterium
GTTCGAGGCGGCCAAGGGTAGGCAGTATCTCGGTTGACGGGAACGAAGCGGCTCATCGCAAAGCAGTCCTGAATGCACTGCCGCAACTGTCTCGGATCGCGTCACCCTTGGGGAGCAAGGAAAGCCCGACAGCCTCCTACGGGTCTCGGGGCGAAGCCCTGAGTTGACTGCGACGGGCGCGAAGCGACCTAGCGGGCGAAATGCTAGTTGGGCGGCGCTGTACGTACAACTGGCATCCTGTCCACGACGTTTACCCCGCCCGCACGATGAATTTGCGGTCGATTTGCGGTCGATTTGCGATGGTTTCGCGGCAGGTTCACGATGGTTGTGCGATGGGTTCGCGGCAGGTTCACGGCAGATGTGCGATGAGTTCACGATGGATGCGCGGTCGATGTGCGATGGGTTCACGGTGGTTGTGCGGTCGATTTGAGGTGGATGCGCGGTGGATGTGCGATGGGTTCACGATGGATTCGCGGTCGATTTGCGTTGACAGGTCGAAGACGTAGTGCAGGTAACGTCTGCCGACTGGCAGGGATGATCGTCAGCATCCGATACCTGCGGATCACGTCGATGGGCGCACCCCCACACAAGGATGCAAAGCAGGACGGCGACCACAGCATGTTCTTGTAGTACCTGTTGGCAATGTCCGGGCGCTCTTTGCGCAGCAAGCGGCTAGACGCGCCTTTGAGGCTGTTCACCAGATTGGACACGCCACCTTGGGCGGGTAGTTCACCAGCAGATGTCAATGGGACGATGCTTGTTGCGCACCCGGTCACCATGCAATCGAGAGTTGCGGTTGTTTCCCGATCGGGAAACAAATGAATCGATCATGTCCTAACCGAACTGAACATTCCCGATCGGGAAATATTGCTTGCGCATAGTCCGGTCGTGACCGATAATTTCCCGATCGGGAATCTTAAAGAGCCATGATATCCATTCGATCCCCTCAACAACTCGGTGATGCATTGCGTGCCGCTCGCAAGCAGCTCGGGCTGACACAGCCTCAGTTGGCGTTGGCGGCTGGGGTAGGGGTGCGCTTCATTGTCGAGCTTGAAGCAGGCAAACCCACCTTGCGACTGGAAAACGTGCTGCGGGTCATTGATGCCCTCGGTGGTGAGATTCAGTTGAGCGGGTTGCCATCAGCCGTAGCCGACGCAATGTGAAGGTGGCAACCATGGCGCATGAACTGGAAGTCTGGCTTTTTGCCAATCGTGTCGGCACGTTGTCGCTGGTTGATGGGCGACTCAACTTTTGCTACCGACCCGATTGGCTGTCACACAAGGACGCCATCACCTTGTCTGCCTCGCTGCCCCTACAAGCGGAGCCGTTTGACGATCGCAAAACGCGTCCCTTCTTTGCAGGTCTTCTGCCGGAAGGGCAGATGCGCCGCCTGATTGCGCAACAGTTCCAGGTTTCAGGCCAGAACGACTTTGCGCTGCTGGACCACATTGGCGGCGAATGCGCCGGGGCTGTGACGTTCCTGGAGCCGGGGCAAGCTTTGCCTGTGCCGACCCGTAGCGATGAAGTTCAATGGCTGAGCGACGAGGAAGTTGTTGCCATCCTGGATGAATTGCCGCGCCGCCCCATGTTGGCAGGCAAAGACGGCTTGCGGCTTTCATTGGCTGGTGCCCAGGACAAACTACCGGTGGTGTTTGATGGTGCCCGCATTGGTCTGCCCCGGGGCGGCACGCCAAGCTCCCACATCCTGAAACCGGCCATTCACGCTGTTGAAGACAGTGTGACCAACGAGGGATTCTGCATGGCACTGGCTGAGGCCATGCAGCTCAAGCCAGCGAAATCAAAAGTACACAAGGTATTGGATCGCTCCTTTCTGCTGGTTGAACGCTACGACCGACTGATGGATGCGCAGGGGCACCGACAACGCCTTCATCAAGAGGATTTCTGTCAGGCGCTGGGTGTGGTGCCAGAAATGAAATACCAAAATGAAGGTGGTCCGGATCTGGCGCAATGCTTCGATCTGTTACGCAGTGCGACACGCCCCAGTGCACCGCAGGTTCTGCGACTGCTCGACTATGTGATCTTCAATGCGCTGATCGGCAATCATGATGCGCACGCCAAGAATTTCTCACTGCTGTACTCAGGCAAGGCACCCGTTCTGGCACCGTCTTACGACACGCTCTCGACGGCGGTGTATTCAACACTGACGCAAAAGATGGCGATGAAAATCGGCAGCAAGTACAAGTTCAGCGAAGTCCAGGCGAGGCACTGGGAGCAGTTCGCCGAAGGCGTAGGCTTTACCAAAGCGCAGGCCAAACGGCGAATTCTGGAACTGGCAAAGTTACTGCCAGCGACGGCGCGCAAGCTCCAGTCTGACCCCGGACACAGTTTTGCTGGCAATGCTGTGGTTGAGAAAATCAATACCTTGATTGAGCAGCGCTGCGCCCTGACGATTCGGCGGCTCAATGACCCCGCCGCCGAATAGCGCGAGGGACTCCATCCATTTGGGTTGGTCGCTTGCGGCCTGGAGGCAGAGCCGCCCCCATTGGCTGGAGGGGTAAGCGCAGCCAGCCTGCGGCTGGCTTCAGTCGTCCGGTCTGTCCTGCTGCTGGATGTACTGCTTAATGATCTCCAGCGGAGCACCGCCGCACGAGAGTACGCAATAGCTGCGCGACCAGAGCACGGGCTTGGAATACACCCCCGCAAGTTTTTGGGCAAATATCGTGCGCAGACGCCTGCTGGTGCCGGTCTTGAGCGCATTGACGAACTCGGCCAGTGCCGCCGTGGGGCAGCCACCAGGGCGCCCTCGCATCGTTGCTCGGCGCTGTACAAGACGTCAAACCGGGGCAGCGAAAGACCGCGATGGAACTGGATGGTGTACATGGACATACCGCGCTCCCTGACCGATGGCTCAGCATTGTTCGTTGGAGGTCGGTTCTCGCGGAACGCTCACGACTGCCTGAGGTAAGTCGCTAATCAGGCCATTTTTGCCTGATGATTTGCCTGTAGCAGACGGTCCCCAACTTGCCGCAAACGCCGAATGAAACTGCCGATCCAAAAATGAGATGTTCCCCCATGAAATTCATCCACACTGCCGACCTGCACCTGGACAGCCCATTGCGGGGCCTGTCTTCGTACGCTGATGCGCCTGCGGAGCGCTTGCGTACTGCAACCCGTGATGCCTTCCACAACCTAGTCACCCAGGCCATCGAGGAGCAGGTCGATTTCATGGTGATTGCAGGCGACGTGTACGACGGGGACTGGAAAGACTTCAACACCGGGCTGTTCTTCATTCGCCAGATGGGCCGGCTGCGGCACGCGGGCATCCCGGTCTACCTGCTGTACGGCAACCACGACGCCGACAGCGAGATGACGCGCGGCCTGGAGTTGCCGGACAACGTCCACGTTTTCTCGTCCCGCAAGGCAGAAACATTCCGCATCGACTCCCGGAAGGTGGCTCTGCACGGCCGCAGCTTCAAGGTGGCGGCCACCACCGAGAACCTGCTCCCAGGCTACCCCGAGCCAGTAGCCGGTTGGCTGAACATTGGCGTGCTGCACACCGCGCTGGAGGGCAACGCCGAACATGCCAGGTACGCCCCCTGCTCCGTGGCGGAGTTGCAGGCCAAGGGCTATCAATACTGGGCGCTCGGCCATGTGCATGAACACTGGGTGCAGCGTGGCGATGTCACGATGGCCTACCCCGGCAACCTGCAGGGCCGCCACATCCGCGAACTGGGGGCGCGCGGTGCGCTGCTGGTCACGGCCGAAGAGGGTGAGGTGACCGAAGTAGAGCGTCTGGAGGTGGACGTGCTGCGGTGGCACGCGCTGGAGCTTGACGTCAGCGCTGCGCCAGACCTGCGAAGCGCTGTGCGCATGGTGGGGCAGGCGATGGAGCAGGTGCTGGAGTCGACCCCCGCCGATCTGCCCCTGGCAATGCGGGTCGTATTCAAAGGACGGTCCTCGGTTCACGCGGAATTGATTGCAGACGAGGGCCAGCTGCGCCAGGAGGTGATCGCGCAAGCCGTTGCGCTGGACGCAGACAGGATCTGGGTGGAGAAGGTTCGTGTCGCCACGGAGGCCTTGGAAGCGGCCCAGCCGTCATCGGACGACGAGACCCAGGGCGCCATGGCAGAGCTGGAGAGCCTGGCCTTGTCTGCCCAGGACGACCCGGACTTCATTCGCTCGCTGCAGGCCGACTGGCAGGCCCTGCTGGAGAAGCTGCCACACGATGTGCTTCTGGCGGCCCCTGATCTGTCGGCGCTGCGCCAGGACCCGCTGGCCCAGATGAGCGATCGCATTCGACAAGCGACCCCCGTGCTGATGGCCCGCGTGGGCCAGGATGCCCGCTCATCCTCCTGACCGCGAGAAGACTCCCACCATGCGCATCCGTGAACTCAAACTGATCCGGTACGGCAAATTCACCGACCGAACCCTGGCTCTCCCCCCTGGCAGCAGAGACATCCACCTCATCGTGGGGCCCAACGAGGCAGGCAAATCCACCGTCCGCACAGCCATCGGGGACTGGCTTTTTGGCATCCCCGCGCGCACGCCCCTGGCTTTTTTGCATCCGATGCCGGACTTGAGAGTGGGCGGCACCCTGGAAAAGTGGGCCTCCGGGAACGCGCCTGGACAACCACTGGCCTTCGACCGCACCAAGGGCAACAAGAACACGCTGCGCACGCCGGACGACGCCACACTGCCAGAGGGCGCGCTCGCGCCGTGGCTTGGAAGCCTGCAGGCGCAGGCTTTCAACCGGATGTATGCACTCGATCACACGACGCTGGTCGAAGGCGGTGCCGGCATCCTGTCGGCATCCGACGATATCGGCCGCATGCTGTTCCAGTCGGCGGCCGGCATCGAGCACTTGGGCGAAGCGCTGCAAAAGCTCCAGGCGCAAGCCGATACGCTGTGGGCACCGCGCAAATCCGGTTCCCGCATCTATTACCAGGCACTGGAGGCGTACGACACCGCCCATGCAGACTTCAAGAAAGCCACGGTGCGCACCAAGGATTGGAAGGCGCAGCACGATGCGCTGGCAGCCACTGAAGCGGCCCTGGCGGAGGCCCGCCAACGTGACATCGACATCCGTCGTCAGCTCAGCCGTCTGGAACGCATCCGCCGGGTTCGGCCGATGCTGCTGGCCTTGGACGCCGCACAGGCACAGCGCAATGAGCTGCTGACGGCCGGGGACATCTCCTTGCTGGCCGAGAACGCCGACCAGGTGCTGGGTGATGCCCGGCAGGAGCTGGTCTTGGTGGCGGCTGACCTGCAGCGCCTGCAGCAGGACGTTGCACAGACACAAATGGAACTGGATGGGACGCAGGTTGACCAGAACGTTCTGTCCCTGGCTGCAGACATCACCGAGCTGAACGAGCGCCGCCTGCAATTCAGGGCCCATCGCACGGACATGGTCAAGCGCCTGGAAGAGATCCGCATGGAGTGGCTGCGGGTGCAGGAGCTGGCCGCAGGTCTGGGATGGCCGGCAGAGAACGAAGACGCCGTGCGTGCGAGGCTACCCGCTGCACCGGTGCGCTCACGGCTTGCCCGGTTGCTCAAACAACGCGGGGCCGTGGCCCAGAACCTGCGCAGCGCCACCAACACCCTCGCTGAACGCCAGCAACAGATGCAGCAAGCACAGCAAGCGCTGGGGCGCATCACGGCGGGCGGGGTGCATCCGGGCCTGGCATCGGCGGTGGAGCAGGCCCTGAAACTGGGGGACCACGCTGCTGCGCTGGCCCAGTGGCAGCAAGAAATCGATGGCCTGGTGCAAAAGATCGATACCGGCCTGGCGGCGCTGGGCACCTGGCGCAAAGAGCCGGATGACTTGAAAACAATGCTCACCCCCGACGCCGCCGTCGTGCAAAGTCTGATCGATCAGCACCGAAGCGATGCTGCCGAGGCCCTGTCGCAACGCGAAACACTCGATGCCAAGACGCAGGAGATTGCGCGCCAGGAGCTGGAGCTGCAGCAGTTCGTGCGGGATTTTCAGCCGGTCTCCCTGGAGCAGGTTCAGCAGGCGCGGCGGGTGCGCGACGACGCATGGAAGGGCATCAAAGCGGCTCCACAGGCATTGAACGACCGGGCTTTGGCCTTTGAAGGGCATATCGCTGATGCCGACCACCTGGCCGACGCCCGGCTCGACCGGGCGCAACACGAAGCCGCTCGCCAGACCAAGGCCGAACGCATCGAACAACTGCGCCTTGAACAACGCAACCTCGCATCACGCGTGCAGACCGTGCAGGAGCGGGTGGACACGCGGATGACCGAGTGGCATGCCTTGACGGCCGCGTGCGGGTTGCCTCAGCTTCCGCTGGAGATCGCTCCCGTCTGGCTGCAGCAACGCCAGGGCGTGTTGGACCTTCTGGCGCAGAAGCTGAACACCGAGCGCCAGCTTTCGGACCGGCAGGAGGCCGCCCTCCACATTCAGCACTCTCTATGGGCGATGCTCGGCGCTGCGCCCTCTGGCGAACCAGCGCCCGAATTGGCAGAGTGCGTGCGGCGGGCACGAGCGCAAATGACGCTGGCCGATCAGGCGCAAGGGCAGCGTGCGACCCTGGAGCAGCAATTGCACGACGGGCACAGCAGCCTGGTGGCGCTGCAGGCATCGGTCCAATCGGCTCAGGCGGCCTGGGATGCGTGGGACCAGTCGTGGCGGGCGGCCGTCTTGGCGGCTGGCTATGAAGCCACTGCGCTCTCGGATCAGGTCGAGGCAGAGATCGAGGTGATGCAAGAGATCGAGCGCTTGCTGGCGCGCATTCGCAGCACCCGCAGTGAGCGCATCGACACCATGCAGACCGACCTGGACGGCCTGGCAGCCACCGCCCAGGGCCTGGCAGAGCGTTTGGCGCCCGGGCTTGCCAGCCACGCTCCGGAAGACATTGCCCTGGAGTTGGCCAGGTGCCTGGCCCAGGCCCGGCAGGCCCAATCCCTGGCCTCGGAGTTGCAGTCCAGATTGAAGCGGGCCCACAGCGAGATCACGGCCGCCCAGCAGCGGCAGCTTGCGGCCCAGGCCCGCCTGGCGCCCCTGATGGGCGCTGCCGGCGTGGAGGACATCAACGCGCTGGCGAGCGCCATCGAGCGTTCGGACCGCCGTCGCGAAATCGAAAAAAACATGGCGACTGCCGAAAGCGCACTGATGCAGGCGGCCGATGGCTTGCCGGTGGACGCCTTGCGTGAAGAAATCGCTGGCGTCGGGCCGGATGAATTGAAAGCCCGGCTCGATGAACTCACGGAGATGTCGGCTGCGGTTGTGGAAGAAATCGCTGCGCTCAGCAACAACCACGGCACGCACAAGATGGCCTTTGATGCGCTCGATGGCACCGATGCTGCGGCCCGGGCCGAAGCGCGGCGGCAAGAAGCCATAGCGGCCATGGGCGACGCGGCCGAGCGCTACCTGAAATTGCACACCGCATCACGCCTGCTGAAGTGGTCGATGGAGAAATTCCGCGAGACCAAACAGGGCCCCATGCTGGCAAAGGCGTCCACCATCTTCAAGGGCCTGACGCTGAACTCCTTCAGCCGCCTGCTGGTCGACGCCGAAGAGGCCACGCCGCGCCTGATTGGCATCCGCCCGGACGGTGGACAGGTTGACGTGGCCGGCATGAGCGAGGGATCGCGCGACCAGCTCTATCTGGCCTTGCGCCTGGCGGCTCTGGAGCTTCAGGTGGAGCAGGGCTTGAGCATGCCGCTGATTGCGGACGACCTGTTCATCAACTTTGATGACCGCCGCACCGCAGCGGGACTGAAGGTGCTGGGTGAGCTTGCTCGCAAGATGCAGGTCGTGTTTCTGACACATCACGATCACCTTGTGCCGCTGGCCAGGGAGGTTCTTGGGGCGGATCTGAATGTAGTCCAACTCTGACCCACAACATGGCGCTCAGAACCCGAAAGCCGCCTGCGGCCCCGCGGCGGGCTGCGCGGCGGTTGTGTCGCAATAAGCGGAACGGCTAGGATTTGATGATGCAAGCGTTGTCATTCCAGCTCCAGAATTCGGTCCTGCGTGGGGTCCTCAAACGGCTGCACTATCCGCTGGAAGTGATGCTGGTGTGCGTTCGCTGGTACGCGGCCTACCCGTTGAGCCTGCGCAACCTGGAAGAGATGATGGCTGAACGCGGCATCCAGGTCGATCACGCCACGGTTCACCGCTGGGCACTGAAGATGTTGCCGGTGCTGGCCAAGGTGTTTCGCCGGCGCCAGCGTCCGGTGGGGCGCTCCTGGCGAGTCGATGAAACGTATATCCAGGTCGGCGGTCAGTGGAAGTATCTATACCGCGCCGTCGACAAGCTCGGGTACACCGTGGACTTCTTGCTCACCGCTCGGCGCGATGTAGCGGCGGCCCGCCGATTCTTCGAGCGTGCCATTGACTTGCATGACGTCCCCGAAAAGATCACGATTGACAAGAGCGGCGCCAACACCGCAGCTGTGCGAGGCTTGATCGCCGACAGCGGCGTGGCAATTGAACTGCGCCAGTCGAAGTACCTCAACAACATCGTCGAGCAGGACCACCGGGCGATCAAGCGACGAACCCGACCGATGATGGGGTTCAAGTCTTTCTGGTCCGCCAGACGCATCATCGCCGGCATCGAGACCATGCACATGATCAAGAAAGGGCAGCAGCGCTGCCCGAGTGGCAACACCATGTCCGCCGCCGACCAGTTTTACAGCTTGGCTCATTGAAACCGATCGACATCAACGGCCATTTGCCGCCTCGGCGCCGCTATTGCGACACAACCAA
>JANJVG010000143.1 GCA_024710165.1 Burkholderiaceae bacterium
CGCCTGGCCTTCTACGACGCCCTCACCCAGCTGCCCAACCGGCGCCTGCTGCTCGACCGCCTGCAACGCCTGGTGCTCAGCAGCCAGCGCACCCAGCAGCACGGCGCCCTGCTGTTCATCGACCTGGACAACTTCAAGGACCTCAACGACACCCTGGGCCACGACATGGGCGACCAGCTCCTCACCCAGGTCGCCGAGCGCCTGGTGCGCAGCGTGCGCGAATGCGACACCGTCGCGCGCTTTGGCGGCGACGAATTCGTCGTCCTGCTCGAAGGCCTGGACAGCAGCCTGCCCCAGGCCCGCGCCCAGGCCGAAGCCGTCGCGCTCAAACTGCTCATCAGCCTCAACCAGCCCTTCGAACTGGCCGGCCAGCAACACTACAGCACCCCCAGCATCGGCCTGACCCTCTTTGGCCAGGAACGCCTGAGCGTGGACGAACTGCTCAAACGCGCCGACCTGGCCATGTACGAAGCCAAGGCGGCCGGACGCAACACCCACCGCTTCTTCGACCCCGGCATGCAGCAAGCCCTGCACGCCCGCTCCAGCCTGGAGGCCGACCTGCGCCAGGCGCTCTCGCGCGGAGACCTCTTCGCGCACTACCAGCCCGTGGTCGACTACCAGGGCCACGTCAAAGGCGCCGAGGCCCTGGCGCGCTGGAACCACCCCGAACGCGGCCCCATCAGCCCGGCCGAATTCATCCCCCTGGCCGAACAGACCGGCCTCATCCTGCCCCTGGGGCGGCACATCCTGCGCACCGCCTGTGAACAACTCGTGCGCTGGGCAGGCAAACAGGAAACCGCGCACCTGAGCATGGCGGTCAACGTCAGCGCACGGCAGTTTCGCCAAAGCGGCTTCATGGCCGAAGTGCTGCAAACCCTGCGCGAGACCGGCGCCAACCCCCGGCGCCTCAAGCTCGAACTGACGGAGAGCCTGCTGCTGGGCGACATCGAAGACACCATCGCGCGCATGGTGCAGCTCAAACGCGAAGGCGTGGGCTTCGCGCTGGACGACTTCGGCACCGGGTATTCGAGCCTGGGCTACCTCAAACGCCTGCCGCTGGACCAGGTCAAGATCGACCGCAGCTTCGTGCGCGACGTGCTGAGCGACCCCAACGACGCGGCCATCGTGCGCACCATCCTGGCGCTGGCGCAAAGCCTGGACCTGGACGTGGTGGCCGAAGGGGTGGAGACGGCGGGGCAGCTGGGGTTCTTGCGGCTGCATGGCTGCGAGCAGTTCCAGGGGTTTTTGTTCGGGCGGCCTGGCCCGGTCGATGGGGTCGAGGCCCTGGTTCATGGCGTTCTCTGAGCGCTTCAGTGCAGGGCCGCCCGGGGAGGCATGGGCATGCTGATGGGAAAGCCCCCGGAGCAGCGCATACCCTGGGTTGGCAGCTTGCTGCTGGTGCTGCTGTTGTCCCTGGCAGGGGCTGCTTTGGTGGTGCATGCGGTGCATGGGCAGCGTTTGACCGAGCGCCAGACCCTGCGTCAGGCGAAGCTTGCCCATACCGTGTCCTTCCTGACAGAGCAAACCACTCGAAGCACGGTGCTGGGTGCGGTGGCGATGATGGGGCTCACTGAATCACTGTACAAAGAAGTGGTTCAGGGACGCCTTCCGCCGGATGCACCGTCGGTGCTGACCGCGCTGTCTGCCGCGCGTGAACGATTCGGGCTCGATGGGGTGTATGTCATCGCTGCCGACGGCACCATCGTTGCCCATGAAACCCCGGGGGCACATTCCACCGGAGCAAGCGTGGCGTTCAGACCCTATTTTCAGCAGGCGCTGCGGGGGCGTTTGAACGTATATGCCGCCGTGGGATCTTCCACGCAGGAGCGCGGCCTGTATGCCGCAGCCCCGGTATATGAAGGCAGCACAGCAGGATCAGCCGTGGTAGGGGTGGTGGTGTTCAAACAGTCGCTTGCAGCCATTGATGCCCTGCTGGCGCGCTCGGGCATGCCCATGCTGCTTTTGTCGCCGCAGGGTGTGGCCTTTGCTTCCACCCGTCCGGAATGGCTGTTTGCCCTGGTCCCGCCGCTGACCCAGAGCCGCATCGACGCCATTGCCGGATTGCGCCAGTTCGGCCGCCATTTTGACAACGGGGTTGCTTCGGCCTTGCCGTTTTCTCCTGCTTCCGGGGAGGTGGTGGTGGATGGCGTTCAGCACGCGATCGAGCGCCAGGAGCTTGACTGGGGCGACCCCGGCGGTGCCTGGGCCCTGGTGGCGCTGGACGACGTCTCGCAGCTGATGCCCCTGGAGGATCGGCTGCGTGTGGGTGCCCTGGCGTTTGCCTTGCAGGTGCTGGTGGGTATCTTGCTGCTGGAACTGGTGCGCAACCGTGCGCGCATGGCGTCTTCGCAGCAGCGCCTGAGCGTGCTGGGTGTGGCCTTGCAGAACAGTCCGCTGTCGGTGGTGGTGACCAACGCCAAGGGTGAGATCGAATGGGTCAATCGCGAGTTTGAGCGCAACACCGGCTATCGCCTTGATGAGGTCAAGGGCCGCAAACCATCCTTGCTGGCCAGCGGCAAGACCCCGTTGCAGACGTTCAATGAGATGTGGTCGACCGTGGTGGCCGGGCGCTCCTGGACGGGGCACTTCATCAACTGCCGCAAGGATGGCAGCGAATACCACGAAGAAGCCACGCTCACGCCCGTACTCAATGAGCGTGGGGTGTGCATTGGCATGGTGGGCCTGCACCAGGATGTGACACAGCGCATGCACGAGCAGGAGGCCTTGCAGCGCAATGAACGACGGCTCAAGGAAATGGTGGAGCAGCAAAACGCCATTTTCGACAACGCTCCACCTGTCTTGCTGACCTGTGACGGAGTGATGCATCAGTTCAATCCGGCGTTTGTCGGGCTGGTGGGGGGCGACGTCACGCAGTTGCAGGGCCAGCGGGTGAGTCAGCTGTTTGGCTCCCTGGAGCAGCACGCTGCCTTTTCTGCGCGGGTGGGCCCCCAACTGGCCCAGGGCTTGCCGGTGCGTGAGAGCTGGACCGTGTTCCGGCTCGATGGCCAGTCGTTCGAGGCGCGTATGTCGGGTCGCCGCGTGCAGATCGGGGGCTGCGCCAATGCAGCCATCTGGGTCATCGAGGACGTGACCGACCTGCGGCGTACCGAGCGCGCGATGCAGCAGGCCCGGGAGCGTCTGGAACTGGCCCAGGAGGCCGGAAAAATCGGGGTGTTCGATATCGACCTGGCCACCGGCCGGAGCGTCTGGAGCCAGAAGCTCGCCGGAACCCAGGGAATTTCCGAGCGGGTGTTTGATGACTGGCGTGCTGCCTGGGCCGAGCGCCTTTTGCCTGAAGACCGCGAGGGGGCGTTGGCACGCATGGACGCTGCATTGGCCGGCGATGTCGAGCATTTTCACGATCTCTGGCGCGTGGTTCGCTCCGATGGCGGTGTGCGCTGGTACGAATGCTCGGCGCACATCATCCGCGCTGCGGACGGACGGGCCGAGCGCATGGTGGGCGTCAACGTCGACATCGATGCCCACAAGCGACTCGAAGAGCGGGTGGCCGCACAGGTGCAGTTTCAGCAGGTGCTGATCGACACCATCCCGATTCCGGTGTTCTACAAGGACGAGCGGGGCCGCTACCTGGGCATGAACGTCGCTTTTGAGCGGGTGTTTGACGTCAGCCGCGAAGACCTGCTGGGCAAGACAGTGCTGGAGATCGATTACCTTCCGGCCGAGAAGCGCCAGCAGTTTCAGGCCGATGCCGAGGCCGCCCTGCACAGCAGCGAGGCGGTGCACCGCGAGGTGGGCATGCCGTATGCCGATGGCCAGGTACATCACACGCTGTACTGGCTGCAGGGTTTCAAGCGGCCCGATGGCACGCCCGGCGGCGTCATCGGCACCTTTGTGGACATCAGTGAACGCCAGCGGTCCGAGGAGGAACTGCGCCGTGCCAAGGAGCTTGCGGAGGAGGCGACGGCGCTCAAGTCCAATTTTCTGGCCAACATGAGCCATGAAATCCGCACACCGATGAACGCCATCATCGGTTTCACGCACCTGCTCAAGCGCGATGTGGCTGCAGGTTGCGACCCCGGCTACCTGTCCAAGATCGACGAGGCGGCCCACCATCTGCTGCAGATCATCAACGACGTTCTCGACCTGTCCAAGATAGAGGCCGGTCGCATCGAACTCGACCAGAGCGATTTCGAACCCCTCCAGCTCATTGATCAGGCGCTTTCCCTAGTGCGTGAGAAGGCGGAGGGCAAGGGACTCGCGCTTTCGCTCGAACTTGGCGAATTGCCCGCCGTTCTGGTCGGCGATGCGCTGCGCATCGGCCAGGTACTGCTCAACCTCCTGGGCAACGCGGTGAAGTTCACGGAAGCGGGACATGTGGCGTTGGGCGTGCGCGTCGAGGATGAGTCG
>JANJVG010000145.1 GCA_024710165.1 Burkholderiaceae bacterium
CGGCAGCTCGAAGACGCGAATCTCCATCTCGGGCTCCTCCTCGCGGCTGCGTGCCAGCAAGGTGGCGATGCGGGGCTGCGCCAGGCCGTCGCAGATCGCGATGCGCAGATGGCCCTGGTAGCCCTGTGCCGCCGCCTTGGCGCTCTTGACTGCCTGCTCCACGGTGGCCTGCACGCGCCGGCATTCGCCGAGGAACACCTGGCCGGCCCAGGTCAGCCGCGTCAGGCGTGTGCTGCGGTCGAACAACTGCACGCCAAGCTGGCTTTCTAGGTCGCGCATCGCACGTGACACAGGCGATTGCTCGATGCCCAGACGCTCGGCTGCCCGGGCCAGATGCAGTTCTTCCGCGACTGCGATGAAGTAGCGCAGCAATCTGAAATCCAAGGCCACCTCCTGTTCGTCTTCTTCTGGTTCGGCCTCTCGGGCGCCAGCATCTCCATCCACATCCCGCCCACTTACGCCCCGCCAGGCTTGCGATGTGCCGGCGCCCTTCCGCCAATGAGGTGCGGAGGGCGACGTTTGCGCCCGCCAGAAATCGACCGTTGGCAGCCGTCTGAGATAGCAGTTCTGCTGTTCATCGAGACCTCTTTTTCGTGCTTCCCCTCTTGCGGTCTGGCTGCACAGTGGTAAGATAGTAATAGATTACTCACTTTTTGGGATGCAAGCAATGAGCGGACACTCCAGGCATCTACCGGCTGATGAGAGGCGCGCGGCCACCGTCGAGGCAGTGGTCGACTTGGCTGCCGAACAGAACCCCAGCGACATCACGACCACGGCCATCGCGCAGCGCATGGGGTTGACCCAGGGAGCACTGTTCCGTCACTTCCCGACTAAGGACGCAATCCTGCAGGCGGTGATGTCCTGGGTTACGGAACGCCTGCTCGCTCGAGTAGACAAGGCCGCAGAAGGTGCTACGTCCCCCCTCGCAGCTCTTGAAGCGATCTTCAAGACGCACATCGACTTCGTGGCCGAGCACCCGGGGGTGCCGAGGATGCTCTTCGGCGAATTACAGCGGCCGGGGGAGACCCTGCCCAAGCAAATGGTGCAGACCTTGACCCGTCAATATGGTGAGCGGTTGCGTCGACTGCTCGAAGCCGGTAAGGCGCGAAGCGAGCTGCATTCAGAACTGGATGTGGACGCGGCCGTCGTCTTGTTCATCGGCACAATTCAAGGGCTGGTGATGCAGTCGTTGCTGGCGGGCGATGTAGCACGCATCCGCCGCGACGCGCCAGCCGTGTTTGCCATCTATCTCCGTGGCATCACGCACACCCGATGAAACGCCTTCCATCCTGCCGCCACGCAGTTCCTCGGTCAGCCGAGAGGCACACCACGGTCATGCGATCGCGTTGCGCCTCCAGCGCGAATCCGCGTCATTCAACACTCAGCCCGACCGCCCGGCGGAATGCACACGCACGCCGCGACGACGACGAAGGCCTGGGAGTTTCCCCGATCAAGTAAAGGCCATGAAGATGACCACTCATCCACAACGCAGCATCTGGCACTGGCTGATCTCCCTGCTTGCGATCGGCTTCGGTCTGCTCACTCTTCGGGAGGGCGGCGCCGTTCTGTTTGTCGACGGCGCGGCGCGCCAAGCCGCCGGCCACTATGTGCCCTTCGTGCTCTGGTTCAATTTTCTGGCCGGGTTCGCCTACATCATCGCCGGCGTCGGCTTGTGGATGCGCCGGCGCTGGGCCGCGTGGTTAGCGATTGTCATCACGGTGGCGACCGCACTCGTGTTCCTCGCTTTCGGAGTGCATGTGGCTCTGGGTGGCGCCTGGGAGCGACGCACGGTGGTCGCCATGACGCTGCGCACGTTGGTGTGGGCTGGCATAGCGGCCATCGCCTGGCGCCGGTCAGCGGCGAATGCGCCGGTCGCACGCGAGCACTGAGCACCTTTATCCAGCGGAAACCCATCGATGAAAACTCCAAACCTCCTCTTCAAGAAAACCCGTTGGGTCGTGATCGCCGTCGTCGTGCTCGCTCTTGGCGGCGCACTGGCGTTCTGGTTGTCGCGCGACCATGGACAACAAGATGCATTGCGCCTCTACGGCAACGTCGACATCCGCGAGGTGCAACTGGCCTTCCGTCAGCCCGGGCGCGTGATGCAAATGGCTTTCGATGAGGGCGATACCGTTCGCGCCGGCGAACGCCTGGCGGCGCTTGACGCGCAACCCTATCGGGAAGCACTTGCGGCAGCACAGGCCCAGGTGCAGGTGGCGCAGGCGGAACTGGCCAAGCTGCGCCGCGGTCTGCGACCGCAGGAAATCACCCAGGCGCGCGAAGCCCTCAGGCAGGCCCAGGCGCTCGCCACCGAGACCGAGCGCAATTTCCAGCGCCAGAGTGGCCTGCTGGCATCGGGCGCCAGCAGCCAGCGCACGGTCGATGCAGCCCGCACGGCGCGCGACCAGGCAGCCGCTGGCGTCGAAGCGGCCAAGGCGGCCCTGTCGCAAGCATCCGAAGGTTTTCGCAAGGAAGACATCGCCGCGGCAGAAGCTCGCCTTGCGGCCGCACAGGCTGCCGCAGCGCAAGCCACGACAGCCTTGGCGGACACCGAGTTGATGGCGCCCAGTAGCGGCACCGTCATCGCACGAGTGCGGGAGCCCGGCAGCATGGTCGCAAGCCAGAGCGCGGTCTACAGCCTGAGCCTGGACAAGCCGGTTTACGTGCGCGCCTACGTGGGCGAGTCGGACTTGGGGCGCATCGCGCCCGGTACTGTGGTGCGCGTCAAAAGCGATTCATCAGAGAAGGTCTATCGCGGCCAGATCGGCTTCATCTCGCCGCGCGCCGAGTTCACGCCCAAGACGGTGGAGACGACGGATTTGCGCACGGATCTGGTCTACCGCCTGCGCATCGTCATCGACGAAGCCGACAGCGACAGTGCCTTGCGCCAGGGCATGCCGGTGACGATCGAGGTCGATGCGAAAGCCGGCACCCGTATCCCGGCGGGGGAGCGTTGAAATGCAGGCAAGCCCTGCTATCGCCGCCGTGCCTGCGGGTGCGGGCGAAGACGCTGCCGTCGTCATCGAAGACGTGGACAAGCATTTCGGCGACATAAAGGCGCTGCGGGGCTTGAGCGCGCGCATCCACTATGGGCGGCTGACGGGTCTGGTCGGCCCGGACGGCGCCGGCAAGACGACGCTGATGCGGATTCTGACCGGCCTCCTGGTGCCGAACGCCGGCCACGTCACCCTGGCAGGCTATGACGTGGTCAAGGACAACGACGCCATTCATGTCGCCAGTGGCTACATGCCGCAACGCTTTGGCCTGTACGAAGACCTGTCGGTGATGGAGAACATGCGCCTGTATGCGCAGTTGCGCGGCATGGATGCGGACCGCAACGCCGATCTGTTTGCCGAGCTGCTGGACTTCACGCTGCTCGGTCCCTTCACCAACCGCCTGGCCGGCAAGCTCTACGGGGGCATGAAGCAGAAGCTTGGCCTGGCTTGTGCGCTCATGGCGCGGCCGAAGGTGCTGCTGCTGGACGAGCCCGGCGTGGGCGTTGACCCGGTCAGCCGCCAGGATTTGTGGCGCATGGTGCAGGCACTGACCGATGAGGGCATGGCCGTGGTCTGGTCTACCGCCTACCTCGACGAGGCCGAGCGCTGCGAGAGCGTGCTGCTGTTGAACCAGGGGCAGCTCCTGTTCGATGGTCCACCGCAGCAACTCACCGCGCAACTTGAAGGCCGCAGCTTTCGCCTGGAAAACGTCGGCGCCGAGCGCCGGGCGGTTCTGACCGAGGCACTCGATCTGGAGAGCGTGAGCGACGGAGTGATCCAGGGCGCCGGGGTGCGGGTGGTACTGCGGGACGGTGCGCCACCAAAGCAAATCCAGGCCCTGGCCGATAGCGCGCGAGTAGCGCTGGCGCCGGTACCCGCCCGCTTTGAAGATGCCTTCATCGATTTGCTCGGCGGCGGGCCCGGCGGCACCTCAACCTTGGCCGAACGGCTGTCACCGGTCGAACTGGGCTCCGAAATAGCCGTCTCCTGCCGCAATCTGACCAAGCGTTTCGGTGAGTTCACCGCCACCGACCAGGTCAGCTTCGAGGTGCGCAAAGGCGAAATCTTCGGTCTGCTCGGCCCCAATGGCGCCGGCAAGTCCACCACCTTCAAGATGCTGTGCGGCCTGTTGAAACCCACTGCTGGTGAAGCGCATGTGGTGGGCCATGATCTGCGCCGCGCCACCGGTGCAGCCAAGGGCCGGCTCGGCTACATGGCGCAGAAATTCTCGCTCTACGGTCTGCTGTCGGTGCAGCAGAACCTGGAATTTTCGGCCGGCGTTTACGGGCTGGAAGGCAACACCCGGCGCGAGCGCATTGCCGAGATGATCGAGACCTTCGATCTGGGGGAGTGGCTGTCCGCCACGCCCGATTCCCTGCCGCTGGGGCACAAGCAGCGCCTGGCGCTGGCCTGCTCGCTCATGCATCGGCCACCCGTGCTGTTCCTCGATGAGCCTACTTCGGGCGTGGACCCGATCACCCGGCGCGAGTTCTGGACCCACATCAACGGCCTGGCGCGCAAGGGCGTGACCATCATGGTCACCACCCACTTCATGGACGAGGCCGAATACTGCGACCGCGTCGCCATGCTCTCGCGCGCACGCCTGATCGCGTTGGACACGCCCGATGCGCTCAAGCGCGCCGCAGCCAATGTCGAACACCCCGACCCGACCATGGAGGACGCCTTCATTCACCTGGTGGAATCTGCCGACCGCGAGATGGAGGCCGCCGCATGAACGCTGTAGCACAACGCAAGGAAGGGGCTGCTTTGGAGCCGAGCGATTTGCGCCGCTTTGACCTGCGGCGGCTGATGGCCCTGGTCACCAAGGAAAGCTATCAGGCGCTGCGCGACCCCTCGACGCTCTTGATCGCCTTCGTGCTGCCGGTGGTGTTGCTGCTGCTGTTCGCCTATGCGGTGTCGCTGGATGCCAAGGAGGTCCGCGTCGGCGTCGTGCTGGAGTCGCCCGGTGCATCGGCGCAGTCGCTGGCCGCTGCCTTCTCGGGCACCCGCTTCTTGAAGACGCAATTCGCCCACGACCGGCGCGAGGTGGCAGACCAGCTCGTCTCCGGTGCGCTGCGCGGCTACGTCGTCATTCCGCAGGATTTCGAGCAGCGCCTGGCCCAGCGCGGAGCAGAACCGCTGGTGCAAATCATCACCGATGGCTCCTATCCCAACACCGCCAACTACGTCGAGAACTACGCCCGCGGCGTGGTGCAGACCTGGCGTGCCGGGCTGGATGTCGCGGCACCCGCGCAATCCGTCGTGCTGGAGCCACGCTACTGGTTCAACCCCGAGCTGGAAAGCCGTCGCGCGCTGATTCCCGGGGCCATTGCCATCGTCATGACCATCATCGGCACCATGCTGACCGCGCTGGTGGTGGCGCGCGAATGGGAGCGCGGCACCATGGAAGCGGTGCTGTCCACGCCCGCGTCGGTGGCCGAAATCCTGATCGGCAAGCTGCTGCCGTACTTCGTGCTCGGCATGCTGTCCACGCTGGGCGCGGCGGCCTTAGCCGTGTTCGTGTTCGGCGTGCCGATGCGCGGCTCTCTGGCGGCGCTGCTGCTCTTGTCGGCGGTGTTCATGGTGCCGGCGCTGGGCCAGGGCCTCTTGATTTCGTCGCTGGCGCGCAACCAGTTCCTGGCGGCGCAGATCGCCCTGTTCACGGGCTTTCTGCCGGCCTTCATGCTCTCAGGCTTTCTGTACGAGATCGATGCGATGCCAGCGCCGATCCGCGCCATCACTCGGGCGGTTCCGGCGCGCTACTTCGTCGATTCGCTCAAGACCGTGTTCCTGGCCGGCGACATCTGGGCCGTCTTCCTGCCCAACCTGGCGGCCATGGCGGCGATTGGGGCGCTGTTTTTCCTGATCGCCAAGCGCGCCACGCGCAAGAACCTGGAGTGACGCGATGTTGACCTCTGCCTTCTCGTTCACCCGCCTGCGCGCCCAATTCATCAAGGAAGTGCTCAGCGTGCTGCGCGACCCGCGCAGCCGCATGGTGGTATTCGTACCACCGATCCTGCAACTGCTGGTATTCGCCTTTGCCGCCACGCTGGAGGTGCGCAACGTCGACATCGCCGTCTACAACCAGGACGCCGGGCGTTGGTCGCACGAGCTGGTGCAGCGCCTGGACAGCGCCCGCTTCATCACCCACGTGCGGCACGTGGACAGCCAGCGGCTGTTGCACGAGATGATCGACCGCGGCGAGGTGATCGCCGCGCTCGCCATTCCCGTGAATTTCTCGCGCACCATCGCCGCCGGCGACAGCGGCCGCGCCCAGGGTCTGGTCGATGGCCGGCGCAGCAACTCGGGCCAGATCACCGTCGCCTACCTGTCCACCATCGCCGCCGACGTTGGGGCCGAGGTCGTGCCCGACGCGCAGGCGCCGACGCCCGTGGTCGTGCGCCACTGGTTCAACCCCAACCTGGTCTACCGCTGGTTCATCGTGCCTGGGCTCACGGGCATCCTGGCGCTGTTCAGCGCGCTGCTCATCACCTCGCTGTCGATCGCGCGCGAACGCGAACTGGGCACCTTCGACCAGTTGCTGGTATCGCCCACCTCGACGCCGGAGATCATTGTTTCCAAGTCGCTGCCTGCGCTGGCGATCGGCACGCTCTTGGGCCTGTTCATGATCAGCGCCGGCGTGTTCCTGTTCGGCATCCCGTTCACCGGCTCGTTCGCGCTG
>JANJVG010000153.1 GCA_024710165.1 Burkholderiaceae bacterium
ACGGACGGATGGTGCGTGCCAGCCAGTAAGAGCGGCTAACAAAACTCAGCGAAGCGGCCCTGGCTAGGCGTTTCGCCGCAGGCAGTACAAGTAGTACGACAAGGCGAGACAACGACGCCAGGGGAGTTTTGTTAGCCGCTCTAAGTCCTACTTGGCCAGCGCCTTGAGCGCCAGCTTGATACCGTCGCTCACGCCCACGTCTGGCGGCAGCGCCTTCAGGGCCGCGGCGGCCTCCTTGTCGTTGTAGCCCAGCGCCAGCAGGGCCTGCAGGATGTCGACCTGCGCCTCGCTGGTGGCATGGGCGTGGGCCGCGCCCATGTCGGCGCCCAGCTGGCCCTTGAGCTCCAGCAGCAGGCGCTCGGCCGTCTTCGTGCCGATGCCCGGCACCTTGACCAGCCGCCCGGCTTCCTGCAGCGTCACCGCCTGCGCCAGGTCCTGCACGCCCAGGCCGCTCAGGATGGACAGCGCCGTGCGCGGGCCCACGCCCGAAATCTTGATGAGTTCGCGAAAGGCAGCACGCTCGGGGGCGCTGCCAAAGCCGTACAGCAGTTGCGCATCCTCGCGCACGATGAACTGCGTGAGCAGGCTCACCCGTTCGCCGATGGCGGGCAGGTTGTAGAAGGTGCTCATGGGCACCTGGACCTCGTAGCCGACGCCGTGGCAATCCACCAGCACCTCGGGCGGGTTCTTCTCCAGCAGCTGGCCGGTCAATTTGCCTATCATTGGTGTCCTTTGTCGCCGTCCGGCGCATTCCGACGGAATTATCAACGTGATCCTGCGCCACACCTTCACCCCCCACAACAATACCCGCCTCACGCACCTGTGCGGCCCGGCCGACAGCCACCTGCGCACCATCGAGGCAGCGCTGCAGGTCAGCATTGCGCACCGGCACGAGCAGTTCAAGGTGGACGGCCCCAAGGCGCGTGCCACGCAGGCCATGGAGGTGCTGCAGGCGGTGTACGAGCTGGCCGAACGACCCATCACCGAAGAACACCTGCAGCTCATGCTGGTGGGCGACAGTGCCCTCGCCGCCGAGACCGAAGGCGGCCCGGCGCTGCTCAACACCCGCCGCGCCGACCTGCGCGCACGCACGCCCACGCAGGCCCAGTACCTGGACAACATCGCCACACACGACATCACCTTCGGCATTGGCCCTGCGGGTACCGGCAAGACGTACCTGGCCGTGGCCTGCGCTGTGGATGCTCTCGAGCGCAGCAACGTGCAGCGCATCGTGCTCACGCGCCCGGCGGTGGAGGCGGGTGAGCGCCTGGGCTTTCTGCCCGGCGACCTGGCGCAGAAGGTGGACCCGTACCTGCGCCCGCTGTACGACGCGCTCTACGATCTCATGGGTTACGACAAGGTGCAGAAGGCCTTCGAGCGCAACGCGCTGGAAATTGCGCCGCTGGCCTTCATGCGCGGGCGCACGCTGAACAACGCCTTCGTCATCCTGGACGAAGCGCAAAACACCACGCCCGAGCAGATGAAGATGTTTTTGACGCGCATAGGCTTTGGCGCCAAGGCCGTGGTGACCGGCGACGTGAGCCAGATCGACCTGCCCAAAGGCCAGCTCAGCGGCCTGATCGACGCCGAGCGCGTCTTGAAGCGCGTCAAAGGCATTGCCATCACACGCTTCACCACCGCCGACGTGGTGCGCCACCCGCTGGTGGCGCGCATCGTGGATGCCTACGACGCCCAGCGCACCCGTCCCGTGCCACGGACCTGATTAAAACTATCTTTTTGATAGCTGCAAGCGCTTACTGAATAAGCGCTGGAACCATAAATGACCTTCAACCAACTTGCGTTGTCCTTGCAGTTCGGGCGCTTCGATGACGCGGCCCCCCACCGCGCCGCCTTGCCACGCCACAAGGTCGCGCGCTGGATCCGCCACGCCCTGGCGCTGGACGCCGAAATCACGGTGCGCATCGTCGATGAGGACGAAGGCCGCCAGCTCAACCGTGACTACCGGCACAAGGACTACGCCACCAACGTGCTGACCTTCGATTACACCCGCGAGCCCCTGGTCACCGCCGACCTGGTGCTCTGCGCCCCCGTGGTCGAGCGCGAAGCGCGCGAGCAGAACAAAAGCCTGCAAGAGCATTACGCCCACCTGCTGGTGCATGGCACGCTGCATGCACAAGGTTGGGACCATGAGACCAGCGAGGAAGACGCCGCCGAGATGGAAGCCTACGAAACCGAAATCCTGCAGGCGCTGGGCTTTGCCGACCCCTATGCCCAATAGGCCTCGCCACGCACATTCCAGCAAAGCACCCTTTACTTTTTTGACACTAGTTGGTGAAGAAATCGACCCATTCATCTCCTAAGATGACCGCAATGATTCCAGGCCGCTTCCCAGGCCTGGGCCCGGAGAAGATGCCTTGGACACCATCCTGCTGCTCACCGCCGCCTTTATCGCCGGCGCCCTCAATGCCGTCGCGGGTGGCGGCAGCTTTCTGACCCTGCCCGCGCTCGTCTTCACCGGCGTGCCGCCCGTGGCGGCCAACGCCACGGGCACGGTGGCGCTGCTGCCGGGCTACATCGCCGGGGCCTGGGGCTTTCGTGAGGACACGGCCCCGCCGCCGGGCCTGTCGATGCGCTTGCTGGTGGTGCTCTCGCTGATCGGCGGCGCGGCGGGTGCGGCGCTGCTGCTGCTCACGCCCGACGCCACTTTCCGCAAGGTGGTGCCCTGGCTGTTGCTGGCGGCCACGGCGCTGTTCGCCTTCGGCCCCTGGCTGCGCGCGCGGCTGGCGGGCGGCCAGCCTTCCACCGCCCGTGCCACGCTGGGCGTGCTGGCCGTGGCGGGCTATGGGGGTTACTTCAACGGCGGGCTGGGCATCTTGCTGCTGGCCCTGTTCGGCCTGCTGGGCCAGACCAACCTCAACGCCATGAACGGGCTGAAGAACTGGGTCTCGGCCCTGCTCACCGCCATTGCCGTGGCCATCTACGCTGCGGGCGGCGTGGTGCACTGGCCCCAGGCACTGCTGATGATGCTGGCGGCCACCGCCGGAGGCTACGGCGGCGCGCGTGTGGCGCGCAAGCTGCCCGCGCCGGTGCTGCGCTGGGGCATCGTGGCCACCGGCCTGGTGATGGCGGCGGTTTTCTTCTGGCGGCAGTGAGCAGCCACCCAGCACATCCCCCCAACCCCGTGCGCACGAACGAACGCGCGCTCTGGGCCATGCTGCTGACACTGCTCAGCGGCTTTGCGCTCAGCCAGGCATTCCGCACCACCACCGCCATCCTGGCCCAGGGGCTGACGGCGGACTTCGGGCTCTCGGCCCGGTCGCTCGGCGCCTTCGCCGGGCTCTTCGGCCTGTCCTTCGGTGTGGCGCAACTGCTGATGGGCGTGGCGCTGGACCTGTACGGCCTGCGCCGCACCGTGCTGACCGCCTTTCCGCTGGCCATCGCCGGGTCGGCGCTCTCTGCCCTGGCACCCGATTACGCCTGGCTGATGGCGGGCCAGTTGCTGATCGGCGTGGGCTGCTCGCCGGCCTTTCTGGCGTGCACGCTGTTCATCGCACGGCACTTTCCGGCGGATCGCTTTGCCTACTTTTCAGGCGTGGGTATGGGCGTCGGCGGGCTGGGCCTGCTGTTCACCGGCACCCCGTTGGCGTGGCTGGTGGAGCACGGCGGCGGCTGGCGCACTGGCTACGCGGTACTGGCGGGCCTGAGCGCGCTGTCGTGGCTGCTGATCTGGCTGCGCGTGCACGAACCCGCACCGCTGGTCCCGCCGCCGGTCGAGCGCGAAACCTGGGGCCAGGCGCTGCGGCGCTTTGCCGAGTTGCTGACCCTGCCCCACACCTGGGGCATCCTGGTGCTGGGCATGTCGGGCTATGCCGCCTTCCTGTCGCTGCGCGGCCTGTGGCTGGCGCCGCTGCTGATGGATCGCTACCACGTCTCGCTGCTGGACAGCGGGAATGTCGCGCTCGCCCTCTCGCTCATCGCGCTGTTCGCACCCGGCCTGTCGGGCCGGCTGGACCCGGGCACCGCCCGCCGGCGGCCGTGGATCGCCAAGCTCTCGCTGCTGATGGCCGCGCTGTTCGCAGCCCTGGCACTGCTGCAACATGCTGCGGTCAGCGTGGCGCTGATCCTGCTGATGGGCCTGCTGTCGGGCTACGGCGTGCTGCAGTACGCCGACGTGCGCGCCTCCTACCCCCCCGCGCTGACGGGCCGCGCCCTCTCGGCCTTCACCATGGCCATGTTCCTGGGCGTGGCGCTGATGCAGTGGTTCACCGGCGTGGTTGCCACCTGGGCGCAGCAGCTGGGTTTGGATCCACACACGGCCGTCATGCTGGCCATCGCGGGCTGGCTGGCGCTGGCGTCGATGGCGTTCAGGGTGCTGCCGGTGTCACCGCTGGTGGCGGCGGCGAAAAAACAATGAAAATCCGGCTCTAGCGCTTATCTGTAAAGCGCTGGCAGCTCTCTTTTTTGAAGTAAATGCCCGCCAACTCGTGCGGCGGAATGCGCGGGCAGGGCAGATGCGCGCCCCCTCAGCGCGGCTGGAAGGCAATCAGCGCCATGCCCAGCAAGGTAACGGCCACGCCCGCCATATCCCAGGCGGACGGGCGCACGCCGTCCACCGCCCACAGCCAGCCGATGGCCGCGCCGATGTACACGCCGCCATAGGCCGCATAGACCCGGCCCGAAGCGGCGTCGTGCAGGGTCAGCAGCCAGGCAAACAGCGCCAAGCTGGCCGCTGCGGGCAGAAGCAGCCACACCGGGCCGTTCTGGCGCAGCCACAGCCAGGGTAGGTAGCAGCCCACAATTTCGGCCAGCGCCGTGGCCAGGTAGAGCAGAAAAATTTTCACGCGGCCGCACCGGCCTGGGCGGGCGGCGCCATGCGCATCGGAATCGTCACCGGCCCGTCGTTGACCAGGTGCACCTGCATGTCGGCCGCAAACCGGCCCGTTTGAACGACCGGGTGCAGGGCGCGCGCCCGCTCCACCACATAGTCGAACAGGCGGCGCCCCTCATCGGGCGCAGCGGCCTGACTGAAGCCGGGGCGGTTGCCGCTGGAGGTGTCTGCCGCCAGGGTGAACTGGCTGACCAGCAGCAGGCCGCCACCGATGTCCTGCACGCTGCGGTTCATCTTGCCGGCATCGTCGCTGAAGATGCGCAGCTTGAGGATCTTGGCCAGCAGCTTGTCGGCCTCCTGCTCCGTGTCGCCGCGCTCGGCGCACACCAGCACCAGCAGGCCCGCACCGATAGCGCCCACGGCCTCGCCCGCCACGTCCACGCGCGCCTGGCTCACCCGTTGCAGCATGGCGATCATTTCACTTTCGCTTTCACTTCATCTTTGGCGGTGTCGGGACGGTCGTCAAAATGGGCTTCCACATCGGTGGGCAACAACTCGATGGTGGCGCGCAGGCCGGGAACGGCGTCCATCAGGGCGCGCTCGACCTGCCCGCGCAGTTCGGCTGCGTGGCGCAGTGTCCAGTGGGCGGGCATGTGCAGGTGCATGTCCACAAAGCGGCGCTGCCCGGCGCGGCGTGTCGACACATGGTCAAAGCGCACGGCTCCCGGAGCCTGGCTGCTGACGAAGCGCTGCAGCGTGGCGTCGATGGTGGCCTGCACCTCGGGCTCGACGGCCGCATCCATCAGGCCTTGCGACGAGCGCCAGACCAGCTGAACGCCTTCCTTGAGGATGTTGAGCGCCACCACCATGGCCGCCACGGCATCGAGCCACAGCCAGCCGGTGAGGGTCGCCCCCACCAGGCCCACCAGCACCCCGGCAGAGGTCCAGACGTCGGTGACCAGGTGGCGCGCATCGGCTTCCAGCGCGATGGAGCGGTGCGTGCGCGCGGTGCGGAACATCAACCAGGCCAGCAGGCCGTTGAGGGCCGAGCTGGCCACCGACAGCCCCAGGCCCCAGCCTACCTGCTCCAGCGGCTGCGGGGATAGCAGCCGGTGCACGGCGGCCCAGAGGATGCCGCCAGACACGCCGACGATCAGGATGCCCTCAAAGCCCGAGGAAAAATACTCGGCCTTGTGGTGGCCGTAGGGGTGGTTGTCGTCGGCAGGCAGCTGCGCCACCGTCACCATGGCCAGTGCGAACACTGCGCTGGCCAGGTTGACGAAGGACTCCATGGCATCCGACAACAGGCCCACCGATCCGGTGACATACCAGGCCAGCGTTTTGAGCGCGATGGTGACCACGGCCACGCAGACCGACGCCCACAGCAGGTTGGCGGGCGTAAGCCAGGGGCGGTGAGAGGAGGATTGCATGCTACTATTTTTATAGCTTATAGCTTTTATCAAATAAGCGCTACAGGCCGATTTCATTCAAAAAACTCGCCGTCGGTCACCAGCCGCGCCTTGACGGTCTTGCCCTTCACGCGGCCGCTGTTGAGGCGCTGCACGGCCTGGGCGGCAATGGCGCGGTCCACCGCCACGTAGGTGGAGAAGTCGTTCACGTTGATCTTGCCGATCTGCGCACGCGTGAAGCCCATCTCGCCGGTGAGCGCGCCCAGCACGTCGCCGGCGCGGATCTTCTCCTTGCGCCCGCCGATGATCTGCAGCGTGGCCATGGGCGGCAGCAGCGGGCCGCTGCCCGTGGGCGTGAGTTCGGCCAGCGGGGACCAGCACGACTCGCGGCCCTGCAGCTGCTCGATCTTGCCCACGCTGCCCATCTCGTCCATGCTCACCAGATTCAAGGCCAGACCCTCGGCGTCGCCCCGGCCGGTGCGGCCGATGCGGTGGATGTGCACCTCGGGGTCGGGCGTCACATCCACGTTGATGACGGCGGCCAGGTCGGCGATGTCCAGCCCGCGCGCCGCCACGTCGGTGGCCACCAGCACCGAGCAACTGCGGTTGGCAAAGCGCACCAGCACCTGGTCGCGCTCACGCTGCTCCAGCTCGCCAAACAGGGCCAGCGCGCTGTAGCCCTGTGCCTGCAGCACGGCCACGAGGTCGCGGCACTGCTGCTTGGTGTTGCAAAAGGCGATGGACGATTCGGGCCGGAAGTGGCCCAGCAGCAGCGACACCGCGTGCAGGCGCTCGGCGTCCTTCACCTCGTACCAGCGCTGCGCGATTTTGGTCGCGCTGTGCTGCGCCTGCACTGTGATTTGCTGCGGGTTCTTCATGAACTGCGCGCTGAGCTTGGCAATGCCCTCCGGGTAGGTGGCCGAAAACAGCAGCGTCTGGCGCTCTTTGGGGCACTGGCGCGCCACGGTGGCAATGTCGTCGAAAAAACCCATGTCGAGCATGCGGTCGGCCTCGTCGAGCACCAGGGTGTTGAGCGCTTCAAGCGTCAGGTGGCCGCGCTCCAGGTGGTCCATCACCCGGCCGGGCGTGCCCACCACGATGTGCGCGCCGTGCTCCAGGCTCAGCATCTGGCCGCGCAGCGGCACGCCGCCGCACAGGGTCACGACCTTGATGTTCTCCTCGGCGCGCGCCAGGCGGCGGATCTCGGTGGCCACCTGGTCGGCCAGCTCGCGCGTGGGGCACAGCACCAGCGCCTGCACGGCGAAACGGCGCGGGTTCAGGCGTGCCAGCAGGGCCAGGCCGAAGGCGGCCGTCTTGCCGCTGCCGGTGCTGGCCTGGGCGATCAGGTCCTGGCCGCGCAGCGCCAGCGGCAGGCTGGCGGCCTGGATGGGGGTCATGGTTTGGTAGCCAAGCTGCTGCAGGTTGGCAAGCTGGGCAGCGCCCAGGGCCAGCGTATCAAAGCCAGTGCTGGCCTGGGGAGGGGTGGATGTCATGGGCCGATTATCGGTGGCCGTGGCGGCTACCCCATCAGCGCCATGGGCAGCACGAACGCCAGGGTATGCCCCAAAACACCCGGCACCACAGCCAGCGCATAGCGCCAGCCCCCACTGGCCAGAGCCACGGCAGACTTGCTCACGGCGTGCATCAGCAACGCCGCCATCAGCGCCTGGGCAATGGCCTGGGACGATGCGTCCGCCGTGGGCGCACCGCGCACCAGCACGGCCGCGGTGGCGGCGTGCACATCGGCCAGCGACGCCAGCAGCGCCCCCACCAGCATGCCGGTGTCGCCCAGCCAGCGGGTCAGGGCCTGCACCCCCACCTGGATGGCGGTGAGCAGCAGCACGATCACCGCCGCATCACGCAGCTTGAACATGGGGGAGTCTTCCGGCAATTGCGAATGGCCCGGTACGCCGCCCGCCTCCCCCTGCGCCAGGGCCGTGCCGCGCACCTGCCACCAGCCCCAGGCCCCCGCCACCAGCGCCCCGCACAGCGCCGGCAGCCACAGGTGCGCCAGCCAGGCAGGCTGCACCGTGGCAGCCACCACCAGAATCTGCAACATGGTGGCCACGCAGGAGAGCACCGCCGCCCCGGCCTGCGCCTTGGGAGCGGCACGGCCCTCGCGCACCTCCAGCCCCAGGCTGGCAATCGTCGCCGTGCTGGACACAAAGCCTGAGGCCAGCGCCGACAGGGCCAGCGCCTGGCGCGCCTGCAGCAGGCGCCGCCCGATGTGCGCCAGGCTCTGGATCACCAGCAGCACCAGCAGCAGGCGCATGACGACCTGCGGGTTGAGCAGCCCCTGCCACAAGGGCTCGGCAGGCACCAGGGGCGCCACCAGCAGCAGCAGTGCGCCCAGCACCAGGCCGCTGCGCACTTCGCCCGGCAGCAGCCAATTGCGCGAAAACTGGTGCAGCGCATCGCGCGAGGCCAGCAGCGCCGTCACCACCACGGCCAGGGCGGCGGCCAGCATCTGGTCGTGCGTGCAAAGCACGCCGATGAGGTAGGCCATGAGCAGCGCGATTTCGGTGGTCACGCCGGGGTCGCCCGAGCGGTCGCGCGCATAGGCCGTCACACTCAGCGCGGCCAGAAACACCGCGCCCACCGCCACCAGCGCCACCGAACCCATGAGAGCCGTGAGCGCACCGGCCAGCGAGGCCAGCGTGAACGAACGCACGCCCGCCAGCGCGCGGTGCGGCCCGTCGCCCTTGCGCCGCTCACGCTCTATGCCCATCAGCATGCCGCAGCCCAGCGCGCTGGCCAGCACCGCCATGGCGGCAGAAAAATCCCCCCCGTCCTGCATGCGCACTCCTGCAAGCGGCACCACTACCGCCCCCCGATGCTGCCAGAAAGCGCAGCTGCCAGGCGGGCCGCCACAGATGCGGATTTGCCCCAAGCCCCGGGCGTGCGCCAATCGGCTATAACCGAAGCAACCCTGCCGGTCGCCATGCCAAAAACCACGCCCCCTGCCCCGCCCCACCCCTCCGGCGAGCACAGCGACTCCCTGCTGCGCCTGATTGCAGACTCGGTGCCTGCGCTGATGGCCTACTTCGGCCTTCCCGACCTGCGCTGCCGCTTTGCCAACCAGGGGTATGCCGCCTACAACGGGCACAGTGCTGAATCGATCCTGGGCCTCACGGTGCGCGAGGCCATCGGCGAAAAGGCCTGGCTGGCCATCAAACCCCATGTCGAGCGCTGCCAGCAAGGCGAGCGTGTGAAATATGTGCGCGAGCAGACCCTGCCCAACGCAGAGGTGCGCGTGATCGAGGTCAACCTCATCCCGCATCTCGACAGCGATGCCCGGCGGGTGGGCGCCTTCGTGCTGATCAACGACATCACCGAGCGCTGGCGCGCCGAGAACGCGGTGCGCCAGAGCGAGGAGCGCATGCGCAAGTTTGCCGAGGCTACCGATGAGGCCATCGTGTTCCACCGCAACGGGGTCATCATCGATGGCAACGAGGCCCTGCTGCGGCTTACCGGCTACACGCTGTCCGAGGTGCTGGGGCTGTCCATCTTCAGCTTCATCACCCCCGAATACCGCGCGGTGGCGCTCGAATACACCCGCAGCGGGCGCGAAGACCCTTACGAAGTCACCTTCACCCACAAAAACAGGCATCCCATTCCGGTGGAAGCCGTGGGCAAGACCATGCCGATGCAGCACGCCGACTACCGCGTGGTGGTGCTGCACGACCTGACGGCGCGCAAAAAGGCCCAGGAGCGCGAAGCCTTCATCGCACTGCACGACCCGCTGACGCAGCTGCCCAACCGGCGCAACCTCATGGAGCAACTCGACCAGACCCTTGCGCAGGCCGCCTCGCGCCAGGGACGCTGCGCGGTGCTGTTCATCGACCTGGACCACTTCAAGACCATCAACGACTCGCTCGGCCACCATGCGGGCGATCAGTTGCTGTGCGACGTCGCCCGCCGCATCACCCAGTGCGTGGGCAGTACCGATGTGGTGGCACGGCTGGGGGGCGACCAGTTTGCCGTGCTGCTGACCGATGTACAGACCCCGGACCAGGCGGCGCAGGCGGCCGATGCCTTGTTGCAGGGCATGCACAGCGCCTTCCTGCTCGACCAGCAGTCCATCACCATGTCGCCCTCGATCGGCATCAGCCTGTACCCGGACGATGCCTCCACGGGGGATGCGCTGCTGCGCTGTGCCGACGCCGCCATGCACCACGCCAAGGGCAGTGGCCGTGGCAACCGCCAGCGCTTCCAGCCCGGTATGGATGGCCATGCCATGGAGGTGCTGCAGCAAGAGCGCCTGCTGCGCGAAGCCATCGTGCGCCAGTCCTTTGTACTGCACTACCAGCCCCAGATGAGCCTGCACGACGGCTCGCTGCAGGGGTTCGAGGCCCTGGTGCGCTGGAATCACCCCGAGCGCGGGTTGGTCGGCCCCAACGAGTTCATCGGCTTTGCCGAGTCCCGCAGCCTGATCGCACCGATTGGCCGCTGGGTGCTGCACGAGGCCTGCCGACAGCTCAAAGCCTGGCAGGACGAGGGCCTGGCACTGGTTCCCGTGGCAGTGAACCTCTCGGCGCTGGAGTTCCGCCAGCGCGATCTGGCCGGCGAAATCGCGAACGTTCTGCACGCCACCGGCCTGCCGCCGCGCTTTCTGGAAATTGAGCTGACCGAATCGGTGCTCATGCACCAGACCGGACCCGTGCTCGACACGCTCAACGCCCTCAAGGCGCTGGGCGTGGGCGTGTCGGTGGACGACTTCGGCACCGGCTACTCGTCACTCGCCTACCTCAAGCGCTACCCCATCGACAAGCTCAAGATCGACCGCTCCTTTGTCATGGATGCCCCGGGCAATGCCGATGATGTGGCCATCGTTACCGCCATCATCCAGATGGGCCACAGCCTGCACCTGCGTACCGTGGCCGAGGGCGTGGAAACCCCGGCGCAGATGGAACTGCTGCAGCAACTGGGCTGCGACCTGGTGCAGGGCTACCTGATCTCGGTGCCGATGAGCGCACACGACACGCTCTGCTGGCTGTCACGCTGATGCTGCGTGCGCATGTGGACAATAGCCCCATGCCCCAGATTCCCGACTTCATCGCCCCCACCCGGCACTCCGACCCCGCCGATGCGCTGGCCCAGGTACAGCGCATCTACCAGCAGCAGATCGGCCACCTGCGCAGCGCCATGCAGCGCTTCGTGGCGGGCCAGACGCCGACGGCGCCGGTGCGCGCCTTCTACCCCTTCGTGCGCGTGCACACCACCACCGTGGCGCGGGCCGACAGCAAGCTGGCCTATGGCTTCGTCGAAGGCCCCGGACGCTACGAAACCACGCTCACGCGCCCCGACCTGTTCGCCGACTACTACCTCGAGCAATTCCGCCTGCTGCGCACAAGCCACAGTGTGGAGCTGGAAGTGGGCACCAGCGCGCACCCCATCCCGATCCACTTCTCGTTCGCCGAGCACGACCATGTGGAGGGCACACTGAGCCCCGAGCGGCGCATGCTGATGCGTGACCTGTTCGATCTGCCCGACCTGGCCGCCATGGACGACGGCATCGCCAACGGCACGCACCGGCACCGCCCGGGCGAGGCGCAGCCGCTGTCGCTTTTCACCGCGCCGCGGGTCGATTATTCGCTGCACCGCCTGCGCCACTACACGGGCACGCAGCCCGAGTGGTTCCAGAATTTCGTGCTGTTCACCAACTACCAGTTCTACATCGACGAGTTCGTGCGCCTGGGCCACGCCGAGATGTCCCGGCCCGACAGCGAGTACATCGCCTTCATCGAGCCCGGCAACGTCGTCACGCGCCGCGTGGGCCTGGCGCCCGAGCCGGGCGATGCGCTGGGCGCACCGCCCCCGCGCCTGCCGCAGATGCCGGCCTACCACCTGGTGCGCCAGGACCGCAGCGGCATCACCATGGTCAACATCGGCGTGGGCCCGGCCAACGCCAAAACCATTACCGACCACATCGCCGTGCTGCGCCCGCACGCCTGGCTGATGCTGGGCCACTGCGCGGGCCTGCGCAACAGCCAGCAGCTGGGCGACTACGTGCTGGCCCACGCCTATGTGCGCGAGGACCATGTGCTCGACGAAGAGCTGCCACTGTGGGTGCCCATCCCCGCGCTGGCCGAGATCCAGGTGGCGCTGGAGCAGGCCGTGGCCGACGTCACGCGCATGGGCCGCGCCGAGCTCAAGCACATCATGCGCACCGGCACCGTGGCCAGCACCGACAACCGCAACTGGGAGCTGCTGCCCGACAACCTGCCCCAGCGGCGCTTTTCCCAGAGCCGTGCTGTGGCACTGGACATGGAGAGCGCCACCATCGCCGCCAATGGCTTTCGCTTTCGCGTGCCCTACGGCACGCTGCTGTGCGTGAGCGACAAGCCCCTGCACGGCGAGATCAAGCTGCCCGGCATGGCAAACCACTTCTACCGCGAGCGCGTTCAACAACACCTGCTCATCGGCATGCGGGCCATCGACATCCTGCGCGACGGCGGCGTGCAGCGCCTGCACAGCCGCAAGCTGCGCAGCTTTGCCGAGGTGGCGTTCCAGTAATCCAGCGCCATGCAACTGGACTTCCTGACCCTGCTGGCCACCACGGCCATCAGCCTGTTCATGATCTCAGCGTCGCTGCCGCTCATCATGGGCCGGAACATCAGCGCTGCAGCCCGTGATGTGCAGGCCACCCTGCTGCTGCAGGCCTTGGCCTGGGTGGCCATCATTGCGTCCAACTTCGCACCCACCCCGCTGATCGACCGAGCCCTGTCCACCGTCTCCATCGGCTGCGGCATGGCGGCCCTGTGGATGAATTACCGCGCCCTCACCGGCTGGCTGGGCCCGCGACCCTGGCCGCGCCTGCTTCAGGCGCTGATGCTGGCTTCACCGCTGGGCTATTTTCTGGGCTTTGACAGCTACGCCTTTCGTGTCGGGTGGGCCAATGCGCTGCTGGCAGCCGCCACGCTGCTGGTGGCCCGCGCTGCACTGTGGCCCCGGCTGCGAGCCGAGACCGGCTGGCGCATGCTGGTGTGCGCCAGCATGCTTGTCATGGCCAGCCTGACCCTGGCGCGTGGCATCCTCGGCGCCTTCACAGACCAGTACCCGCACTTCAGCACACCCCACCCGGTCAACCTGGCCTTTGCGCTGGCAGCCTGCGTGACCGTGGTGCTCAACACCATCGCCCTGCTGGTGGCCTGGCGGGACGAGACCGAGCTCAAGCTGCGCGAACTGGCCGTGACCGACCCGCTCACCGGGCTGCCCAACCGGCGCGGCTTCGAGGAACGCGCCGGTGCCATGCTGGCGCACGCCCGGCGGCACGAGCTGCCACTCACGGCCATCATGCTCGACCTGGACCATTTCAAGCAGGTCAACGACCAACACGGCCACGAAGTGGGCGACCATGCGCTGGCGCTGTTCGCCCGCCTGCTCAAGGACACGCACCGCAACGGCGACCTGGCCGCGCGCCTGGGTGGCGAGGAGTTCTGCCTGCTGCTGCACGACGACACCTGCGCCGGCCTGCCGCTGGACCAGCGCCTGCGCCAGCGACTGCGGCAGGCAGCGCCTGCCGAGCTGGGCTTCGCCCTGGACTTCAGCGCCGGCATAGCCGCGCTGCACCGCAGCGATACCGATATCCACCCGCTGCTGGCGCGCGCCGACGCCGCGCTCTACGAAGCCAAGGCCACCGGACGCGGGCGTCTGTGCAGTGCAGCCCCCAGAAACTCCTGATTCGATAGCTCCAAGCGCTTATCCAGCAAGCGCTAGAGCCGCTTTTGATCAAGAATTTTTCAGTGGTGTTTCCACCGGCCCGGCATCATCGTCGCCCGGGTGAAGCAGGTGCGCTGCCTCGCGTGCGGCCACACGGCCCTCGTCGGTGGGCACCACCCAGACTTCCACCGCGCTGCCTTCGGCGTGGATGGCATGGGGAGCGTCGCCCGGTGCAGCGGCGTTGCGCCCGGTATCCATGCGCACGCCCATCCAGCCGAGCTGCTCGCACACCTGCGCGCGCAGCACCGTGTCGTTCTCGCCAATGCCGCCGCTGAAGGCCAGCACATCGAGCCCGCCCATGCTGGCCGCCATGGCGCCCGATTCGCGCACCACGCGGTAGGTGAACTGGTCGATGGCGCGCTGCGCCGCAGGGCTGCCGTCGGCCCGCAGGCGGCGCATGTCGGCCGAAATGCCCGAAACGCCCAGCAGTCCGCTCTGCTTGTAGAGCAATTTCTGAATGCGGTCGTGGTTCCAGCCCTGCTCCATCAGGTAGAGCAGCACACCGGCGTCGAGCGAGCCGCTGCGCGTGCCCATCATCAAGCCGTCAAGCGCCGAAAACCCCATGGTGGTGGCCACGCTGCGCCCGCCCCGGGCCGCGCACAGGCTGGCGCCGTTGCCCAGATGGGCCATGAGCACGCGGCCACGCGCATGGGCCGAACGCTCGAGCAGCGTATCCATGATGTAGTGGTACGACAAACCATGGAAGCCGTAGCGGCGCACGCCCTGGCCGGTGAGCTCGGCCGGCAGCGCAAACGCGCTGGCCACCTCGGGCAGGTGGGTGTGGAAGGCGGTATCGAAGCATGCCACCTGCGGCAGCGCCGGGAACGCCTGGCGGAACGAGCGGATGCCCGCCAGGTTGTGCGGCTGGTGCAGCGGCGCCAGCGAGTTCAGGCGCTCCAGGCGCTCGAGCACAGCGTCGGAGACGAGCACGCTGCCCTGGAAATCCTCGCCGCCATGCACCACACGGTGGGCCACAGCCGCGATGGCGGGCGCACCCTGCAGACCGGCCAGTAACTCGCGCAGGCGCTCCAGGGCGCGCAGGAACGGTGTCTCGCCCGGCCCGTCGACGACCTGGCGCTGCCGCTGCCCGCCATGCGTCCAGGCCATTTCGGGGGCACCGCCGGGCTCCAGACCCTCGATGGAGCCATTGAGCACGCTGGACTGCACCTCTCCGCCGTGCAAGGGGTGCAAGGAGAATTTGAGCGACGACGAGCCCGCGTTGACTGCAAGAATGGCCATGTCGGAGCCTGCCTTTCAGTCCTTGATGGGGGCTGCCAGCTTGAGCGCACGCTCACGCCGGGCATCGTAGGCGGCCAGCACGGCCAGCAGGGCCGAGGACACGCGGGCGGTGGGGCCGTCGGCGCGGCTGGTCAGGGCGATGGGCACGCGCGCGCCCAGCACGATGCCCGAGCCCGACGCGCCGGCCAGGTACTCGAGCTGCTTGGCCAGCATGTTGCCGCTTTCCAGGTCGGGCACGGCCAGGATGTCGGCGTCGCCCGCCACGTTCGAGGCAATGTGTTTGATCTCGGCCGCCTGGGCCGAGATGGCGTTGTCAAAGGCCAGCGGGCCATCGAGCAGGCCGCCGGTGATCTGGCCCCGGTCGGCCATCTTGCACAGGGCCGCTGCATCGAGCGTGGACGGGATGCTGGCGCTCACGGTCTCGACCGCCGAGAGGATGGCCACCTTCGGGGTGGCCACGCCCATGATGCGGGCAAAGTCGATCGCGTTCTGGATGATGTCTGCCTTCTCCGCCAGGCTGGGGCGGATGTTGAGGGCGGCATCGGTGATCAGCAGCGGCTTGGGGTACAGCGGCACATCGAAGCGGAACACATGCGACATGCGACGGCCCGTGCGCAGCGACGGCTGGGCCAGCACGGCCTTGACCATTTCGTCGGTGTGCAGGCTGCCCTTCATCAGCACCTCGACCTCGCGGCGCGCGGCCATGCCGGCAGCCATTTCGGCCGCGGCGTGGCTGTGCTCGACCGAGACGATCTCGACGCCCTCGAGGTCGATGCCAGCCTCGGCCGCCACCGCACGGATACGCGCCTCGGGGCCGATGAGCACGGGCACGATGAGCTCGTAGCGGGCCGCATCCATGGCGCCGCTGAGCGATCCCGCGTCACAGGGATGCACCACGGCGCAACGCACGGCAGGCATGCCGTCGGCGAGCGACAGCAGCTCCTTGAAGCGCGCCTCGGGGTCGAACAGCTGGATCTGGGGCGCGTTGATCTTGGGAATGCGCACCTTGGTGGTGGGCGGCATCACGCGGGCTGTGCCGTGCAGCACGCTCTGGCCCTTCTGGTTGGTGACCACGCAGTCGAGTTCGATGCGCTTTTTCTCGTCGTCCTTGCTGGCCACGGTGGCCGTGACGGTGAGCGTGTCGCCAATGCGCACCGGCTTGGTGAAATGCAGCACCTGCTCGAGGTAGATGGTGCCGGGGCCGGGGAACTGCGTGCCCAGCAGCGCCGAGATGAGCGCACCGCCCCACATGCCGTGGGCAATGACACCGTGGAACAGCGTGTCGTTGGCGTATTCGGGGTTGAGGTGGGCGGGGTTGGTATCGCCCGAGACGGCAGCAAAGGCCTGGATGTCGGCCTGGGTGAGTGTGCGCAGCAGGCGTGCGCTCTGGCCTACGCTGAGTTCGTCGTAGGTGACGTTTTCAAGCCATTCGGTGGTGGGAGGCATGTTCATGTTGCGGAAATCCTTAAAAAAACAGAGCGGATGCATGCAGATGAGAATTCAACCAGATGACCCGGCGTTAAAAACGGGCGCGACCCAGGCCAGTGGCCACCGCGCAGGGGGCTAGGCCACTGCGTGACAGCCGCCGTCCACATAGATGGTCTGGCCCGTCATGCCGGAGGACGCGTCGCAGCACAGGAAGGTGCTGAGCTGGGCTATTTCTTCCAGCGTGACCAGGCGCTTGAGCGGAGCCTTGAGCACCGCGTTGGCCATGAGCTCGTCAAAACTGGCAATGCCTGAGGCGGCACGGGTCAGAATGGGCCCGGGCGAGACGGCATGCACACGGATGCCCTGCGGGCCCAGTTCCAGCGCCATGTACCGCACCATGGATTCGAGCGCAGCCTTGACCGGCCCCATCAGGCCATAGTGCGGCACCGCCTCTTCGGCGCCCAGGTAGGTCATGCTCAGCAAACTGCCGCCATGGGTCATGTGCGGCACGCACAGCCGGGCCAGTTCGGCAAACGAGTGGCAGGACACCTCCATGGCGCGCGAGAAGCCCTTGCGCGAGCTGTCGATCACCTGGCCGTGCAGGTCTTCCAGCGGCGCCCATGCGATCGAATGGATCACGAAATCCAGCCGTCCCAGGCGCTGCACCGCATGCGCCACCAGCGCTTCGAGCTCGCCGTCCTGCTCGACGTTGCAGCCCACCAGGTCCACGCCCAGCGGCTGCGTCAGCGGCTCGACGAAGCGGCGCGCCTTTTCGTTGAGGCAGGACACCACCAGCTCGGCGCCCATCTGATGGGCCAGCTCGGTGCAGCCCCAGGCAATGCTGTTTTCGTTGGCCAGTCCCAGGATCAGGCCCTTTTTGCCCGCCAGGCTGAATGCGTTGGGTTTTTTCGTCATGCGTTGGAAATTCCGGAAAACAAGAAAAAGCGCGGGGCCGCAGACACACCGGGCCCATGCGCGGGGATCAGTTCTGATCGAACAGGCGCTTGAGGTTGGCGCCGTCCGCGCCAGGCTTGAAGCCTTCGCGCACGAGCTGCTCTTGCGCAGACACCAGGATGTGGCGCGTGGCATCCACACCCACGCGGTCCACATAGCTGCGGGCCACGCCGTAGCGCAGCACCAGCAGGCCACGCAACTCTTCACGCAGGTGGGCCTTGCGGCGGTCCGGGCTCATGCCGTTTCGGGTTGCGGTGCGCCGGTCGGGCGTGACCCGGCGGTCGGGCTGCGGTACGCGCCCAGCATCGATGTGCAACACCCGCTCCAGCTCGGCCTCGTTTTCCAGGTCCACGCCCAGGCTGGTGGCCAGACGGGCGATGCGTGCGCTCAGCTCGCGCACCGAGGCGCTCATGCGGCGCAGCTGGTCGGCCACCGGGCCGTCGACATCCGGCTCGTCAGTCGGCATAGCGCACCATGACGTACTCACCCGGCGCATCGCACAGCACCGTCGCCGGGTCGATGGCAGGAGGCGCCACGGGCTTGCCCGAGCGTTCCTTGAGCCAGGCGTCCATGGCCTCCCACCAGGAGCCTTCGCGCACCGGGGCATTGGCCTCCCACTCGTCGGGGCCGGTCCAGCCGTGGCCGTCTTCGGTCGCTGCGATCTGGTAGCTGCGGCGCGGACGCCCCGGCTCGGAGACGATGCCGGCGTTGTGCCCGCCCGCCGCCAGAATGAAGGTGACATGCGTGTCGGTCTGCAGGTGGATCTTGTAGACCGAGCGCCAAGGCGAGACATGGTCGCGCGTGGTGCCCACCACCAGCATGGGCGCGTGGATGTCCATCAGCGCCACGCCCACGCCGCCCACACGGTAGTGGCCCGTGGCCAGAGCGTTGTTGAGGAAGAGTGACGACAAATATTCGGAATGCATGCGCGCAGGCAGGCGCGTGAGGTCGGCGTTCCAGCTCATCAGGTCGAAGTCGACCTCGTCCTGGCCCAGCAGGTAGCGGCGCGTGTTGCGCGACCAGACCAGGTCGCGCGAATTGAGGAACTGGAACGAGCCGGCCATGGCCTTGCCCGAGAAGTAGCCCTTGCGCTCCATGTCCTGGCGCAGGTTCTGGATCTGGTCGTCGTCAATGAAAACGCCCATTTCGCCCGGCTCACTGAAATCGGTCTGCGCCGCCAGCAGCGTGACGCTGGCCAGTTCCGGCAACTTGTCCAGACCGCTGGCGTCCTCGCGCCCGCGCTGCGGGGCCTTTTTCTGCTCCGCGCGGCTTTGGTGCCCCAGAGCAGCTGCCACCATGGCCAGGAAGGTGCCGCCCAGGCAATAGCCCAGCGCGTGGATGCGCGGCGCCTTGGTGCGTTCCTTGATGGCCGCCATCGCGTCCATCACGCCCAGGCGCAGGTAGTCCTGCATGCCCAGGTCGCGGTCGGAGGCATCGGGGTTGCGCCACGACACGATGAACACCGTGTAGCCTTGGCCCACCAGATAGCGCACCATGGAATTGGAGGGCGACAGATCCAGGATGTAGTACTTCATGATGCACGAGGGCACGATGAGCAGCGGCTCCGGATAGACCTTGTCGGTGGTCGGCAGGTACTGGATCAGCTCGATCAGATGGTTGCGATAAACCACCTTGCCGGGCGTGATGGCCACATCCTTGCCCACTTCGAAGGTGAGCGGCTCCAGCGTTTCGGGGTTGGCTTCCGTGCTGGCGCCCTGGTGCTTTTTCAGATCTTCGGTGAAGTGCTGAAAGCCGTCGCGCAGACTCTGACCACCGGTTTCGCGCGCCCGCTGCTGCACTTCGGCATTGGTGGCCGGCCAGTTGGAGGGCGACAGCGCGTCCAGCGTCTGGCGGGTGAAGAAGTCCACCACATGCTGGTGGTGGCGCGACATGCCATCGACCTGTGCGGCTTCACGCCACCAGGCGTCGCTGGCCTTGAACCCTTCTTTCAGCGCGTTGAAAGGCCACTGCTGCCAGCTGGCATCACGAAAGCGCGCATCCTTCTCGTGCGGTGCTGCACCCTCATCGGGAAGGGCTGACTGCGCTGAAGCCACCCAGGCCTGCTGCGCAAGCGCCAGGGCGCGCTGCCCCAGCACCATCTGCCGACCCGGCGACATAGCCAGATGCATCGCCCAGTCGGCCGTAGCCAGCGCCATGGACAAGGGAGAAAGCCCCATGTTGGCGCGCGCCATCTGGGCCTGAACGGTTTCGTCCAGGGCCTTGGCGGCTTGGCGTTGCCGCTCGTACGGAGAGCCCGGATGTGATTGTTTACTCATGCGCGACTTTCGTAACCCCTTGTTGCAAACCAATAGTATGCACGGATTGACAGAGATTCCCGTGTTGAAAATGTGACATCCCGACAAAACTTGACGACTATCAAAAATTCATGGTCTTCAGCAATTTTGATGCTATTGTTTTAGTAGCATTCAAAGACTGCGTGCCCTGCCCTGGCCGCCTCTTTGATCCACAATGCACCCATGGCTTCATCCTTCGCGCCTCCTCCCCTGACACCGCCTCTGTTCGAGGTTCACCACCTCTGCAAGCGCTATGGCCAGACCACCGTGGTCAACGACGTGTCGTTTGCCGTGGCACCCGGAGAATGCCTGGGCGTTATCGGCCCCAACGGCGCGGGCAAGACCACCACCATCCGCATGTGCCTGGGGCTCACGGCGCCCGACAGCGGAAGCATCATCTACCAGCCTGCGGGCGGCGGCCCCTTGCTGCAGATGCCACGCGACGCCCTGGGCATCAAGGCCGAGATCGGCGTGGTGACGCAGTTCGACTCGCTCGACCCCGACTTCACCTGCCTGGAAAACCTGCACGTGTTCGGCCGCTATTTCGGACTGGGCAGCAGCGTGATGGACGAGCGCGCGCCGCAGTTGCTGGAATTTGCCGCACTCACGCACAAGGCCCATGCCAAGCCGGGTGAACTGTCGGGCGGCATGAAGCGGCGCCTGTCGCTGGCCCGCGCGCTGGTCAATGCGCCGCGCCTGCTGCTGCTGGACGAACCCACCACCGGCCTGGACCCCCAGGCCCGCCACCTGATGTGGGAGCGGCTGCAGCGCCTGCTGCAAGCGGGCACCTCCATTTTGCTGACCACGCACTTCATGGACGAGGCCGAGCGCCTGTGCTCACGCCTGCTGGTGCTCGACCACGGCCGCAAGATCGCCGAAGGCGCCCCCCGCGCACTGATCGCCGAGCACCTGGAGCCCGAAGTGGTGGAGGTCTACGGCGCAGGCGCCTTGGCGCTGGCGCACGACGATGCCCTGCTGGCCCTGGCGGCGCGCACCGAGGTCAGTGGCGAGACGGTGTTCTTCTACACCCGCGAAGCGCGCCCCCTGCTCGACGCGTTGCTGCAGCACCCCCACCTGCGCACGCTGCACCGGCCAGCAAACCTGGAGGATTTGTTCCTCAAGCTCACCGGGCGGCAGATTCGCGAGGACGGTTGAAACCAGACCTCCCATCAAGCACGCTTTCGGCACTGTCTGGGCAACCCCTCTTGCTAGACTGATGAAGCCTGCGGACCACTTCGAGATACGTCCGATGAAGGTCGTGCATCCCGTGAGGTAAAAAAAAGGGAGAGCAGTTCCGATGGTTTTCAGCGAAGACTCACGGGTCAAAATCCCCTGCATCCTGCATCTGATGCGGCTCGGCTACCTGATTTGAATGTTGTCGAACAGTTCACTGATGCGGTCACATCCATCCTCAAGCGCCAGGATGCGCTTTGAGCAGGAAAACCAGCAACTCACCCAACTCCGCGACTGGCTGCTGCCCCTGCTGATGAATGGCCAGGTCACGGTGGCATGAAGGGAAACCAACCATGAGCGATCAACCTGTTTCCCTCATACCCACGCCCGAAGGCTACGCCGACTGGCTGCTGGACCTGAAAACCCGCATCCACAACGCCCAGCAGCGCGCAGCGCTGGCGGTGAACCGCGAGCTGGTGTTGCTCTATTGGCAGATCGGGCGCGACATTCTGGCGCGGCAGGCAAGCCAAGGTTGGGGTGCGAAGGTGATTGAGCGGCTGGCGCATGACTTGCGCACGGCGTTCCCCGAGATGAAGGGCTTTTCGCCGCGCAACCTCAAGTACATGCGGTCTTTTGCCCAGGCGTGGCCGGATGATGAATTTGTGCAAGCGGTGCTTGCACAATTGCCCTGGTATCACCAGTTGGCGCTGCTGGACAAGCTCTCCACCCCCGAAACCCGCCGCTGGTATGCGGCCCAAGCCATCCAGCACAACTGGTCGCGCAATGTGTTGGTGATGCAGATCGAAACCCGCTTGCTGGAGCGCAGTGGCTCCGCCGTCACCAACTTCGAAGCGAGTTTGCCCAAGCCTCAGTCCGATTTGGCGCGCGAATCGCTGAAAGACCCTTACCGTTTCGACTTTCTGGGCTTGACCGACGAGGCACAAGAGCGCGAGGTCGAACACGCCTTGGTGAAGCACGTGACGGAATTCCTGCTGGAGCTGGGCGCGGGCTTTGCGTTCGTGGGGCGGCAGGTGATGCTGAACGTGGGCGGCGAAGAGTTTTTTATCGACCTGCTGTTCTACCACCTCAAACTGCGCTGCTATGTGGTGATCGAGCTCAAGGGCGGCAAGTTCAAGCCCGAGCATCTGGGGCAATTGGGCTTTTACCTGACGGCGGTGGACATGCAGGTCAAGGCCGAACAGGACAACCCGACCATCGGCCTGCTGCTGTGCAAGACCAAAAACAAGGTGGTGGCCGAATACGCGCTGCGTGACACCGCCCAGCCCATTGGTGTGGCGGAATACCAGCTCGTCGAATCCTTGCCCGCCGCACTGCAAACCAGCTTGCCCAGCATCGAGCAAATCGAGAGCGAGCTGGGGGGCGGGGAATGAGCCCGCGCCTTATCCACCGGCTCTTTTCCTGCGCTGGGCTTGGGTGGCGAGAGAATTCCTAAAAACATAGCTACTAGCGCTTACTGGATAAGCGTTCAAGGCCAATTCGGCTTAAATTTTTAGCTTCACGCCTTGCGCGGCTTGACCTTGCTGGCCGCGAGCTTGGCATTACCCCGCGCCGTCTCCACATCACCCGCACGCGCCAGTGCCACGCCCATGCGCCGCTTGGCGAAGCTCTCGGGCTTGCCGAACAGGCGCAGGTCGGTGCCTGGCACGCGCAGCGCTTCATCGACTCCGTCGAACACGATGCCCACAGCCTCCACGCCGCCGTAGATCACGGCGCTGGCGCCGGGGTTGCGCAGGCTGGTATCCACCGGCAGGCCCAGGATGGCGCGCGCATGCAACTCGAACTCGCTCTGGTGCTGCGTGCACAGCGTGACCAGGCCGGTGTCGTGCGGGCGCGGACTGACCTCGCTGAACCAGACCTGCTCACCCTGGACGAACAGCTCCACGCCGAACAGCCCCTGGCCGCCCAGGTTGTCCGTCACGGTCCGTGCGATCTGGCGCGCTTTTTCCAGCGCCGCCGGGTGCATGGGGTGGGGCTGCCAGCTCTCCACGTAGTCGCCGCTCACCTGCACATGGCCGATGGGGTCGCAGAAGCTGGTGACGGGCGTGCCGTCGGCCCCCAGCGAGCGCACTGTCAGCAGCGTGATTTCGTAGTCGAAGTCGATGAAGCCTTCGACGATGACCCGCCCGTGGCTCACGCGGCCACCGGCCATGGCGGTGTCCCAGGCTTGCTGCACATCGGCCGGGCCGTCGATCTTGCTCTGGCCCTTGCCCGAGCTGCTCATCACGGGCTTGACGATGCAGGGGTAGCCCACCCCTTTTCCCCCGTTCACGCCATCAATGGCGGCCTGCAGCTCGGTCAACGAGTCGCAGAACTGGTAGGGGCTGGTGGGCAAACCCAGCGTCTCTGCAGCCAGCACGCGGATGCCCTCGCGGTCCATGGTCAGGCGCGCGGCGCGGGCCGTCGGAATCACGCGCACCGTGCCTGCGGCTTCCAGCTCTTCGAGCATGGGTGTGGCGATGGCCTCGATCTCGGGCACCACCAGGTGCGGGCGCTCGGCCTCGATCAGGGCGCGCAGTTGCTCCGGGTCGCTCATGGCGATGGTGCGCGCATGGTGCGCCACCTGCTGGCCGGGGGCGTGGTCGTAGCGGTCCACGGCGATGGTCTCCACGCCCAGGCGCTGCAGCGCGATCAGCACCTCTTTGCCCAGCTCTCCGGCGCCGAGCAGCATGACTTTGGTGGCGTGGGGCATCAAAGGGGTTCCGAGGGTGGTCATGGGGTGCTTTCGAAAGGGCAGGGGAAGATCGTGCAAGGCTGCGCGATGGCGCATCGACGGGTTGCGTCGTCGCCCCAACTCTACGCGAGCTTGTGGCGGCACGGCCGGAGCGGGCGTCGCAGTGCGGCGCGGGTCAGAGGCCGGGTTCCAGGCGCGCCAGCACGCGCGGGCCGCCAGCGGCATCCAGGCCCAGAACCAGCCCTTCGCCCACCGCCGTCGTGCCGCCCGCCAGCGCCGACAGCACGAACATGTGCGTCACCCAGACCTCGAAGCGGCCCGGCTGCCGGGTGGCGGCTCCGAGCGCCTGGTGCAATTCGCGCACATGGGCCTCGTGGGTGACTTCGGAAGTGCCTGCGGGCGAACCCAGCGCCGGCCACACCTGCGCCGGGCCAAAAGCGAGCCGGGCCGTGTCGATGCAGCGGCACCAGGGGCTGGAGCGCACCTGCGCGGGCACCAGTGCCCGGGCCTGGAACCAGCGGCCCATGCGCTGCGCCTGCGCCCGGCCCGCTTCGCTCAGGTTGCGCTGGGTGCTGCAGTCGCCCAGACGAAACCCGGGTGGGTCAAAGGTGCCGGGCGCCAGCGCATGCCGGAAGGCCACTACCACGCCACCGGCGCGGATCAGTTCCTGGGCTTGCGGGTCTGCGGCCCAGCAGGGCAGCGCGGCCGCCAGGCCAGCCCCCAGCAGAGATCGTCGTTGCAACATGGTTTCCTCGCATTGCCGGGTGCCCGGCATGGCGCGGATGCTACGGTGCCCTCGGGCCGGTGGCTGGCGGGGAGGTCAATCCAAACCGGAGGCAAAGGGTATTGGAGCGGCCACCGTGCACCCTGGCTGCACAGCACAATACGGGCATGCAAACCGTTTCGTCCCCCGCCGCAGCGCCCTCCACCCCCTCGGTGTGGCGCCCGCCCAGCCTTTCCCTGCGTTTCTGGCCGGTGTTTCTGCGCAACCTGCTGGTGTGGCGCAAGCTGGCCATCCCCAGCCTGGTGGGCAACATTGCCGAGCCGCTGATGTGGCTGGTGGCGTTTGGCTACGGCATGGGCGCGCTCGTGGGCCAGATGCAGGTGAACGGGCAGCAGGTGCCCTACATCCTGTTCCTTGCCAGTGGCTCGGTCTGCATGAGCGCGATGAATGCGGCCAGCTTCGAGGCGCTGTACTCGGCTTTTTCGCGCATGCATGTGCAAAAAACCTGGGAGGGCATCATGAACACCCCCGTGGCGCTGGACGATGTGGTGCTGGCCGAGATGTTCTGGGCGGCCTTCAAGGCGCTGTTTACCGTCACGGCCATTCTGGGGGTGATGCTGGCGCTGGGCATCAGCCATTCGCCCAAGCTGCTGGTGGCCTGGCCCGTGCTGCTGTGCGTGGGCGTCATGTTCTCCAGCATCGCGCTGATCTTCAACGCGCTGGCCAAGGGCTACGACTTTTTCACCTACTACTTCACGCTGGTGCTCACGCCCATGATGTTCCTTTCGGGCGTGTTCTTTCCGCGCGAGCAGTTGCCGCCCCTGGTGCGCGCCATCTCGGACTGGCTTCCGCTGACCAACGCAGTCGAACTGGTGCGCCCGCTGTTCATGGACCAGTGGCCACAGCAGCCACTGCGCCACGGCCTGGTGATGGTGGCCACCACCGTGGCCGCCTACTGGGTGGCCGTGGCGCTGACGCGCAAGCGCTTCAAGGCCTGAGAATGCTATAAGATAAATAGCTATTGGCAATTGCTGCAAAAGGGCTAGAGGCCAAAAACGCTCTCTATTTTCGGCGGTCTCCCTTTCGGCAAGCCCCCGGGTGCAACAAAACGCGCGTCAACTCCCGATACGATGGTGCCTGTTGTTTCACTTCTCAGAGAGCATTTCACATGAGCATCACCACAGTTGGCATCATCGGCGCGGGCACCATGGGCAACGGCATCGCGCAGGCTTGCGCGGTCAAGGGCATCAAGGTCGTCATGGTCGATATTTCTGACGCCGCCGTGCAAAAGGGCCTGGCGACCGTGTCAGGCAGCCTGGACCGCCTGATCAAGAAGGAAAAGATCACCCAGGCGGACAAGGACGCCGCCCTGGGCTGCATCCAGATCTCCACCAGCTACGACGACCTGAAGGCCGCGCAACTCGTCATCGAGGCCGCCACCGAGAACTACGAACTCAAGCTCAAGATCCTCAAGCAAGTCGACAGCATCGTCGGCCCCGACGTGATCATTGCCTCGAACACCTCGTCGATCTCCATCACCAAGCTGGCCGCCGCCACCAGCCGCGCCGACAAGTTCATCGGCATGCACTTCTTCAACCCCGTGCCCATGATGGCGCTGGTGGAGATCATCCGTGGCCTGCAGACCAGCGACGCCACGCACGACGCCGTCAAGGCCATGGCCGTGGCGCTGGGCAAGAGCCCCATCACCGTGAAGAACGCCCCGGGCTTCGTGGTCAACCGCATCCTGGTGCCCATGATCAACGAGGCTTTCTTCGTGCTGGCCGAGGGCCTGGCAACGCCCGAAGACATCGACGCCGGCATGAAGCTGGGCTGCAACCAGCCCATCGGCCCGCTGGCCCTGGCCGACATGGTGGGCCTGGACGTGTGCCTGGCCGTGATGGATGTGTACCTGGCCGAGTTTGGCGACAGCAAGTACCGCGCCGCCCCGCTGCTGCGCGAAATGGTGGCCGCCGGCCGCCTGGGCCGCAAGACGGGCCG